>JACRIR010000176.1 GCA_016215705.1 Candidatus Poribacteria bacterium | reverse complement strand
AGGGATTCTCGAGTATCCTTTGAACAAGGTGATTTACTAGTAATTCGGTTCATGGTTTATAGTTTATGGTTCATGGTTTGGGGTTAAAATCTAGCCCAGCCGAACACGTTGTGTCATGCTTGCCTGCGCGGGAATGATAAGTCGGCTGCAACCGTTGTCTTCTTGTCCGCATAGCCACGCCGCAGGCGTTGTCAAAGGCTCAGAATTATGGTTGGCGGCGGAATGTCGCCTGATGATAATGCAATGGAGTTTAGGGAAGGATCCCCGGGGGCGATTCTGGGCGAATATATTAGCGCCCATAGGATTGTTGGATAGATTCTATTGGCGCGCACACATTAGGGACGGAGGCTCACTCCTATGACGGAAACGGGAAAGAAAGTCGACGAATCCTGGAAGGATCAGATCGACAGGGAGAAGAAGCAGGCGGAGCAAGAGAAAGAGAAGGATGCTTCGCAAAGAGCGCACGCCGAGCAGGGTGGCTTTCCTCCGATACAGGCCAGCTTCGTGACGCTCGTAACCGAGCTTGCCATGCAGGCTTCTCTTTTTCTGGGGGAGATACCTGACCCTGAGACGAATGAGCCGATAGAGGACTTCAACCGCGCGAAGTATCTGATCGATGAGCTGGGAGTGCTCGAGGAGAAGACCGCCGGCAACCTCACCCCTGACGAGGCGCGAGCGCTCAAGAGCATTCTGTTTGAATTGCGGATGAAATACGTCAAGAAGGCGCCGAAGTGATGGGCAGCATTCGCGCTTCAGGGAATCAAACCACGGGGAACACGGGGAAAATGGGAAGAAGAAGAGAAAAAACATTTGCGACCACGGATTAGTAGGATTCGGGGAAAAAGAAACAAAAGAAGAAAATAGGGAACCACGGATTACACTGATTGCACGGATTAAGGGAAAAGAAAAAGAAGAAAAAGAGATCAAACCACGGGGAACACGGGGTAGATAAGAAAAAGAAGAGAAGGGACATCTGCATTACGGATTAGCACGGATTAAGAAAAAGAAGAGTTTTTTGGAACACGAATTACACGAATGGACGTGCTTCAAAGTCATTCCGACGAAAGCGGGAATGACAATGTGTGGAACGGAAATAAAGGAACTTTAACATCATGCCAGCACATGTTGTCGTTGGAACGCAGTGGGGAGACGAGGCGAAGGCCAAGGTAGTCGATTTTTTGGCCGAGAGCGCGGACGCGGTTGTTCGTTTCAACGGCGGCGCTAATGCGGGACATACTGTCGCGGTTGACAACGACAAGTTCATTTTTCATCTTGTGCCGTCCGGTATTCTTCGCGCGCGCACCAAGTGCATAATCGCGAGCGGGGTGGCAATTGAGCTGAAGCAATTGTGCGACGAGATTGACGAGCTCATCACGCGCAAGATAGTCGTAGGCCAGAACCTCCTTATATCCGAAAACGCGCACGTCGTGATGCCATATCACAAGGCGCTCGACGCGGCGCGCAACAAGCTTTCGAGCGGCACCGGAACTACAGCGCGCGGGATTGGTCCGGTGTATGCCGACAAGCACGCTTATATGGGCATTCGCGTGAATGACCTTTTTGACAAGAAGAGACTGCTCGAGAAGCTTCGGGTCTCACTAAAAGAAAAAAACGTCGTGTTCGAGCGCATTTATGATATTCCGCCGTTCGATCCAGAACAGATTGCGGCGGAACTGCAACCTTATGCCGAGAAGGTAAAGCCGTTCGTTGCGAACACATCCCTCTACATCAACAGGCTCCTCGACGATGGGAAAACGGTTCTGTTTGAGGGCGCACAGGGGACGATGCTCGACATTGACCACGGTACGTATCCGTTTGTGACGTCTTCGCACCCGATAAGCGGCGGTGTGTGCGTGGGGGCGGGCATAGGCCCTCAGAGACTCGGCAGAATAATTGGTGTCGTGAAGGCTTACATTACGCGGGTCGGCAACGGCCCGATGCCCACCGAGTTGAAGAACGCCACCGGCGAGCATATCCGCGCGAAGGGTGGCGAATACGGCGCCACAACCGGCCGAGCGCGCCGGTGCGGCTGGTTTGATTGCCTCGTCGTCAAGCATGCGAAACGGATAAACGGGCTGACCGAGATCGCGATCACGAAGCTGGACGTACTCGATGAGATCGAGACTATCAGGATATGCGAGGGCTATTTATATCGGGGCCAGAGGTTAACCGAATTTCCGGAGCAGTCGGACATCCTGAATGAATGCGAACCCATCTACGCGGAATTCCCCGGCTGGCAGACGGACACTACAGAGGTGGCTTCCTTTTCCGATTTACCCGATAAGGCCAAGCGGTATGTCTCGCGGCTGATGGAAGCCGTGGGCTGTCCGGCCTCGCTCGTCGGCGTCGGCCCGAATCGGAGCCAGACACTGCTGGCGCAGTGAGCCGCAAGAAGTAAAGAAGAAGCGGGAACACGAATCACGAATTCGGGCGAATCGCACGAGTAAACCACTGGACCTAAACCACAGATTCTCACGGATTGACGACCTCTCTCCTCCGCAGATTCTGCAGCGCGGCATAGCCGCAACCAAACAAAAAGAAAGAGTGTTGGGAATCCCGCGAAGCGCGGGACTTCGCGGGGCTCAGCCTACGGATTTCACTGATTACACGGATTTTGGGAAAAGAAGAAGAAACAAAAAGAGGCATTTCTAACCGCAGATGAACGCCGACCTAGAGAGTTTGTGCGTTCTGCAGACAGAGAGTTTCTTGTTCGTGTAATTCGCCTTGATTCGCACCATTCGCGTTGTCATGCTTTTTGACTTGTTTCTCGACTTGACATTTTGCGAACGCCGGAATAGAATACGGCTTGACATGACGGAAGTGGGTGTTTCCTCAGGGGAAACACATGGGAAGACGGTGAGAGTCCGTCGCGGTCCCGCCGCTGTAATCGGGTACGAAAGCCGCTACAGTCACTGGTTCATCAGACCGGGAAGGCGCGGCGAGTAGAGAGATCCGTAAGCCAGAAGACCTACCCACAGCCGACAAAGGGTGTTTTGACTCTCGGTGAAGGGGTCAGTTTTACGCCCGGGATGGAAAACGGCATCCCCAGACCCGAATAGGGTTTGGGGATTTTTTTGTTTGAAAAAAGGTGGACCCCGAATCACGAATATCGCGAATCGGGCAAAGGGCGAGACGAATTCCACGAGTAAAGAAGAAGAGTGCCGGATTACGAATGTCGCGGATTGTGCGAATAGCATCTATATAGGCTCCTAAGTGGACGACTCCGGATGGCGAGAATAATCTTGATAACAGGCGGAAGCAGGAGCGGCAAGAGCGAGTATGCGCGGAGACTTGCCGAAGGCGTGCCGGGACAAAGGACATTTATTGCCACGGCTGTTGCGATGGATGTCGAGATGCGAGAAAGGATAAGGAAGCACCGAGAGGCCCGCTCCAAGACTGACTGGAAGCTTTTGGAAGAACCGCTGGAACTCGTCCGGGCGATACGAAGCTCCGAGGAATCCGCCGTTATCCTGGTTGACTGTTTGACCTTGTGGATTAACAACCTGATGCATGAAGCAGGCGAGAACACGGTGACACCTCGCGAGATTGCGGGCACGAATGTATGCGGAGACACAAAGCGAGAAGAGGCCCGAAGCACCATGCGAATAAATTCGCACCTACAACAGCCTGACCGGGATGCAGAATCAGGGAACGTTTCCAGTATCAATAAAGGATCGCGGGACATTTCCAGTATCACCGAAGAGATTATCTCGACTCGCTGCGAGGAAGTGATCGAAGCTTGCCGACGAAACCGAGGCACGGTCGTGTTCGTCGCGAATGAAGTCGGCATGGGGATAGTGCCGGATAATTCCGCGTCGCGCTTGTTCCGGGATCTTGCGGGAAGATGCAATCAAGTGATGGCCGCTGCGGCGGATGAGGTGACTCTTGTCGTTTGCGGACTGCCGGTGTACGTAAAGCGAGCACATTCATGATGAATTGGAAAAATCCCCCCTTCCCCCTTTACGAAAGGGGGGATAAACAGGTGGCTTGTGCAATAGGTTGTTGAAAAAGGAAACAAGACATGGATTTGCTTAAGACCACAATCGGACAGATAGTCGCGCAAGACTCGGGTTTCCGCGATAAGGCGCGGACGCGGCTGGAGCAACTCACGATGCCGTATTGGGCGCTCGGACGGCTCATGGACCTGGCGGTGGATCTCGCGGGAATGACTCGCTCGATGAACCCGAAGGTCGAAAGACGCGCGGTTGTAACTATGGCAGCCGACCACGGTGTCGCCGCTGAGGGAGTGAGCAGGTATCCACAGGAAGTCACGCTGCAAATGGTGCACAATTTCGTCAATGGCGGGGCCGGCATCAATGCTCTTGCGAGGGTCGCAAACGCTCGAGTGGTGGTGGTCGATATGGGAGTGGCGGGAGACCTCAGCGAGTTATCGCAGGCCGGAAGGATCATAACGAAGCGGGTCGGCAGCGGAACTCAGAACATGATTTGCGGCCCGGCAATGACGAGGGAACAGGCGGTTCGCTGTCTCGAGGCGGGCATCGAGGTGGCTTTCGACCTCGGAGCAGGCACGGACATATTCGGAACGGGCGACATGGGGATCGGGAATACCACATCGGCGAGCGCGGTGGTTGCCGCAATCACAGCGAAGTCCGTTGAAACCGTCACGGGGCGCGGAACCGGAATCGAAAACGGCCAACTGCATCATAAAGTGGAAATGATTGAGAAGTCCCTTGCCGTCAACAAGCCCGACCCCGACGACGGATTAGACGTTCTCTCTAAGGTCGGCGGGTTCGAAATCGGCGGGATTGCCGGCCTTGTGCTCGGAGCGGCGGCGATGCGTAGGCCGGTCATTCTTGACGGATTCCCCGCGACCGCCGGGGCGTTGATTGCGCGTTGCCTCGCGCCGCTGTCGGCGGATTATATGATTGCCGCGCACAAGAGCGTCGAGTGCGGTCACCAGGCAATGCTGGCCCACCTGGGCAAGACTCCGTTGCTGGACCTCGATCTTCGGCTCGGAGAAGGGACGGGAGCAGCGCTCGCAATGACATTGGTCGAGGCGGCAGCGCGGATATTGACGGAAGTGGCGACCTTTGACGAGGCCGCCGTCTCCAAAGCAAAGGGATGAAACATGCGCCAAAACCTGACGCAGCGCGGCGAAGCCGCAACCAAATCGCCATATCGGGCGCGATGAATCGCGCCCCTACAGAAATCCCTCGTATACTCCTGTAGGGGCGCAATTCATTGCGCCCGTGTGAGTTTCATACGGTGTGTCATGAGAATCGCGACAAGAATTCATGATTTCGAACGTGAGTAGTACAGAGTTCTATTCATACACTGACTGTTTGTTAGTGCGATCCTTCGGTGGCCT
>JACRIR010000178.1 GCA_016215705.1 Candidatus Poribacteria bacterium | reverse complement strand
CGAAGGGGCTTCCGGAAATAGACCGGAAACTGATAAAGAAACTGACGCAGGAGTTGATCGAGGAGAACGTGCTGGACTACTGGTCGAGCGGAAGCACGACCTACATCACGCTTAAAGGCTATCAACCCGGCTCCGGCGAAACCCCGGAAGGCGAATGAAAGAAGGCCCCATCGAACCTTCTCCTGAACCGAGGCTCCGGCCACAAACGACATGGAGATGGTTCCGAATCTGTCCGGCAATTGACTGTAGAGTACGGCACGCCGTGCGTGAACCACGAGTTGCGAAGCAGTTTCACACGGGGTGATGCAAAAGATTAATGAATGTGTCCGAGATGTTGGCTTGTTAGCTTTTGGTGAGTCAGGAAGGCTCACAAAGGAGGTAAGCCCGAACGACATCTGAAGAAGAAACGGAACTACGCTGAGGTGATTCCATCCGTAACGGTCAGCGCGAACTCAGGCCGATGCCGTGCAACAGACCACCCCAAAAACGCAAAGGGCGTCGGCGGCTGTTGAGTCGGTTGACCACCCAGATTCACCGGAACGGTGAAAGGAGGGCAGTCGATAATGGCACTTGTGAAACCACATGGATCCCCGGTTTTGAAACCTCTTCTCTTGAGCGGGGATAAACTCAAGGAAGAGAAGAAGAAGGCCGAGAAGCTGCCAAAGGTTATCATGACGAGCCGGGAAACATCCGACCTTATCATGATGGCAATAGGCGCCTTTACCCCGCTTGAAGGCTTCATGACGAAGGCTGACTGGAAGGGCGTCTGCGCGGAATACAAAATGGCGAATGGCCTGTTCTGGCCCATTCCCATTACGCTTTCGGCGAAGAAAGAAGTTGCGGATTCCATCAAGGAAGGCAGCGAAATCGCGCTCATCGATGAGGAAACGAACGAATTGATGGGCAGCATGAAGGTGACCGAGAAGTACACGATCGACAAGGAATACGAGTGCAAGCAAGTGTTCCGCACCAATGACAAAGAGCACCCTGGCGTCGCCAAGGTTATGTCGCAGTACGATGTCAACCTTGCCGGGCCGGTAAAAGTCTTCAGTGAAAGCACATATCCCGAAGAGTTCAAGGGCGTCTATATGAGGCCGGCCGAGAGCCGGAAGCTCTTCGAGGAAAAAGGTTGGAAAACCGTGGCGGCGCTGCAACTTCGCAATCCGATGCACCGCTCGCATGAGTATCTTGCCAAGATAGCCGTTGAGATTTGCGACGGTCTTTTCATCCATCAGCTTGTCGGTAAGCTGAAGGCTGGAGATATCCCTGCCGACGTTCGCGTAAAGTGCATCGACGTGCTTGTGGAACACTACTTCGTCAAGAACACCGTAATTCAGGGCGGCTATCCGATGGAAATGCGTTACGGCGGTCCGCGCGAGGCGCTGTTGCACGCTGTGTTCCGCCAGAACTTTGGTTGCAGCCACCTTCTCGTCGGACGCGACCACGCCGGTGTGGGCGACTACTACGGCCCATTCGACGCTCAGAAGATATTCAACGAAATTCCGAAGGATGCCCTGGAACTGAAACCACTCAATATCGACTGGACGTTCTATTGCAGCAAGTGCCGCGGCATGGCCTCGATGAGAACTTGCCCGCACGGCAAAGAAGATCGCCTGTTGCTGAGCGGTACGATGCTCCGCAAGATGTTGTCCGAAGGCGGCGAAGTGCCTGCCGACTTCAGCCGGCCCGAAGTGCTCACAATCCTCAAGCAGTACTACGCCGGTCTGACGGAGAAAGTCGAGATCAAATTGCACGGAGCGGCGACGGGCGAAGCCGCAAAGAAGGACAAGAAGTAGGAAGGTTTTTGATGATACCAGGACTTGAATTGCAACACTTTGGCCTTTTTTGCGAAAGGAGGTATGGTACAGGAGAGAAGAACTTGAGAGAGTGCTTCAGTGTGGAAGGGAAGTCAGATCACGGGAAGCGATATAGACAACTTAACCAAAACGTCCAAGGAGTTAAACAATGCCAAGCTTTGTGAATCCAGCGAAGTGCGACGGCTGCAAAGCATTGGATAAGACTGCGTGCCAGTACATTTGTCCGAACGATCTGATGGTCCTGAACAAAGAGCTGATGAAGGCTTACAATCAGGAACCGGAAATGTGCTGGGAATGTTACAACTGCGTAAAAATCTGCCCGACGCAGGCTGTCGAGGTTAGAGGCTACGCGGATTTCGTTCCCATGGGCGCGAGTGTCAGTCCGATGCGCAGCACCGAAGACATCATGTGGACCATTAAGTTCCGCAACGGCCAGATCAAGCGGTTCAAGTTCCCGATCCGCACTACGCCGGAAGGCTCCGCTGTGCCGGATGGCGGATGGAAGACGGCTACAGAAGATCTGAGCAGCCCGGTTTTGTTTTCCGAACCCGAGTCGCTCGGCTTGCCGGGTGTCATAGGGTTCAAGAAATAAGGAAAGGAGGTGTGAACAGTGGCTAATTTCGAAACCGTAGAGGTAACTACCGATCTACTGATACTGGGTGGCGGTATGGCGGCCTGTGGCGCTGCCGTTGAGGCGGCCCATTGGGCGAAGAAACACAACGTGAAAGTGACCCTCGTCGACAAGGCTGCGATGGATCGCAGCGGCGCAGTCGCGATGGGACTTTCGGCCATCAACCAATACGTCGGTCTGAAGGACGGCGAAAACACGCTTGAAGACTACGTGAAATACGTGCGCAACGACCTCATGGGCATCACCCGCGAGGACCTCGTGGCGAGCATCGCCCGGCACGTTGATTCCACCGTGCATCTGTTCGAAAAATGGGGCCTCCCCATTTGGAAAGACGCTGCGGGCAAGTACGTTCATGAAGGCCGCTGGCAGCTCATGATCAACGGCGAATCGTACAAAGTCATCGTGGCGGAAGCTGCGAAGAACGCTCTAGGAATCAGCAATATCATCGAACGCGTTTTCATAGTCGAGCCTCTGATGGACGGAGACCGCATCGCGGGCGCCGTCGGCTTCAGTGTTCGTGAAAACAAGTTCTACGTCTTCAAGGCGAAGGCAGTGTTGGTATCCATGGGAGGCGCAGTTCACGTGTTCAAGCCGAGGTCCGTAGGTGAAGGCCTTGGCCGCGCGTGGTATCCTCCGTGGAACTCCGGCTCGAGCGCATACTTCACAATCCGCGCGGGCGCAGAGATGACCTGTCAGGAAGTCCGCTTTATTCCCGTCCGCTTTAAGGACGGTTACGGTCCAGTCGGCGCGTGGTTCCTTCTGTTCAAATCCAGGGCAACCAACGCGATGGGCGGCGACTATATGGTCGAGCGCAAGCCCGAGCTGCAGAATTGGCTTCCGTATGGCAACGTGAAACCGGTTCCGGCGAACCTGAGAAACTATCTCGGCATGCTGGATGTCATGGCAGGCAAAGGCCCCATTTACATGCGCACAGAAGAGGCCATCCAGAAGCTGTCCGAGGCCGTGCAGGATCCGAAAGAGCGGAAGAAGAAGCTAAAGGAACTCGAAAGCGAAGCATGGGAAGACTTCCTCGACATGACCATTTCGCAGGCCATCCTGTGGGCAGGCACGAACGTCGAGCCCGAAGTGAAACCTTCCGAAATCGCGGCTTCAGAGCCGTACTTCATCGGTTCGCACTCCGGCGCTTCCGGCGCATGGGTGAGCGGTCCGAAAGACCTTGCTCCTCCGGAGTACTTCTGGGGCTATGCTAATATGTCAACCGTAAAGGGTATGTTCTGCGCAGGCGATGCGTCGGGCGCTTCCAGCCACAAGTTCTCCTCCGGCTCTTTGACGGAAGGCAGAATTGCGGCGAAAGAGGCCATCCGCTATATCGTCGAGAACAACACTCAACCCAAGGTCGACATGGCTGCTGTCAACGCGCTGAAGGCGAAAATCCTGAAGCCGCTTGATCTGTTCCAGGAGTTCAAGAGCGCTTCGAGCGATCCGGACATCAATCCGAACTTCATGAAGCCGAAAATGTTCATGTTCCGGCTGCAGAAGGCTATGGACGAATACGGCGCCGGCGTGACCTCACAGTTCACGACCAACAAGATGGCGCTCGAAAAAGCACTCGAGCTGCTCGGGATGTTGAGAGAGGACGCCGAGAAGCTCGCGGCAGAGGACCTGCATGAACTCATGCGGTGCTGGGAGAACGTGCAGAGGCTGTGGCAAGCTGAAGTCCACATCCGGACTATTCTCTTCCGGCAAGAGACTCGTTGGCCGGGCTACTACATGAGAGCCGATTTCCCGAAGATGGACGAGGCAAATTGGAGAGTCTTCGTCAATGCGACGTGGAATCCCAAGTCGGGCGATTGGAAGATGGAGAAGAAGCCCGTTATCAACATCGTAAAGTAACAGAGAAGGACCGTTTCCTCCGGGCGCTCTTTGGGCGCCCGGGGGAACATTTTCCGTGATCTCAAGGCAGTGCGATTGCGGGAGTAGTCAGAAAGAAGTTGATTCAAATGGAAGAAAAAGCAACCGTTGAAGACATGGCGATTTTTGTCTGTCCGCATTGCGGTAAAGAGATGGACAAGTGGACCATTCCTGCCGCGTCGTCGTGGGATGCGGAATTTCACTATGTGTGCTTCAATGACGAATGCGTGTATTTCGTCACCGGCTGGCAATGGATGCGTGAGAAGTATCAGGCGAACGCATCGTACAGACATTGCGTTGATCCGGCCACGGGCTGTTCCCGTCCCTTGCCGGTTTGGTCTGCTGATGCGCTGAAAGACCAAATTATTAAGTGAAGACAAGGTTTCAAAAGAAAGAGATACGCAAGACACTAAATGAGCGATTTGGATAGTTTCAAAGAGGCGGTCCTGAAAGATGCGCCCCGATTCACTGAGAACGACAAGTTCAGATTTTCCTGCAATGAGGGTTTAAGCTGCTTCACTCAGTGCTGCGCCGATATCACTATCTTCCTCACTCCTTATGATATCCTTCGGATGAAGAAGCGTCTCGGGATTTCCTCTGACGAATTTCTTGAGAAATACACCATCGTCCCATTCAACAAGAAGCAGCGTCTTCCGCTCGTAATCTTGAAAATGGGCGGTGATGAGAATAAGCGATGTCCTTTTGTGAGCCCCAAAGGGTGTACCGTCTATGAGGATCGGCCGTGGGCCTGCCGTATGTATCCGCTCGGCCTTGCATCTCCAAAGGAAGAGAATCCCGCGAAAGAGGAGAAGTTCTATTTCGTTATGGAAGAGGCTCATTGCCGGGGTTTCGGCGAGCAGAAGGAATGGACGGTCAGGAAATGGCTGGAAGACCAGGGCATTGCTGAATACAACCGGATGGGGGAATCTTTCAAAGAGATAACGCTGCATGACTATCTCCAAAAGGGCGGGGACCTTGGTCCGGCAAAGATGGAGATGTTTTACATGGGGTGTTACAACGTGGACAAGTTCCGGCGTTTTGTTTTTGAAAGCAGGTTTCTCCAGTATTTCGAGGTTGATCCGGAGACGGTCGAGAGAATCCGGACGGACGATCTCGAGTTGATGAAGTTCGCGGTTCAGTGGCTCAAGCGTGCGCTTTTCAACGAGCCTACTGTGAAGGTTCGCGAGCAGTTGCTCCAGACCAAGATTCAAGAGTTGAAGAAAAAGGAACAGGCACTTTGAATGGAGACTCTATGAGCGCCAACGGCAAGATTCTCGTTATAGGCGGTGGCATAAGCGGTATCTCCGCCGCCGCTGACGCGGCCGAACTGGGCTGCGAAGTTGTGCTGGTTGAGAAGGAGCCCTACCTGGGCGGGCGCGTGATCCGAATGAACCAGTACTTTCCGAAACTCTGCCCGCCCACGTGCGGAATGGAGATAAATGTCCGCAGAATTCGCCAGAATCCCCGGATCAAGGTGTACACTCTGTCCGAGGTTGAGAAAATCTCCGGCCAGGCGGGCGATTACACAGTCACGATTCGTGTGAATCCCCGCTACGTGACCGGCAAGCAGCCTGTCACGCAGGCCCATCTCGATGCGGTCGCGACTGAAGTTCCAAATACGTTCAATTACGGGATGGATAAGACGAAAGCTCTCTTCTTGCCACATGATGCAGCGTATCCGCCGCTTTACGTTTTGAAAAAAGATGCGTTGACATCCGAGGAGTCACAGCGGCTCAAGAATGCTTCGCCCGGAGGCGCGATTGACCTGGACATGAAAGACGAGCGAATCGAGGTCAAAGTCGGCGCCGTGATCATAGCAACCGGCTGGCGCCCATATGACGCCGTGCGCCTCGACAATCTGGGCTTTGGCAGATGCGTGAACGTGATTACCAACGTTATGATGGAGAGACTTGCCGCGCTCAGTGGTCCGACTGCAGGAAAACTGCTCCGCCCGTCTGACGGGAAAGAGCCGGCCAAGGTTGCATTTGTCCAGTGCGCGGGCTCGAGGGATGAGAATCATCTGCCGTACTGTTCGGCTGTTTGCTGCATGGGCTCGTTGAAACAGGCCCGTTACGTCAGGGAGAAAGTGGCTGACTCGAAGGTCACCATTTTCTATATAGATATTCGGACTATCGGTCGATTCGAGAAGTTCTACTACGATCTGCTGGAAGACCCGAACATCTCATTCATCAAAGGAAAAGTCGCGAAGATTACCGAAGATCCTGTGACAAGGAATCCCATTGTCGAGGCTGAGGAAGTCATTCCCGGCAAGAAACTGAGCGAGCAGTTCGATATGGTGGTGCTCGCGACGGGCATCGTGCCGTCGATCATGGATTCGCCTATCGCGGGAGTCAACCTCACTTGCGACAGCGATGGATTCCTGGTCGACAGTCCGAATGGAGGCGGAATCTTCGGCGCAGGGTGTGTCAAAAGGCCCCTGGATGTTTCCAGATCGGTAAAAGACGCCACAGCGGCTGTAATGAAAGCTATCCAGATAGTCAGGAGGTAATCGTTCCGTGGCAAGCAAGATAGGAGTCTACATTTGCACCGGCTATGGCATTGGAGAGGCGTTGAACGTGGAACAGCTCTCCAGCGTAGCCACCAAAGAATATAAGGTCGATGTCTGCAAGACAGTTTCGTCGTGTGAAGCCGACGACCTGGATTTCATCAAGAAGGACATCACGGAGCAAGGTCTCGAGAGAGCCGTGATTGCCGGGCCGTCACCGCGTTTCTATGCGACAGGTTCGTTTCCAGAAAATGTTATCGTCGAGTTTGTGAATCTCAGAGAGCAGGTTGTCTGGTGCCAGCCCGCAAACAACGAAGATACGCAGATGCTGGCGGAAGACTATCTCCGTATGGGCATAGTCAAAGTCCAGAAGATGCAGCCTGTCGAGGCTTTCCCTGAGAGTAAGGATATCGATAAGACAATCATGGTCGTGGGCGGCGGCATTGCCGGCATAACCGCTGCGCTCGAAGCTGCTGCGACTGGCTACAACACTGTTCTCATCGAAAAAAGCGCCCAACTTGGCGGTTGGATGGCGAAACTGAAGAAGTCGATCCCGAGGACGCCGCCTTACGAGGCGCTCGAGGATACGGGTATCGAGGAGAAGATCAAGCAGGTCCAGAGCAATCCCAAGGTCAAGATTTTCACCTCGACCGAGATCGAAACGATCAAGGGTGGTCCGGGGCTGTTTGATGTCACACTCAAGGGGCCGGGCGCCGCTTCGTTTCGTGTCGGCGCCATAGTACAAGCCACCGGCTGGAAACCTTTTGAACCCAAGAATCTGGATCATCTCGGTTTTCGCAAGTTCGCCAATGTAATAACAAATGTTGAGCTTGAAGAGATGGCCAAAAATGGGCGGATCGCGCGCAAATCCGACGGCAAGGACGCCAAGCGAGTTGTTTTTGTTCAGTGCGCGGGGTCTCGCGACAAAGCGCATCTTTCATACTGCTCGTCGATCTGTTGCCTTAATTCGCTCAAACAGGCCGCCTACGTCCGCGAGCAGTCAAGCGAAGGCAAGGCATACATCATATATGACAACCTGCGAGCGCCGGGGCACTACGAATATTTCTACAAGAAGATGCAGCAGGACCCCGGTGTGTTCCTCACAAAGGGAGATGTCGTTCGCGTCGCCGAGAACGCGGACAAGTCGCTGACGGTGGATGTCGAGAAGACGCTTCTCGGCGAGAATATCAGTGTTGACGCCGATCTTGTGGTTTTGGCCGTTGGAATGGTTCCATGCTCGGCGGACGGCGAGAAAATACGCACCGTCAAGGATGCGAAAGCGTTTCTTGCCAGCGGTGAAGGCGGACCGCAAGTCGATGTCATGAAGAAGAGAATAGAGGACATTGGGCAACATGAGGGCACCGAGATTCTCAACCTCGACTATCGGCAGGGGCCTGACCTTCCCACGCTGCAATACGGTTTCCCCGATTCGCACTTCATCTGCTTCCCTTATGAAACCCGCCGGACGGGTATCTACACTGCCGGGGCCGTGAGGGCTCCGATGGATGGTTTGGGAAGCGTTGAGGATGCGACGGGGGCGGCGTTCAAGGCCATTCAGTGCGTCGAGATGCTCTCGCGGGGCGAGACGGTTCTGCCGCGCGCGGGCGACCGTTCCTATCCGGAGTTCTTCCTGCAGCGTTGTACTCAGTGCAAACGCTGCACCGAGGAATGCCCATTCGGAACTCTCAACGAAGACGTGAAGGGAACCCCGCTGCCGAATCCGACGCGATGCCGGAGATGCGGTATTTGTCTGGGGGCTTGTCCCGAGCGCATCATCAACTTCAAGAACTACTCGGTCGACATGATCGCCTCCATGATCAAAGCGGTCGAAGTTCCTGACGAAGACGAAGAGAAGCCGAGGGTGCTTGTCCTGGCGTGCGAGAACGACGCTTATCCCGCTTTTGATACCGTGGGGTTGAAACGGCTGCAATACAGTCCGTTCATTCGAGTAATACCGGTGAGATGCCTCGGGTCGGTCAACGTGATTTGGATCAATGAATCCCTCGCGAAGGGATTCGACGGCGTGTTGCTGCTCGGGTGCAAATACGGCGATGACTATCAATGCCATTTTATTCGCGGCAGCGAGCTAATGAACACTCGCGGCGACAATGTAAGGGAGAAGCTGAAGCAGATGGCGCTCGAGAATGAACGAGTCCAACTGCATCAGATTCAGGTATCGGAATACGAGAAGATTCCGACCATCATCGGCGAGTTCATGGAGACGATTGAGCAAGTTGGAATGAATCCGTTCAAGGGAATGTAGAGGAGGTTCTCTCGACATGGCGGCGGAGCAAAAACAGAAAACCATCAAGGTTGACCCGGACCTTGACTTTATTCGTCAAGTCAATGCGGCAGGTGGAGACACTCTAAAGAAGTGTTTTCAGTGCGCCACCTGTTCCGTGGTATGCAATCTTACGCCCGACAATCGGCCTTTTCCGCGAAAGGAGATGATCTGGGCCTCGTGGGGGTTGAAGGATAAGCTTGTCAAAGACCCCGACGTGTGGCTCTGTCACCAGTGCAACGATTGCTCCGTGAAGTGCCCGCGGGGCGCAAAACCCGGTGATACGCTTGCGGCTATCAGGAACTACCTGTTCAAGAACCTCACGTTTCCGCGGTTTCTGGGGACATGGATGAGTGAGCCGAAGTATTTACCGCTTGTGTTCGGTGTTCCGATTATCCTGTTGCTGGCCGCTCTTTCAGCAGCCGGCACCATCGGAAAAATTCCGGAGGGCGAAATCGAGTTTTCCAAGTTCCTGCCTCACGGCGGACTTTATGCCGTATTCATTTCGTCTACGCACTTGGCCGCTCTGTTCCTGCTGGTAAGCCTGGTCAGGTTCTGGAAAATGTTGGGAGCGTCGGACGTGAGTTCTGCCGTCGGCAATTCGCGTGGAGCGACGGCAGGAGACCTTCGCGCCAGCGTAATCGCGACGGTGAAGGAGATACTGACGCACGCCAAGTTCGGAAAATGCGATGAGAGCAAACACCGGTACTTGGGGCATCTTGGGATCATGTATGGATTCCTCTCGATCGCGATAGGCACGGGCATAGCGTTCTTCATGATGTATGGTTTGAGGATTGAGCCGCCATTCGGGCAATTCACACCGCCGAAGATTCTCGGACATCTGGGAATCATCGCGTTGGTGATAGGCTTGATTCTGGTTATTCGTCACAGGCTGTCAGGCGACGAGAAGGTAAGCAAGTCCACGTACCAGGACTGGTATCTGCTTGTAGTCTTGCTGACGGTCGCCGTGACCGGCGAATTGGTCGAGCTTGTTCGTTTTGCAGGCATCGCCTGGCTCGCCTATTGGGGTTACATTGTTCATTTAGTGTTTGTGTTTGCGCTCCTCGGGTATTTCCCCTACTCGAAGTTTGCTCACATTTTCTATCGGTTTGTGGCAATCCTTCATTCGAAGTATACGGGGAGAGACGCCGGAGTTGCCGATCTGGCGGCTTGAGGACAGTTTGCAGGAGAAAAGCCTGAGGGATGGGCAGGAGCCGAGAAATCGCAGCGGCTGGCGTGGAATTACACCTGAAGTCCATATTGACTCGGATTAGACAGAGTGTTAATATGCTTTTGATTATGTGTGTTGCGGCTGCCAAGGTTTACCGGACTTTGTAAGGTAAAGGAGGAGGCTAAAGAGAGCTATGAGTGAGAATGGGACGCCGATGTTGGACGAGTTGGAGAAGGGTCCATGGCCGAGTTTTGTGACGGAGATCAAGCGAGCTGGTAAGACGAAGAAGTCGGCGCTTGATTTATTGAAGCAGCTCGAGCGATCGT
>JACRIR010000177.1 GCA_016215705.1 Candidatus Poribacteria bacterium | reverse complement strand
CTCGGCGACTCAAGAGTTCGTTTTCAACTCTACGCTTCGCGTTGACCCGTCGTGGTTGGGCCACTCCCATGACGCACCCGCCCAAAGAGACTCCAACTGGAAGAAAGGGAGAGGCATCTTGAGGGGAGTGATTCCTCCAAATTTCTTTTTCCCGCAAAAATGTGGGGCTGGAGCGAGAGAGTGTTCAATTTCTCTGGTCGTGTGTCCCCCTATACCCCGCTGGTGGGATTTGCGCGGATATGGTGTACCTGTGGCGTCTGAGCGCGTTAAGGATTTTGGAGATTCAAGGGTGATGTGATATGCTGGGTCACTGCTGTCCGAAACAAAAAAGCTGAACCGCAGAGGACGCGGAGGGGCGCAGAGGAAAACAAAGAGAAACCAATGCCATCAGTGTCCTCAGCGTACTCTGCGGTTGATAATTTGTGCAAGTTGTTTCGCCTTTGCTGTTTATGAGAAAGAGGTTTCCTGGTTCATGCATGTCAGTGTTGCTCAGTAGTGACTGGCTCTTTCGAGGATTCCTTTCTGTTATCTTGGACACGAGTAATGCTGGGTTTGACTTTGTAATATCTATCAATCCCGAACGTGAAGGGAAAGGGAGCTAGCCAAGAGGGTCGCGTTTCAGCTTACGCTCCGCTGTCGGGCGGCTGAAAGAGAAGTTCCCCAACTTCGACCAAGGGGGCACTTAACACGTCCCTCCAGGCGACGGCCAAATCTTTGATCTGGCATCAAAGCTCATGCGACTCATACAGTCGCAGCCTCCAGCATTCCCTCTGTATCGCTCCTATAGATCGATCTGGTAAAAGGAATCCTTGCCCAGGTGGCGGACATATTTTCTTGCGAGCGGCTTCAATTTGCCGGGAGCGCCGATGGATATCCACTCATCTATGCTTCCGAGGAAGCAATATCGCTCAGCTTCAAATACGCGATCTTTTTCGTCAACGAGACGGAATCGCATCATCGCAGTATAAACGCCGTACCTTTTGGCCCAGTCTATCTTTTTCTTCTCATCGTATTTGTAGTGCGGATTGATTGTCTGAACCACTTTGTCGAAATCGTCATCGAGTAAGTACACTGTCATAGTGTCCTTATTGTAATCAATCTTGTACTGATATGGTTTCAGTGATGCGCATTCCTTTATGCTGCTGTCAAGTGTCTCTATTTCGACCTCCTTCAGCAGCGTCACCAGCCTTTTCCGCAGAAACACCTGCGCATGGGGATTCTCATATACCTCGTATCCGTCAGGTATCCCGTCCGCAAGAGCGCCTTGTTCCTTCAAAGAGAAGTAATACTTATCCTTGCCGGTCTTGGTCTTGCCCCCATGAAGGAAATAGGTCTTGCCGTATCTGTTCCTGTAGGTTACGGGCATGGCAGTAGGTCCCCTCATTTTCAGTATCTTCTCAAACGGTGCTGCGCCTTGATCGTTCTTGCCAGAATACTACATCGGCATACTCCAAAAGTCAAAGAGACCTGCAGAATTGCGGAACATCCGCGTCCATCGGCGGTTCCATCTCTCTTCTTCCCTGTTCGTATCATTCGCTCTTGATGCTATTCGTGATCCCTCTTTTTCTTTTCTTCTTGCAAATTTGCATTCAAACTGCAAGAATGCACACTGGCGACGTTCGCCTCCCGTTAGGCCCGGGTGCCGACACCATTGCCCCTCAACGGAGTCATAGGAACTGAAATAACGGATTCGCGCTCCTCGATCGGAGTCGAGGACAGGCTTCGCGGAGACAAGAAGAGAGGAGAGTCATCATGCCCACCCCTTCAGCGCAGCGAGCTTTGAGCATTCTCAGAGACGGCAGTCAGTTTCAGTGGTATGTGATACCGATTTTTGTGCTGGTGATGTATGTCTATGCCTGTGAGATCGAACGCAGGAACTGGAATCTCGTGTTCGCGGGTCTGATGCTCTGGACGACGGATTGGTTCTTCGAAATCTTAAACTCTTTCGTATTCCATTTCACCAATTACACCCCATTGTGGGGCGCGCCGGGCAAAACGGCGTACCTGCCTCTCATCGGCCTGAACATCGAAATCTGTTTGAATTTCGCCATCCTCGGCATCGTGTTCGCCAAAATGCTGCCGCCGGACAAGAGCTTGAAAGTGCTGGGGGTCCCGAATCGACCCTTCTTCGCGGTTGTCTACGCGATCATCTGCGTTTTCATCGAGATACTTCTCAACTCGGTAAACGCGCTCACATGGGACTATTCCTGGTGGAATGCGCGTGCGCCATGGCTCATCTTTCTCGTCGCCTATCTGCCGTTGGTTTCAAGCTCCATCTGGGTTTATGATATGAAAACCGTTAGAAGGAAAATCGTTACGGTTGTGACCTTACTTGGATTGGACGTTGTGTGCCTAGTCGTGTTCGGCGCGCTGCTGAAATGGATTTAAGGAATACGAACCGTGAACTCGCGCTCCGATTCTTTTCTGAATTTTCTTGCGAAAGAGCCGGCGAATATGATAAATTAGTTGAATCTGAAGGGGTTATGCGAAGAAATGTTATCTGTCAGCAGTCGGGGAAAGTGTGAATGGAAGCTGAGTATAATTTCAAAGAAATAGAGCATAAATGGCAGAGCCATTGGCGTGAAAACAAGCTTTTCAAGATGCACCCGGACTCGCCGAGGCCGACGTTCTATTGTCTCATGATGTTCCCGTATCCGTCGGCTGAACTGCACGTTGGACATGGCCGGAACTACATCATCGGCGACGTGCTTGCGCGCTATAAGGTTATGAAGGGATTCAATGTGCTTGCGCCGATGGGGTGGGATGCATTCGGGCTTCCGGCCGAGAACGCCGCCATCAAGCTGAACATTCATCCCAAGATCAGCACGTGGAACAATATAGGGCGAATGAAGAAACAACTTGGCCAGTGGGGCGTCGAGTACGACTGGGACCGCGAGTTTGCCTCGTGCGAGCCGCTGTACTGCAAGTGGACTCAGTGGCTTTTTCTCCAGTTCTATAAGAAAGGGCTCGCATATAAGAAGAAGGCGGCGGTGAACTGGTGCCCGTCGTGCGCGACTGTTCTCGCGAATGAGCAGGTGATAAACGGAGAATGCGAGCGCTGCGGCACAGGTGTGACCCAGCGCGACCTCGAGCAGTGGTTCTTCAAGATTACCGCCTATGCCGAAGAGCTTCTTGACATGAGTCACCTCGGCGATTGGCCCGAGCGCGTCAAGACCATGCAGACCAACTGGATCGGCAAGAGCCACGGCGTGACGATAGACTTCCGGCTTGCCGAAACCGGCGAAGCGATCCCTTGCTATACGACCCGGCCCGACACTATCTTCGGAGTGACTTATCTTGTGCTCGCGCCGGAGCACCCTCTTGTGGCGCGTCTGACAGCCGGAACATCAATCGAGAAAGAAGTGGCCGACTTCGTCGAGCGCTGCCGCCGCATCGACCGGATCAAACGCACTTCAGCCGAACTCGAGAAGGAAGGTATGTTCATCGGCAAGCACATCAAGAATCCGGTCAATGGCGACATTGTTCCGTTGTGGATAGCCAACTACGCGCTCATGGAATACGGCACTGGCGCAGTCATGGCCGTGCCCGCGCACGACCAGCGCGATTTCGAGTTTGCCAAGAAGTTCGGCTTGCCGATCAAGGTCGTCATTCAGAATCCCGAGCGCAATCTCTCCGAATCGACAATGGAGAGGGCTTACGAGGACGAAGGGTTCCTTGCAAACTCCGGCCAGTTCGAGGGACTTCCGAGCCGCGAGACCATCGAGAAGATCGGCGTTTGGATGGAGGAGCAGGGCATCGGCAAGCGCACGGTCAATTATCGTCTGCGCGACTGGCTCATATCGCGCCAGCGCTATTGGGGCGCACCGATTCCCATAATTTATTGCGAGACCTGCGGGACTGTTTCCGTACCCGAGAAAGACCTGCCCGTTTATCTGCCTGAAAACGTCGAGTTCAAGCCGACGGGCGAGTCGCCGCTCGCGCGCTCGCCAGAGTTCGTGAATGCGACGTGTCCGAATTGCGGTCGTGCGGCGAAGCGCGAAACCGACACGATGGACACGTTTGTGGACTCGAGCTGGTACTACATGCGCTACCTCTCGCCGCACGATGAAAAGCGCGTCTTCGATTCGGATCTGGTCAATAAGTGGCTTCCAGTCGACCAATATATCGGCGGCATCGAGCATGCGATCCTTCATCTGATGTATTCTCGCTTTTTCACGAAAGTCATACGCGATCTCGGACTGATCAATTTCCATGAGCCGTTCTCGAATCTTTTCACACAGGGCATGATAATCAAAGACGGCGCGAAGATGTCGAAGTCCAAAGGCAACGTGGTTTCGCCCGACGCGCTTATCACAAAGTATGGCGCCGATACCGTGCGGGTATATACCCTCTTCATCGGACCGCCGGACAAAGACGCCGAATGGAACGACCGCGCGGTCGAGGGCGCGTATAGGTTCCTTGGCCGTGTCTGGCGGCTCGTGCACCAGCATCTGGATAAACTGCGAGAAGGCAACTCCGAGATTCCGCCTAAGCTTACTGACTCCGAGCGTGAGTTGAGACGGATCGCACACGCGACCACCCGGAAAGTCACAGAAGACATCGAAGAGCGTTTCCATTTCAACACCGCCATAAGCGCCTTGATGGAATTGGTCAACGCGATGTATACGCTCAACCTCGAAGGCGCGAGGCCGGCGGTTCTGAGGGAGGCTCTCGAAAAGCTGGTTGCGCTTTTGTATCCGATGGCGCCGCATATCTGCGAAGAGCTCTGGTCGCGGCTCGGACACACGAAGAGCCTGCTGAGGGAACAATGGCCGGGCTACGACAAAAATGCAATAGCAGCCGACGAAATGGTGATAGTCGTCCAGGTGAACGGCAAGGTGCGCAGCCACGTCACCGTTCCGTCTGATTGTAGTGAAGAAGACCTGAAGAAGGCCGTGATGGACGATTCGAGAGTCGCAAGCCATGTGAATTCCAGGAATGTCCAGAAAATCGTTGTGGTCCCCAGGAAACTGGTGAATATAGTTGCGAAATAACCACAACTTTTTGTCATTTCCGCGAAGGCGGGAATCAATTCTTGAAAGGGTCGCGACCAGAAAACATGGATTCCCGCGAAAGCGGGAATGACGAACAAAACATGATTCCAGCGTCAGTTTCTGAGGAGAGTTCTTTGATTACACAGAATCTCAGACCCTGCAATATGGTCGGCTATCGAAGTCTTCTGAGGCGCTTTGGTCTTCGTTCTGCTGTCGTCTTTGGCATTATTGCCATTGCCGCATGTCAATCTCTCCTTTCCAACCCTGTATTGGCAGGAAACTTGCCCATTACTTCCGCAGCTGTAAACGAAAATCCACAGGATGTAGTTGTCACGCGAGACAGCGCCTACGCTTATGTCGCAAACTTCAGCTCGGACAACCTGAGTATCACAGATTTGGCGAAGTTCTCGAAAGTGAAGGACATACCTGCGGGTGACGGGCCTGTGGCTCTTTCCATTGCGAGCGACAACTCGCTGCTCGCGGTCGCGAATTTTCTTTCGCGGGACGTCTGGCTCATCGATCCGCGGACTGATAAGGTTGCGGCGAAGGTTGAAGTGGGCGACGGCCCGACGAGAGTAGCTTTTTCGCCGGATGACAAGAAGCTCTACGTGGCGAATCTGATGGGACAGAGCGTAACCGTGATAGACGCAGCGGCAGGAAAAGCTCTGGCGATCATCCCATTGAATGATTATCCGCAAGGGTTGGCGGTCTCATCCGACGGGAGTCGGCTTTTCGTTTCGGTTCGCGAAGAGGCAGCCGTCATTGTGATTGATCTGGCCACTGGGAAGCCGGTCAAAGCCATAGAGACGGGTGGATTCCCGCGCGCGATGACTCTTTCTCCAAAAGGTGACCGATTGTTTGTTGTGGATTACCATACCGGCAGGCTTCTATCTATTGATACAGAGAATCTTGTAGTCGTGCGCGCGACAAAGGTTGGCAAGGGACCTATTTCCGTTGCGACGAGCGATGACGGCTCGAAGGTCTATGTAGTCAACAGGGAAAGCGACACCTTGGCCGTTGTGGACCCGTCAAGAACCGGATGCTCCGAAATCTTGATCGGGGACTCTCCGTCCCACATTGCCATGATTCCAGGCAGTGGGGCGGCGGTGATAAGCGTCGGAGGAGCCAACCAATTGCAGATGCTGCCACCTGACATCCTCACGGGCGCTGTGGCGGCAAGCCAGAAGACTGAATCCTCCGTTATCAATTCAACGGTTTCAGCGCCTTTAGCCGACCGGCTACCATCTTCGCCTGGCACGGTCAGCGCGGTGGGGTTTCCTGAAACTCACAAAGAGACGAGTCGCGTCGTAGAGGATGAGAAAGAGGACCAGAGATCTGTTGCTGAGAAAGAAGCGCGCTGGTCCCGGCATGTCGCACCTGCAAAACCGAGCGAGACGCCGGTCCCGGTTGCGCCTCACACGAGCGAGCTGGAGGAACCTATGGATTCCCGCCTTCGCGGGAATGACAAACAGGGGAACGATAAACAGACTGAGCCTCGCACGGGCGCGCCAAATGGGTCGGCGACTGTGGCAGCCGACAAGTCTGCCGGCGGCGCGCGCGAGCCTGAGTTTGCCCGGAGTGAAGCGGACTCTGGAACCGAGCGGCCTGAGCGCTTTGATGTTGCTCACCTGGTGCCCGCGCTCGAGAGAAGGGCTGCGGTTCTGGACGCAAGAGTCGGAGGCGTGGGGCTGACGCCCGGAAGCGCAATCATCGTAAGCGCTGATACTCGCGAAATCGTGACTGTTGACACCCGGACGAACCAGGTTGTCTCCCGGTTCAGTCTGAGGGACCGTCCCGAGGACGTGGCCGTCGACCCGCAAGGCCGCAACCTCTATGTGACTATGAAGTACGGTGATTCGTTACTTACCATTGATGCAAAGGGCGACGGCTCGATTACGAGGACGTCCATCGGAGGATCGCCGCGCGTGTTGGCGGTGCGACCGGATGGCCAGGTAGTCTATGTGACGAACGATGCTGACTCGACGGTTGCGGTTGTCGGGGTGTTGCAGGCGGGGGCGCAGTCAGGAGTGCAAGCAACGATCAATGTCGGGAACGGTCCTGTGGCGCTTGCTGTCTCGCACGACGGCAGCAAGCTGTATTGCGTAAACAGGGATTCAGCGACGCTTTCGGCCATCGACACTCGCATTAACCAGGTTATCTCAACGCGAAGAGTCGGCCATTCGCCGAACGCGATTGCCTTGAGCCCGGATGACGCCACTATATATGTCAGCGATTCCATCGACGACCGCGTATACGTGGTCAAGGCGAACTCGGAAATAGTGGGTGAGATTCGAGTCGGAGACCGGCCCGAAGCCATCGCGCTCTCGCCTGACGGCAAGTATTTATACTGTGCGAATTTCCTCTCAAAGACGCTTTCGGTCATCAACACCGAGACCATTTCGCTTATTCGGGAAGTCTCGTTAGGCAATGGGCCGAGCGGAGTCGCAGTCAGTCCGGACGGCCGGTATATCTACGCGACGAATCGCTTCGATAACAACGCCTCGGTCATCAGCGCCGACAGTCTCAATGTCGTCAACACAATAGAAGTTGGGGGCGGCCCAACGAAGATCACGGTATTTGCCGCCTCCGGCGAAGGCATTACACGCTAATTTGTTCAGGAACATCGTGAAACCACAGCCGGACAGAATCTGAAGTCCAAGGAATGACCTTGCCAAAGAGGAGGTTTTTCGCCACGCTTTCAAGAAGTTGGCGGCTCTTTTCCTTAATATGGGGACACGATGTCGCATCGTGTCCCCATATTAAGGAGGCATCGTGTCCCCGAATTAGGGGCATGATGCTTGCAGTTGCGATTGCGGGCGTCGTTTTATTGCTTCCTGCTAATGTGTCTGCATGGGGGGAACGCACTCACCGCAAGATTGCGGAACTTGCCCTCGAACAACTTCCCGCATCCTACCAGGGGAAAATCATTCGCTATGAGAGTGATATTCTGGATGCCGCCGGCCAGGAGAATGGGAAGAAGCCGACACAGAACGGCGTCACGGCCGATCAGGACCCGAAGGCTGACATCCAACTACTCACGCTTCTTCCGCACAACGGCAACGAACTTTCGCATTATTATGCCTACCGCCTGGGCGTGCTCAGCCGTGCCGTTGCAGATTCGACGTTGCCGTTTTCTTGTTCATCCGACCCATCGGACAAAGTGCTGCAAGGCAAACTGGAAAGCGACATCGACGGCGACATCGATTCGCTGAAGGTCCGCAGTGTGTCCACCATGTGTCTCTCGTATCCCGACACCTATATCGACCGCAAATCGAGTGAGGCCCGTAAGTCAGAAAACTTTGTCAGGAACAAATACCTCGGCGGAGCGGGATATCGGGCGTGCAAAGACGATGTTGTTGTTCCTTCGTTCAGGAGGGCCGTCGAGGCCGTCACGAATGTTTGGATGACTATTCTCTCGAAGGACGCCAGGCCAATGTCAACCCCCACCCGCGACCGCCTGGACTACTATATGAGCCAGATTCGATATTCGTCGGCCAAGGGATATTTGGAAGACGTGCACGGCGCCTTACACGCGCTCGAGAAGGAAGGGAGGCGGATTCCTCTCACGCCGACTCTCGTGGGCCAGGAGTTCTTCAATCTTTCGTGCAGCGCGCAGACAAAACAGATATACGATCTCGCCGGGCGCGTTGACCCGCAGTCTGCATCGATCAGCGACCGCAAGCGCACGTGTGACGACCGTGTCGCGCGCGAGCCCGAGCAAAAAGAGGAAGAGTCGGCTGCCAAACGCAAAGTGCCCCGTTCCTTGTATGGGAAAGAGGGAAAGAGTCCCGACATCTTCATCTATGAGAACAAATCGGGACTACTGCTTCTCACGAGCGAGCCAAAGGACGTTGGAGACGATTATGTTCTCATAAATTACGAACCGGTAAAGAAAATCACGAGGACAAAGGTTGTCAAGAGGGTCGAAGGCCAGCCTCAGACCGAAGAGTTCGATCTCGAGGAAATAATAAAACTATACTCGCGCGAATATGCAGTGGCGCCTGCTCTTGTGAAGGCTGTGATGAAGGTCGAATCTGATTTCAACCCATATGTTGTATCAAGATGCGGAGCCCGCGGCCTCATGCAGCTCATGCCTTCGACTGCTCTCGACATGCAGGTTGAGGATATATTTGATCCCATACAAAACGTTGGGGGCGGCGTCCAATATCTTTCGCGAATGCTCGAGCTTTTCAATGGGGACCTCAAGCTTTCGCTCGCGGCCTACAACGCCGGACCCGGCGCCGTCCTTCGGTACGGCGGAATTCCGCCGTACAGAGAGACAAAAGATTACGTGCCTAAGGTGCTGAGTTACTACGAAAAGTACAAATACGACACGAAACCCGTGAAGCTCACGGTGGCGCTCAACAAGAAGCCCGCGATGGACTATTTGCCGGAACCGGAGACTTATGAAGAAGAGATTGAAACAGTCACTGAAGTCATCTCGTTCCCAAGGCTGCCCGAGCCGTCGGCGCCGGCTAGCGGCGTGATTATCCGTTTGAAGAACGGCAATACCATGCGAGGAAACGCATATGAGAAAGCTACAGGAGGCATTTGGCTGAAATCGGACAGCGGCAAGATTTTTGTCAGGCAAGAGCATATAGCGAAGCTCCCATGACTGCAAACGCTGCCTTTGGCTTCAATAGGAACGTCCCCCCCCGAGACTCACTTGACTACGTTAAGCTCTTTCTTCGTGTTATCGGCGCTACTCTCATCCAATTTCGTGTTATGGCCGCGCAACGCCGTCTTTTGCTTTTCCCTCTGATCTGCGCAGCCATTTTCATCGGTTGTGGCGCGGACCGGAAGCCTCTCACCATCAAGATTTGGGAGTTCCCGCGCTGGCGGGAGAGCCCCGATTCCATCGACCGATTCACCTGGATGAAACGTCAAATAGTCGAGTTTGAAAGAGCGCATGAAGGAGT
>JACRIR010000010.1 GCA_016215705.1 Candidatus Poribacteria bacterium | reverse complement strand
GCGCCTCGACTACAACCAGTACCGGCCACACAGTTCCCTCGGCGACCTGACCCCCGAGGAGTTCGCCAACCAAGACCGGGTCAGACAACCTGAACCGCGGAATCCGAACCTACAGGTGGCATGAGGAATGGGGGAAGGTCAGCTCGCCTGAAGAAGTTCGAGGGGTATCAGAGGAAATTCTGGGCCTACGAGCTCGATCCGAAAAACCCCGAGATGCGAATAGACTTTGCCTACCACCGCATGAAGGATCTTATTTCCAAAGCGAAGGAAACCGTTCGCTTGGGCGAGGTCGTCGAGAATGTAGTTCGACTACCGGACGAGCAGGAAATTTACCGTTTCGCCACTGTCTCGCGCGTGGATGGTCGTGTCCGTTTCAAGGAAGAGACGACAACCTCGTACGAGTCAAAGGATCTGCGCGTGGTTAAGTCTGGAGACCTGCTCGTATCCGGAATCGATTTTGTAAACGGGTCTGTCGGAACGGTACACAAGAATTGTAATGACCTAGTTGTATCCAAAGAATACTTCACCCTGAGGCCAAAGAAAGGAGTGCGTTACCGCGCTTTGCCGGAATACCTAGCAGCGGTGTTGCGTTCGAGGCAGATGCGCGAAATTATAGAGGGCACAGTTACCGGTACTTCAAACCGGACCCGTGTTCAAAACGTGGAGGTCCTTCTCGATCTTCCGATTCCAAAACCGACTTCGTTGGATAACCAGAAAAAGGTGGAGAGAAAAGTTAAGGCGGCATTCAAGGCGCAAGATCGTGCCGAGCGAGATTTGCTGAACATTGGGACGTCAATTCTTGGGCCGTGATAATCGCGCGTAGCGCGGAGTGATCGAGCCTACCGGGCACGATGGATGCTAATCCTTACCGGCGACGTCGCTTTCCTGGCCAAGGGAGGATGCCGTCCAATTCCTTGAGTCCCATTTCGCCATCCTCACCATTATTGTCAGTGCTAGGCTTGTGCGGCACCTCTTCGTCTTCAAACCAAAGGAGCGTGAGCGTCTGATCGTAGTTGCGTAAATAACGCGCCTCCTCAAGTAATACACCACCTCGGCGCCAGTCATTGAACCAAACATCTGCAGCAATTTCCTGCGGGTCCTTCACGGATTGGCCGTTGCTAATCAATGCGGTCGATGACCCTGACGGAACGGCCATTCCGCGCGTAATCCAGGCACGGACTTCCCTCAGCGCTTTCGATATTACGGTGTATCTGACCATTCCGTTTTCGGAAACTACAAAAGCACAGGGAGCGTTAGTGGTTGACGCAAACCTCGAACCTGTCGCTGTTACCGACGCCTCAAACTTCTCAGCCAAGTCATCCAAAGCGGCCATCCCTATATCGGCGCTGTCGACTAATGGCTTAAAAAATCGATGCGGTAACAAGATCTCGGCCGCGTAAGTGTCGCAGCAAATCTCGTTCGCCGAACGGTTGTTGTAACTCCACGAGGGGCTGCCCGCGTGCTCTGAAGGAAGCTTTAAATCGATGTGGCCCATTTCGTGGAATGTGGTGAATCGTTGCCGTTCGGGTGAATCCTTGCCGTTAACAACGATGACGTGCTTGCCGCTTTTGCTCAAGCAGTATCCAGCCTCGTGAGGGCCCATCTCGTTATCGACCTTCAATTCGCATCTAAGGACAGCGAGGAACGGCTCTACTTGAACAGGGATCGAATTTGTGTTCACGCGTTGGACTAACTCGCGGGCCCTGATCGCCGCTGTAAGTTCGTCCATGTGGACTACTCCTTTAGGAACTTGCGTACTCGCTCAATAAGCGTCTTCGGATCGGGCCTAATGTTGCCGCGATGACGCATTGTTGCTGCTGGCATGAACTCGTCAAAAATCACGCTTGGTTCTTTCATGGCGTACTCCGTCAACGCTGGGTCTAGGCCTGGATTTTTTGCAAGAAAACGCAGCATTTCGACGTGACGCGTATCCGGTTTGAGGACCTTAACCAGCCGGGCGAGGACCTCGTCGGATGGCGATTCCTTCTCACCAGTTTCTAAGCGATACACGTACGCATGGTCTACCTCGGCGAACTGTGCCAGTTCCCGAAGCGAAAATCGTCTTTCCTCCCGCAAATACCGCAACAAAACGCCTAAAGCGGACGCAGCCATACGACTCCTTGACAAAGCGGATTCAAGTCATTTAATCTTGTGTTGTCCAAACTGGACAATTAACAGCGAATAGACCAATATAGCAAGTATGAAACGATATATGTGGTGATTTGTGCCGTTGCCCATATCGGACAAGGAGTATGGCACCAGTCCCTAGCCAATGCAAGAACAAAGGCGCCTGTGGTGCCAATAGCGGAGAACCCATCATGAGCCAAAATGCCGTACAAATGACCTTTGCTCAGCCCCAGGGCAGCAATATTGAGCGCATGACGCTGCTGCAGCTGATCGGGCATGAACTTGATCTTACCGAAACGCAGCGCGAGACGGCGCAGTCGCGATACGAAGCGGTCGGCAATTGGATTGCCGGTGGGGCCGCACCGGAGCTCGAGTTGGCAGTGATTTCGCCTCAAGGCTCAATCGCGCTTGGAACCGCGACCAAGCCGATTGGCTCAAACGAGTTCGATGTTGACCTGATTTGCCATCTTGCTCACGTCACGCGGACCACCCAACCGTGGGCGGTCAAACATCTGGTTGGCGAGCGGCTCCGGCAAAACGCCGGGTACGCAGAAATGCTCAAAGAGAAGCAGCGCTGCTGGCGGCTCAACTATGCCGGTGAGTTTCATCTGGACATTACACCGTCGATCCCGAACCCCGAATGCAGCAACGGCGGCGAACTCGTACCGGACAAAAAGCTGCGTGAGTGGAAACCGACCAACCCGAAGGGGTATCGAGCCCGATTTGAACAGTACGCGGCAATCGAACCAAGTTTCGAAGTTCAATTTGCCGAGGCCCGGAAACGCGCAACGGTTGAGCCGCTCCCTCAGGGCGGCGGGAAAAATACGCTTCAGTTGATTGTTCAAATCTGTAAGCGCCATCGCGATATTCATTTTCTGACGCGTGATCGCGATCTGGCGCCGGTTTCCATTATTCTCACAACGCTTGCGGCATGGAGCTACGCCCATTGTGCTCGAGCGAAACCCTATTCCTCGGAGCTTGCCCTTCTTATCGATGTCGTGATGGCGATGCCGCTGTTCATCGAGCACCAGGCACACGATGGACGTACCTATTACCTGATACCGAATGAAACGACATCGGGCGAAAACTTCGCCGACAAATGGAACACCGACCCTCGCCTGGTCGTAGCATTCTTCGACTGGCATTCTGCGCTGCTTAAGGCTCTCGCCGACGTTCAGGAGCTCCGGGGCATCGACCAGCTTGGAAAATCGCTTTCCGAGTCGTTCGGTGAAAACATCGTGACCCCAGCTGTTGCGCGACTGACTGGTATGGTCACCTCGGCGCGCCGGGGAGGGTTGCTGTCAGTGGCGCCGGGGTTGGGGCTTACGGTTGGGCGCGATCGCGGTGTGGCGGTCCGGTCCAACACCTTCTTCGGCGGATAGGTAGGTGCTGATTGGTTGGTTATCACAAACGTCATCTATCTGCCGCACAGCAGTATTTCTTTCTGAGGCACAATTCCATCAGCAGAGGGGACGGAACGTTGCACCGTCGCAATCTGGTCTGGCAATTTCCGGCAACGCCCAGCCCTTTGAGTCGCACGTACCGCGTGAGGATCCAGTACCAGGAACAATCGGTTCCCGAGGCACGCGTTATCGACCCTGACCTGCAAACTCTTGCCGGCGAACGGAAGCTACCCCACACCTATCCAGGCGATCCGCCCCGCCTTTGTCTATATCTGCCGTGCACCGGAGAGTGGTCCCCGGATTTGTTGATCGCCGCGACGATCGTGCCGTGGACGTATTTGTGGCTGTTCTTTTTTGAAGAATGGCTTCTGACGAATGAGTGGAAGGGTGGCGGAGAACATCCCGAGGTGAACGATGAGTGATGGTATTACACGCGTACTTTCGATCGATGGCGGCGGGATCAAGGGTGTGCTGCCGGCTGCATTCTTGGCCGAAGCAGAAACCGCCACCGGCAAACGCATCGTCGATCACTTTGACGTCATCGCAGGGACCTCGACAGGCGGAATCATTGCCATCGGGCTCGGCCTTGGCCTCTCTGCTCGTGAAATTCTGGACTTCTACCTTAACAAGGGGCCGGCGATTTTTTACCAACATCCGTCTCCATCGTCGGTCTGGGGCCGTGCGCGGGCGGTAACGAGAAAATGGTTGCGTAGCGCTCGTCATGTAGTCATGCCTAAGTATGACCCCGATCGACTGCGGCAAGCACTCACCGAGGCATTCGGCGCACGGATCCTTGGGGAGAGCCAAACACGTCTCGTTATCCCGGCTTACCACGCTCTGCGCCGCGAAGTATACGTGTTCAAGACAGCTCATAACCCGCGTTTTCAGACGGATTGGAAACAGCGGGTTGTCGACATTGCATTGGCCACCGCGGCTGCGCCGACTTATTTCCCCAGTCACCGGATGCCAAATGGTGCTGCGCTGATCGACGGAGGGGTATGGGCAAACAATCCTGTGGGTATCGCAGCCGTGGAGACGGTCGGTGTGCTCAATCGGGATCGGGAGCGCATCAATATCCTCAGCCTTGGCTGCACGGAAGAAACGTGGTCAGTCCCACCGCGAGCCGGCGGCAAGAACCTACTTTTGGCGGCGGCAGGCGACTTGTTCCTTCAGGGTCAGTGTAAAGGCGCAATCGGCGCAGCGAAGCTTCTTATCGGACACACCGAAAGCGACCCGAGGCTGTTCCGTTATTCGCCAACGGTTGCGCGCGGTATGTTTGATGTCGATACGGTCGATATGATCGAAGAGTTGCGCAGCCTCGGCTCCAGTTCCGGTCGAGAAGCGCTGCCCTTGTTGAATAAGGTCTTTCTCGATAAACCGAAAGAGTCGTTCAGTCCTTTTCATCACAGCATCAACTAGACGAGAAAAAACGACAGCACGGGTAAAAATAGTGACATCGGTTGAGAGGTATCAACACCATGCGCGAAACTAGGTATGCCCTGTCTCATTGAGCTGAACCAATGACCAGAGAGAACGTCAGACACACAAACGTAAAACGGCCTCGTCGCCAAATATCCGTGTCGAGGAGTCGGCAAGACCTCACAGGGGAAAACATTCACCACGCTACCACCCGAAGGAGCCTCTGAGGGGCATCAGCAAAAGAACCGCCACCAGAGATCGACTTCGACCCGCCCGTGGGTCGCGAGGTTTGGTGAGGTTTTCCCGGGGCGCTAGGCAGAAAATGTTGCCGTAGGTAGGATAGCCGCTAAACCAATAACCCAAGGGAGGTGGGGTATGGAAGATCCGTCACTGTTCCGTATGGACTGGGAAGTCCTGGCCGAGATCCTGGCCGCCATCGTCGTCCTGTCCTTCTTCATCGAGCGCTCTCTCTCGCTTCTTTTCGAGCACCGTTTCTTCGTCAAATGACCGATTTCTATTTGGACCCACGATCCTTCTCGATACCTGGGCTTCGAGACATCGATGAGGAATGGTCGAATATTCCCGATACGCGAATTAAAAGCATGATTGTGGTGGAGTCCCAGTATTTGGCGTTCCACAAGTACTTGTTGGACAGCCTTTGTTTTCAGTGGAGGGACAGTAACGGAAAGGTGATCGTGGGAAAACTCAATCACTCTGTCAGGGCCGGCGCCATTAAAGCGGCTGTGCTTGTGTCTGCTTCTATTGTCGAGGCCGCGTTGCGCGCCCACGCAGAGCAGCGGAAATACGATCTTCCGAAAAACGAAAGACACAGAACATTCGGGGCGCTAGTCGAAGCGTGGGAGAAATCTAGTGCAAGGGATCTTGCTGCGGTGTGGGATGATGTCAAAACGTTAAAAGATCATCGGAACACAATCCATCTGTATAAGGCAGCTGATGAGAAAATGGATTTTCGTGAAATCTTGGCGGCCGAAGAAGGGCTGCTTGGCTCTGGCAATCGCGCAATCGATGCAGTGAAAAAACTAACCTCCTGAGGAGACGAACATGCAGGGACGTAACGCACCGGTAGTCCGGCTTTTCGTAATTTCCCTTTTCCTGGTATTCATCGGCCTCCTGCCCCTGGGCGCATGGGCCGAAACCACCATCACCCTCAAGAACACCTTCATCGAGAAGTACAAGAACCGCGCCACCATCACCGCCAGCTTCACCGTCGACAAGGCCCACAAGAAGCCCAACCCCGCATCCAAGGACGGCGACCTGCACATCGCCGGGCGCGCGCCGGAAGTGGGGCTGCCCATCGTCGCCGAGATCATGAACGCCGCCTCGGTGCCGCAGGCGGTCGCCAAGATTCACGGCCTCGAAGGGACGAGTGAGAAGGTTTCCCTAGCCGGCGCCTGGCGCATCTGGACCGAGCACGGCGGCGACTCCGAGCAGGTCCAGGGCAAGAAGCTCGCGCCGTTCACGACCTCGAACCCCGACCACGTCTTCGAGATTCATCCGGTGACGAAGCTCGACGACCTGTCGGTCGCGGAGACTCTCAAGCCCATCGCCGGCTACAAGGCGAAGGACGCCGGACCCGCCTTCCACCGCTACGAGATCACCAAGTCCCAGATCATCCCGGGCAAGACGATCACCACCCTCGTTACCAACATGGCCGGGTACAACTACGTCGAGTTCCTGCTGGAGTTGAGCGAGGCCCCGCACAAGGTCGAGGACGGCTACCTCGCGAAGGCCACGGTGCACGACGTGGACGACGGCGAGCTCGTGGTCAGGAACCGCCGCATGGTGTTCGTCGAGGGCAGCGCCCCGGCCGAGGCGGTGAAGGGCCTCAAGGAAGGCGGCTGCCTGCACGTGCTCGGCATCCCGCGCATCGACTTGGCGCTGGTGTCCTGGCGCGCGCGCAACGCCAAGAGCCGGCCCGATGCGCTGCGCTGGAGCCTGCCCTACGAGATCATCGTGGTGGGGCTTTACAAGGACAATGCCTGCGAGCGAATCTAAGACGCAAGGGGGACAGCAAGATGACCGACAAGAACCCTAAAGCTCCACCGACACCGCCGCCCACCCCCGTCCGAAAGGACCATGGCGTCCCGTTCAGGGAGGGCGTGCCAGGCTCAAGGGAAACCGTGACTCCGCGTGTGCCCATAACCCCAACTCCAACACGCCCGCCGGGGAAGAAGTGAAATGAGCGATACCGAACAAAACTATCTTTGGGAAAAGCGCCACTCGATCCTTTATCGGATCGAGTTGTCCGTGCTCTACCATCAGAAACGCGAGCGCTTCTTCGAGGTGTGCGACAAGCTCGCCAAAGCGGTTGCGGTCATTGGCGGATCCGCCGCATTCGCGAGTTTTGCCGGCGAGAATGGTGTCAAAACCATCGCCGCCATCATCACGGTGTCTTCGACAATAGCCCTGGTGTTTAGTCTTTCCGACCGGTCGAGGCGTCACGCCGGGCTTTCCCGCGATTTCCGGCAGCTTGAGTCCGAAATTGTCGGGCGTGGCGAGCGGGATTTTACCGAGGACGATATCAAGATGTGGGATGCAAAAACCCGCCTGCTCGAGACCGACGAACCAGCGGCTTTGGGCGCGCTCGTGACGCTATGCCAGAACGAGTTGGCCATCGCCACTGGTAACGCGGGACGAGTCGTGCGTGTCCCGCTGTACCAACGGTTGCTTGCCCACTTTTTCAACTTCACCCCACGCCCCGCGTAGTTCGTCGTTGCGCGACGAGGGTTTCGGCTAATCCGCGATTTTCTGCGTGAGTGCCTGCGCCATGGATTCGGTTGGTGGCACGATGAGAAGAAACAATAAGGTGATCGGGTTCGCCATGACGCTTCTTTTGTTGGCCGCCCCCTCATTGTGGCTCTTCGACCTGATTCCCATCTTCCCCGGGATCACGGTGTATCCGGTCTACTGCGGGAAGGACTTAGGCGACCATGGCCCGTGCATCAATCTGCCGCCGATCACCTATCAGGCATCCACGGATCGGCAGGAAGTCGAATATCGGCCGGACACCGGGGCGCCAACCACGCTTACGGATTGCACCGTGCACGACCGCAGGAACTGGGAGTGCTGGTACAAGAACAGGAGCGGCCGGCTGTCGATGACCGATAGCGAGTTCCGCGACGAGATTCGGAATGCCGCTCTGAACCAGGATGTTTTTGACTCGGTCCGCTACGTGCCGAAGTGGAAATGGTGGGCCGTCAAAATCGGAATCCACACCGATGGGTGAGGGCAGCGCCGATCCCGTGCAAGAAAGCCTCAGCCCTTACCCTTAATCAGCGCCGTCGATTCCCGTTGTAGTAGTCATTACCCAAACCATTGCTCGGAGGACGGTCGTTATAGGTAGGCTGACGCGTCCCCTGTTCGCCCGTGTAGGGGTTGACGTTGGGCGATACGCTCCAGTTGTTGTTGTAGGAGCGATCGGGGGATGAACGATAGTGTGGCTGCACGTACGTGCCGTCGTTGCGGTAGTAACCGCGAACGGATTGATCCGCGGACACGGCGCCTGCGAAGACAATCAACGCCAGTCCAAGAACGGCGATTAGCTTCTTCATGGCTCCTCCAGTCGGTTCGTGTTATGCCCGGATACTATGCGCCCGGTGTGCTGTCCGAGGCAATCGCGGCGGAATTCATGAGGAAAGTCGCGGCATTCGCACACGCCGCGCGGATCGGCCGACGACTTAACGCGCGGGCGCCTTAAACAAGCCGAGGAGGCCAAAATGGCAATCGCGCCGCCGGCACGCTATTTTCAATTTTCAGGCATTTCGAAAATAACGGACGGCGCTATTTTCACGTCCGAATATTCCAAGCTATTGCCCGGTGGTGGCTCACTAGAACGCAGCACTACCCGTACAAGCGCTTGACGGGTTCGACGCGGCTCATCGGTTGGCGTGATGTCGGTCTGGTTTGCGTGCGCCGTCGTTCCGGGGCCGGTCACGAGGGTGGCGCCCTGTCCTAGAACAGAGAGGATCTAACCTTCTTCATGCGCCCTTGCGGCACGAGCCTCTTGATCGCCTTGATCTGTTTCGCGGTCAACGGGCCGTCGTCCGGCTCGTAGGTCGGCGCTTTCATGGCCGGCCTGGCGCGCCGGTGTCTGCGTTTGCGGCGGGGCTTGTCGGTACCGTGCGTATCGACATACCACCCGAGCAGCGCGATCAGGCCGGCAAGAATAAACAGGCTGATTTCATTGGCAGTCATGTCTAATTACCCCGCCAGCTCACTCTCAAGATACCATCTCACGCCTTTCGTTCCACGGTGCACCGCGTAAGCGACTGGGCTCGGCTTGAGGCGGCTGTTGCGGCGCGTCGGCCAGGCGTCGGCCAACTCCGGGTTGCGCGGGAAGAGGACGCGCAGGGCCATGTACCAACGATGCAGGTCCTCGATGCGCTCAAGCTGCTCGCCGCGTCTTGGGACGGAGCTGCCGGCGTGATACCGCTTCAGGGTGGACGGGCCCACCCTGAGGAGCTTGGCCTGGGTGTTGCGGTCGAGCTTCCACAGCGTCTCGAAAATGGGGAGAAGAAGCCTCAGGGCGGTGTCGACCGGCAGGCGCACGAGGGCCTCCGGGTTCTCGGTACCCTCGATGCCGGGCAGCGTCAGGCCGAACATCCTGAACTCGTCCACCGTCCCGAGCGTGATCTGGCCCGTGCTCTTATCCATAGACGCCATGCATGATTTGATGAAGCACGCGCAGCACGTCCTCGCGCTTCCCCTCGGCGAGTGCTTGCAAAGGCGCGATGTCGCCCAGGGACCTGACGGGGCTGGCGAGCCAGTGGATAGCTTTGGCTCTGTCGTTGAACACACGCAGTGCTATATCCGCGATCTCGGGGTCGATGTCCCGCAGGTTGTCGAGCATCGCCATTAACGACTGCTCGGATTCATGCTGGTAACGTTCTGCAAGTTTGGCAAGGTCATTGATATTCATCTTTCGATGTTCCGTTTGTCGAACCTAGCGCGTGCAGACCCGCAGCTATCCAGAGTCGCGCATCACCCCGGCTTGGGGCGGCAATCCTCAGGCAAAGTTTCGTACAGTATCTGTCGAACGGTGGTGAGGTTCTCGTCCGGAGGTGCACCGAAGCGTTCACGAAGCATGGCTGTAAGAAGCGCCAAAGCCTCGGCCGACAGCTTTATATCCATCGTTTCAACCCCCCTGTTGGGCGATGCCGGGAAGAGTCTGTCGAGGCGTACGATGCTCTCTTTCTCGAGGCTGACCTTCGTTTTCGGACAGGTCTTCGGGAGGTAAAAAAACTGGTTGTAGAGAAATGCTCTTATGCGGGCGACCATCTTTGGTGGAAATCCTCCGACGTCCTCTGGTGATGCGGTACCGTAGAGAGGCGCGAGCATCATCGAATTATCCTGTAAGTGTCGCCGCTTTTTGATCTCGGCAGTAGCCACGGTGTCTTTGAATGATGTGTTATGGCACGCCACTACTACGCAGGGTCTTTTCTTTGCCTTCGAGATAAGTAGCTCCTCGGTGTCATGAAGAGAGAGCGCCTTAATTGGCAATTTCTGCTTGGACCTGAAGTGGCCGCCATCCATCTCCACGACCCTGAACTTCGAGGCGTAATGCGCTTCGCTGGAGGCTCGCTCGACCTCAAGGATTCGCGGGACCTCATCAAGGTGTGGTACGGGACACCGAACAAGGTGGCCAACTCCAACCCCTGATGCTTTTTCGAAAACGCCGTCGAGAATTTCTTCAATCATCCGACGATCGTTCGAAGCTCAGCTTCGCGACGCCGGATATTCCTGTTTCCGTTTCCGCGCCGGCGATGTTCGAGATGAAGTCGAAGTATTCTTGGTCAAAGATTTCGGAGGGCTGACCAGGCGCTTGGTTCGCTATCGCGATCTTCTTGATCGCCTCCTGCAGCGTGCGCTTCTTGTTGTTAGTTAAGGCCAACATCTTCACGGGGCGAAGCTCTTCCATGTTCAGCATCTCTTCGTTAGCGAAGGAGAGCGTTTCTTCTGGATGCGCGTTCGCCATCGGGCCGGTGTGGAAATACACGTAGTCCAATAGCCCATAGGTATCGTCATACCATCGCTTCACAGCCCCTTGGAGACGCGATGACACGTATATCGGCATGTCGTTCAGGAGCCGATCGACATCCGCCTCGGTAATCCTGCTGCCGGGACCATAGAGGCGGAAATCCTCGTCGCGATAGCGAGACTCGTAGGCCTCCGCGACCAGGTATCCAGTTTTTTCGGCGAGATCGATCGCGTTCGTGCTTTCGCGGCAGTAGGGGCCGTAGTGCACGAACGCCCACGGCCAGTTTGTGAAGGTGCGTTTTTGGGACTGGGCCCAGAACAGGTCGAAGAGATAGAGGAACTTGACCAGCCGTATCTTGGTTAAGCGGCTGCCACGGCTTGACGCAAGGTATGCCAAGACGCTGAGTAGGGGGCCGGTGTATTCAGGCTTGTTGGGGGACGGCATAAGGGCTGGGCGACATGGCCGTATGCTAAGTATACGCTAAACTCTTGGCCGAATTTGCCTGGCTACCGGTTTGACCGCATCAAATATACAGCGGTGGATATTGGAAGATACAGGGCGATATTGGAATTTCCCGATTAGGATGCTGCCGATGCCGATGGCCGGCCGGTAAGCGATGATTTCCCCTATCAGATATCGCGACCGTCTTATCTTCCGCTCAAAGCTGACAATAAATGCGCTGATCCATGGCTTTGTCGCCGTGCTTGTAGCCCGGCCTCGAGCCCTCAAATTGCTCCTTGAGAATCTCCAACCCGTGTATTTCGTCGACACGCAGCAGCTTCCAGCCATGATGCTCGCCGGACTCGCTCGCGCCGGAGACCTGGAAAACCCGCAGCAACTCATGGCCGTTGTCATTGAGGCCGTAGGCATGGGGTTCCACTATCCGGTGGCCCCAGTGATAATTGAGGCGTAGCAGCCGGCGCTCGCGGATCGCCTCGCAGATGACCGGATTCACGTATTGGCTCCCTTGTTGTTATTTTTGATAGGACGAATCCTACCAAACATTAAACACGGCAAACATGCAGCGCTGAAACGGCTCAAGCCAAGGAAACGACATGCCCATTCTCGTCACTGCAAGCATCCTCTATGACCTGGTGCACTGCCCGCATCGGGTTTCCATGGACCTCTTCACCGACCCGGCGCGACGGGATCCGGTTAACCCTTTCATTCAGCTCCTGTGGGAACGGGGCAACCTGTACGAGAAAGAAGTAATCTCAGGGCTCGACATTCCGTTCCTGGACCTTTCGATCTATCGCGGTGACGAGAAGGAGAAGCTAACCCGGGAGGCCATGGCGCACGGGGAACCGCTTATTTACGGCGGGCGTATCAGCGCGGACGGACTACTCGGTGACCCCGACCTCCTTCGGCGGGAGGGCCAGGGTTACGTCCCGGGCGACATCAAGTCGGGTTCGGGCGAGGAAGGGGGCGACGAGGACGGCAAGCTCAAGAAACACTACGGGGTGCAGCTCGCGCTCTATACCAATATTCTCGAACGGCTCGGCCTTTCGGCCGGGCGGCGCGGATTCGTCTGGGACATACACGGGGAGGAAGTGCCATACGACCTTGCCGCGCTGCTGGGTCCCAGGACACCCGAGTCGATGTGGGATGTCTATGCCGGATGTCTGGCCGAGGCCAAGGCGATCACCGGCCATACAAGCAAAACGGCGCCCGCGTATGGCGCGGTGTGCAAGCAGTGCCACTGGTACACGGCCTGCCTGGACGACCTCACGGCCGCGAACGACCTCACCCTGTTGCCGGAACTGGGACGCTCGAAACGCAGTGCTCTCGCATCGCACGCGAGGACCATCGCGGATCTCGCACGCATCGACATCGATGCCTGCCGGAGAGGAAAGAAAACGGTATTCGAGGGCATCGGCCCCGACGTGCTCGCGAAGCTCAAGGAGCGTGCGGCACTCGTCGTTTCGTCCGATCCCAAACCCTATCTCAAAGCTCCCCTGACGTTGCCTGCGCGCGAGGTCGAGATCTTCTTCGACATCGAGGTCGACCCGATGCGCGATGTCTGCTACCTGCACGGGTTCGTGGGGCGCCGCGGCGGAGACAATGCGACCGAGCGCTACGTCGCCTTCTTCGCCGACGAGCCGACGGCCGCGTCCGAGAAAGCCGCATTCGCGCAGGCGTGGGCGTACTTGCGGGGCAATCCCGATGCCGCGGTTTACTATTACTCCAAGTACGAACGCACGATCTGGCGCAAGCTCCAGCAGAAGCACCCAGAGGTCTGCACCGCGGACGAGATCGAGACGCTATTCGGCGACGCGGTCGATCTCTACTTTGATGTCGTGCGCAAGCAAAGTGAGTGGCCCACCAAGGATTATTCCATCAAGACGCTCGCCAAGTACCTGGGGTTCGCGTGGCGCGACGCGCATCCCTCCGGCGCGGCTTCGATCGAGTGGTTCGACAGGTGGGTCAAAAGCAGCGACCCTGCCGTCAAACAGCGTATCCTCGACTACAACGAGGACGACTGCCGCGCGACGCGCGTATTGCTTGACGGGCTTCGTGGCCTGCCGGTGCGGTAGGTTGATTCAAAACATCAGGAGACCATAACTGTGGACATGATCCCCGTATCCTCAAGGGCCATAACCGCGATTGGCTACGACCCGACAACCCGCCGAATGAAGATTCGGTTCCAGCAGGGACAGACATACGACTACTGTAACGTGCCCCAACATGTCTTTGATGGGCTGCTTCATGCCGGCTCGAAGGGCACTTATTACAACGACTACATACGGGATAGATACCAGTGTTTCTGAAGCGGCACGCAAACGGATGCCATTACACACTCGTTGTCGCCCGCGCGCCTTAGCCATTCAGCCGAGTTGCCAAACCTAGGGTGGGGCCGTGCCCAATCGCATGCTAATTAGATTGTTTGCCACACCACTACTGTTGCTCATAGGAGCGGCCGTCGCGACCCTATTCCTTCCTTGGTTTGCCGACCAACTTCAAGCCTCATCGGTTCTATCCCAAGTTTCGTTCACGGTGAGAGATTGGATGCCTTATGTGATCGGAATTCTTTTGGTTGCATCTGCCATCTTTGCCGCTGTTCAGGGTTGGAGTTTATGGCAGTGGTACCGCGGCAATGGCGAGGTTTGTCCGCGATGTGGGGGCATGGTGGAACACAGGAGCGGGCGGTACGGTCCTTGCCGGCGTTGCCTAGCCTGTGGCAGGAATAGTGGCGTGCGTTGAGTTAACCAGCGTTTGGCTACCGTTGCGGGTGGAAGCAACGATTTCCGTTCGCGGATGGGATTGTTTTCCGCCTCCGGCCGCATCCGACTTTCTAACTGCTGAGCAGCCATGACTCCCATAGCCATGTAAGAGACATGAACTGTTATCGTTGGTGAGGTCGCCTATGCTGCGGGGCTCTGAATGGGCAGGAAGAGTCGTGAAAAAAGACTGCGCCGAGAGGCCAGAAATAAGCGCGCGTCAGAACTTCAGTTGTCAGAGTTTCAACATCCGCTCGCAGGAATTCCGGCTGACGTCCTCACCCAGGGACTATCTGAGCTTGGACGAAAACAGGCAGAAAAGTTCGTTGCCACGACATCAAAAGCTCAAGAACTTGTCGTCAATATCGATCCGCTTTGCCTTATGGCGTCAATGGCCGCCTACGGACTAACCATCGGGATTGGCGAAGATGGATCGATTGCTCGCCGTAACAAACAGGAAATTCTCCCAGCCCATGTTGAGCTGGTGCAGGCACTGTGCCTTCGATTATTGGCCGATGAACATTCACATATGCCCGCATTACCGGAAGTCGTGCAATCAGTGTGCGACACGCTTGTAGATTGGTCGGAACAATTCCACTGGAAACGCCTCGTCCAACTTGAGGCTACCGCCGGCGAAGCTGATCGCAAGCGTCTGGCAATCCTGGAACACATGCGCCTAAACACGCAGGTGGTTCGTAATTGGGGCTACTACGATCAGGTCAAACGCATCGCGCTGGAGGTTATGGCGCCGCTCGATGCGCGCTTCGAAGCCCATCACGGATTCCGAGCTACCGATGTAATCGTAATCTTCGACCATCTCTTTCATGAATGGCAAAATCGCATCAATGTGCACTGGAATTGCCTTCGCGGGATGATGACAGCAGAGACACTGCCCGAAGCGCTCGCTGCGTACCACAGCGCATTTCCCGATCTAGTGGACACCACAGATGCATTTCAGATGGAAATGCGTAGGCGGCGCGCAGATCTCAAGACGGCAAAGTTGATGCTTCTGTCACATTCCGATCTCCGGCTGCCCGAGATATGCACATTCGCTCTCTCTCAGGTCGCAACAGACGTCGGACGACCACCGGATATTGTCGGTAAGGTACTCGAAAAGCTCGGCCACCGTTTTGGCGACCTGCGCGGCGCCAATGTCGAGCACCTGTTCATGAGTAATCCGGTATGGACTAAACCGATAATCAAACTTGATGATGGTTCGTACTTTTGTGCAATGCCACAGTTGTTCTTCGCATTTTTGTTCGAATCGTTCCTCGCGCTGGCCCAGGAAACCGAAACATTACGTAGCGCGTACGATGACCGGCGCTCGGACTATCTGGAACACGCAACCGCAAAACTATTCGAGGCTGCATTCCCCGGCGCAACGCTGACATCAAACTTTAAGTGGCAGACCCCCGATAGAACCCAGCAGTTTGAGAGCGATCTCATCGTGCAAGTCGACTCCTTCCTGATTCTCGTCGAAGCTAAATCCGGACGCGTCTCACCCGAGGCTCGCCGTGGTGCTTCGGGCAGTCTGGGTGAGGATATCGATAGACTGCTGATAGAACCATCTCGCCAATCCCAGCGTCTTGAAGAAGCCATCATCGCAGCTAAACGTGGCGATGCTGGAACCGAGGAGTTCATCAGAACCTTTCCTGCTGACCTTTCGACGATCCATCGAGTTCTGCGCCTCTCAGTGACCCTTGACGACATTGGCTTTCTCCAGACCAACGTCAATGGCCTGAAGGAGGCCGGCTATGTGCCGACCGACCTGCACGTGGCGCCCGCTGTGACGCTCGCCGACCTTGAAACTGTCTTCGACATACTCGTTTCTCAGCCCGAACGGATCCACTACTGGGTTAGACGTAGTGAGTGGGAGGGCAGAGCGGATTACATGGGCGATGAGATAGACCTGCTCGGCGTATATCTCAAAACAGGACTTAACCTTGGCGATCTCGAGTTTCGAAAAGCACATCTAGTACTTGTCGGGGAGTCGACGCCGATAGACGATTACTATGAGGCTCGTCGCGAGGGAATCTCGAAAGAACGACCGCGCTACCGGTCGACGCCGTGGTGGCAGCAGATGCTTCATCGTTTAGAAACGCAAAAGCCACCTCGCTGGATCGAGGCTGTGGTGGTGTTGCTATGTGCAGGGCTCAAAGAGCAGACCGAATTTGAGCAGCGAACAAAGAGCGTCATCGCTGACGTTAAGAAAAACCGTGAACGTGCGGCTTCGCGCAATGGTTTGATATACATTCCGGCTAAAGGTCGCAGCGAAGCGATTGCAGCATTGGCGTTAATGGACACGCAAATACCGGAACGGCATCGACTGATGGAAAATCTCGCCACACATGCCTTCGCCGAACATACCGACGTAAATCAGTGCGTAGTGGTAGCGCTCAATGTTGATGACCTGAAATATCCATACAGATCACTTGCGTGTTTCACTAAGCCAACACAACACTGAGTCAGCCCGACTTAATCGGCTTAAGGTTGCCTTCAGTGCAAAGGCAATAACAAGTTGTTTTAAATGGTGGCACCGCTGGGATTCGAACCCAGAACCAGCCGATTATCTGTCGGAACCCTTGCGGGACGGCTTATAAGGCCGCTGCTCTGCCGATTGAGCTACGGCGCCGCGAAACAGCACCGCAATAGAACGATGCCGACGCTAAAGAACAGCGCCGGTGGGTATTCGGAAGGAAGAAGGCAGCGGGGTCATGGGGGTATGTTCGTTTATTGCCGATGTGCACGTCAACAGGAGGATTCTCGACCGCTATAGTGCGTGAGGGTACGCGCTATGGTTTTAGGTTCTGCAAACGCCCAACGGTCTGCTTCGGGTCGGATTCAGACCAGTCGTTTTCGGCTAAAAGCTGATGTTCGATGTTTGGCATAACGGGCGCACAACAAGCGCGGCTTATTGATCGCTCCCAGTTGATGACAGATTAGAGGTTGCATGGAGTTATAAGCTCAAACCTGTTTTCAGGTCCTTTCCGGGTAAGGATTTTTATCCCGCCAAAGCCAAGCGTGCCGTGAGTTGCATAGCAATACTCAAAGAGCAGGATGTCCTCAATTCCGTCGCCGCTAAAATCCGCGCGTGCGACTTCAATAAGCTGTTGTCCCATGCCCTCTGGCTCTTCGATGCATAATGTATTCTGCCTCAATCGCTTGACGACTAAAGATCCATCGTCAATTTTCTCCTGGTACGTGGCCGCGGAATTCTCATGCTCACGTTCTACGCCAAACTGGGGAAACATAGAAAATGGGATTAAATGAAGATCGGCCACACCCACTCGTGGGTCTGCAATGAAACTGGTTCCAGGTGTTGTGGCTATCTCAAGTGCCTTTAGAAGTCCGCACTGGTGTTCGAAGTAAACGGATAACTTGATATCGATATTCGTGCGGGCATAGAAACCTGCGCTGATCGCAGCATCGTACTCCTTGCAGGTTCTGATGAGAATTTCCTCATGTGATTCGTTTTCAAGAAATACCCCATCAATATGACCGTTCTCACCAATCCTTATGGGGCGACCGCGTAGCTCATCGATATCAGCTCTCGCGACGGCCTGAACTTCGGTCGAGTCAGCGAACTTCATTCCCTCAATAAGGCGAAATATCTCTTGTGGCTGCCCGTTATGTCCTTCAAGAATTTGAGCGACCTCGTCAGGGGAAATCTCTCCTCGTTCAAGGCACTGTTGCAACAGTACGAGAGCACGCCCGCGATTCTTACGTTTCTCAATCTGTTCCAGTGACCTTCCCCCATTCCTCATGCCACCTGTAGGTTCGGATTCCGCGGTTCAGGTTGTCTGACCCGGTCTTGGTTGGCGAACTCCTCGGGGGTCAGGTCGCCGAGGGAACTGTGTGGCCGGTACTGGTTGTAGTCGAGGCG
>JACRIR010000027.1 GCA_016215705.1 Candidatus Poribacteria bacterium | reverse complement strand
CTGCGGGTGTGGGCGGAATCGGCAAGGAGGACGTCGCTTCTCAGGGCGGCGCCTTTCTTGTTTTCATAGCGCATGATGAGATAGTTGACGCACATTGTGCCTATCATCACGATAAAACTGGATGCGGACACGTGGATAGGCATAGGAGTAAGCCAGTGGCGCACGGCAAGCTCGATTACCTCGAAGCACGTGACGAACAGCAGGAGCGAGATTCCGACGGCGGTAAAGGTTTCGTATTTCTTGTGGCCGTACGGATGCGTCTCGTCCCGTTCCCTTGCCGCAATGGTGAGCCCCACGAGGCCAATGATATTCGAGGCCCCATCGAACAGGGAGTGGAATCCGTCGGCGATCATGCTGACTGAATTGATGGCATAGCCGACTGCTATCTTGACGGCGGAAACAAGCCAGTTGAGCAGGAGGACGATGAGCAGGACCCGCTTTGCTTGTGTGAAATTGTCTTGGGATGTCACAGGAGACGCCTTTCAAGTTCGGTAGTCGTTGCAGAAAATTCTAGCATGAGTGCGTGTTGGATGCAACCCGGGGGAGGGCCGTAATTAGTCGATGCGCTTGCGGAAGCGGAGGAGGCAGATGAGCACCATGCCTGCGCCGAAGACGGCAAGCGGGTAGATTTGGGTGGCGAGCAAATCGGTTCCGATGCCTTTGAGGATGATTCCGCGAATGATGATGAGGAAATAGCGCAAAGGGATGAAGTATGTGAGATATTGGATGGCGACCGGCATGTTTGCGATGGGGAAGATGAAGCCGGAGAGGAGCATCATGGGCATGATTGCGAGAAAGGCCACGACCATTGCCTGTTGCTGAGTGCGGCACAGGGTGGATACCAACAATCCGAACCCGAGTGTTGAGAAAAGGAAAAGGGCTGAGAGCGCAAACAGGAGCGGCACGCTGCCCCGAACGGGGATGTCGAACCAGAAGACAGCGGCAAGCAGGACTATTGAGACATCGATCAATCCGATTCCGATGAAGGGAATGAGTTTTCCGAGAATCAAGGCGGCGGAGCTGAGCGGGGTCACAATCAGTTGTTCCATCGTTCCGATTTCTTTTTCGCGGACGACGCTCATTGCGGTCATGACGGAAGTCATGACGAGCAGGATCAGCGCGATGACGCCGGGGACCATGAAATTGCGGCTCAGCAGGCTGGGGTTGTACCACACGCGGAGGCGGTCATCCACGAGCAGTACCCCCTTGGCGGAGCGTTCGGCAGCTTTGAGTATCTCCGTGCCTCCGAGAATCCTGACTCGTGTGAGCAGCGTCTCGATGGCGTATCTCTGTGATATTCGGGCGGCATAATTCGCTGCAAGCGTAGCCGCGTTCGAGTTCGTTCCATCTACCAGAAGTTGCACGCTCGCCCCACGGTTGCGTTTGAGATTCTGGGAGAAATTGCCCGGAACCACTATAGCAGCGGTCACTTTGCCGCTGTCGAGAGCCGCTCTGACGTCACCGTAGCTCTCGGCGTAGAGCGCGAGGCGAAAATAGCGCGAGTTGAAGAAGCGACGCAGGTACTCGCGCGATTCGGGCGAGCGGTCGGAATCATAAACAGCGGTGGAGATATTCTCGATATCGAATGTGGCGGCATAGCCATAGATGAGCAGTTGAAGGATTGGCGCAATGAGTATCAGCCTGAACATGCGCCTGTCGCGTCGAATCTGGATGATCTCTTTGAGAGTCATGTTCAGAAGTTGTTTGAACACTTATGAGCCTCCGACCCTCTCGCATATTCGGGGACACGATGCCGCATCACGTCCCCGGATATGCTTCCCGAGTTGTTTGAACACGTATGAGAGCCTGCAAAAGATGACGCTCTGGAGTCCGCAGTCTAAAGATCCAAGGTTTAGGTTCTGAGGTTTAGGTTTCTGGTTGAAAGAGGCGATCTTTCTTCTTCTTCTTTTCCCCTTTCGCCTTGCTCCTTTCGCCTTTCGCCTCTCCTATGAGAGCCTCCGGGCGATGCGGCGCGAGGAAATCGCGATCATAAAGAGCGCAAAGCCGGCAAGCGTGAGAATCTGCGGCATGAGCGATTCGACGCCGACCCCTT
>JACRIR010000175.1 GCA_016215705.1 Candidatus Poribacteria bacterium | reverse complement strand
TGCCAACGATCGCTATTTTTTCCATATCTTAGACTCCTGGTCTGATTGCTGATTGCTTGTGTCAGTCTGCCGTAAGTCCGATCAGACGGGCTGGAAATACTGAATGTCCAACAGGTTTCCCTGGCGTTCCTCACGGAACACTGCTTTCACTCTCGTTCCGGCTTTGAGCTTCTTCAGGTCGCCTCCGGCAACCATATGGACAAAACCCGCATCGGCGCCGTCGAGTTTGATGACGGCGTAGGCGTACGGCGGTTTCAGCGGCCGGAGTCCGGGCGCATCGTAGCGTACGATCGTCCAAGTCTGCACGACACCGGTGTCTTTGAGTTCCACCCAGTCGGTTATGGGAACAAAGCACTGGCCGCAGAACTTGCGGGGTGGCGCGGCGACTTTTCCGCACTTCGGGCATTTGGTTCCCCATATCTTTTTGTTGTCCCGCAGTTCGGTGTAGAACTTGCTTCCGTACTCGCCGACATACCAGGTATAGGGTACTTTGATCCTGCCCTTGCGCACCATTTCTTCAACTTGCTGCTTACCTTTGGCCATAGATTGAACCTCCTCTCTGACCTATTACATCAAAGTCCTTGTGGCCACTATTGGTTTTTGAATCATCCCTTCTTCCTCTTGTCTTTCGTCTTTCCCCTGTCACTTTGCGGAAGGCCACAACGGAAGACCTCCGCCAGCGCTCTCGCGCTTCCAATCATTTCCTGTTTACTCAACTCACCCAGCACAGCCCATCGGTACAAATGCATGTCGAATGTGGCAATGAATGAATACGCGAATATAGTGGGATCGACGGATCTGAAATAACCCTTCGCCACACCTAAATCCAATTGGCCGATGACTATCTGCTTCAGTCTGTCGGTCACTTTCCTTAGCGGTCCTTGCGATTGAAGGTTCAACGCCGCGGTCTCCGTTACGAATATCTTCGTCAGCCTGCGGTCTTTCGCACAGACCTGCAGCGCGATATGGAGAGCTTTCTCGATCGGGTCGCCATCGGACGTGGAATCCTTGAAAGCGGCATTGAGACGCCTATTAATCTCTTCGCCCAGGGGAAGAATGAGTCCGATCAGAACATCCACCTTTGTCGGGAAGAAGGAGTAGAACACAGTCGTGGAAAGGCCGGACTTCTTTATGATTTTTCGGAGTGGGGTGGAAGAGAATCCTTTTTCATAGAAGAGCGCTTCGGCGGCGTCGAGTATTCGATTCCGATTCTGCGTTCTCTTGACCGACAGTTTCGAGGTTTCGGCGGAAGGTTTTGACATATATCGCAGGTGGGGCGAGGCGCCCCGCGCACGGCTCGTTGGCCGAACCACAATGTCACAAAGCCAAAAACAAACGATTGTTTTTTCCAGAAACCAGCCAACATATTATATGCGTTCAGCGGAGTTGTCAAGAGAAAAAGAAAACCGGGATTCCGCTGAGATGGAATCCCGGCAATCTCGAACTGAGCTTTTGCAGTTGTCGCTATGTAATCACGAATCTAGCGGCCCCGAATTCGGCGCTTACTTCTTTGCTTTCTGCGGATTCGGATGGGCTATCTTCTTGTGCATCTCCTGATAGTTGAAGCTCTTGAATGTTGGGCTTTCCGAGTTATGGCACTTCGTGCAGGTCTTCTCGTCAGGGATAATAAGCCCGGCTTCCTTCGCCTTGGCGAGGTCCTTCATGATATTGACTTGCTTGTAGTCTTTGCCGGCGCCGTGGCAGCTTTCGCAGCTGATGCCCTCTTCCTTTGTGTATGTGGCCTCAAACCGCGAAGCATCGAGCCCGTAACCGGTGACGTGGCACTTCAGGCACTCTTTCGCTTCTTGTGGGTTGGCGATGCCTTTGGCTTTGCCCACTTCTTTTGCCTGAGGGGACGCCAGAGTGGCGTAGGCTTTTGCATGTTTGGATGCTTCCCAAGCCTTGAATTGCGCGCCTTTGTCGGGCGCATTGTGGCACATCTTGCAGCCCTTTACGCCGATATAGTTATGATCGGCGGCGGTGGCCGGAACGCTGAATGCAACAACCACAGCGACTGCAAGAAACAAAGACAATACTACCGAGAAACCTTTCATATTCTCCTTCCTTTCACTTGACCAGTACACTTACTACCCCCAATTCGCAATTTCCACAAGCCTCGGACATTGCTTAAAACTACCGCCAATATAGACGAATCGGACCCTGCTTTTATTCAAATCCTCCACTGGATATCCAGAAGTCCTTGCCAATACGAGCGCTTCGGAGGCTTAATAAAAGAAACCGCACTCATCCTCAAAGACACAGTTACTCACCTCGAACCATATTCTTTGGGAAATTGAACGGTTTGTGGCAATGCGTCTACCAGCGGTCGCGTTGAGGGGCGGGTTCGTCAGGCCGATACTTCAGGCTCCTTGCGGAGTCGTTACGGTAGCTCTTGCGGCAGTGCGCCAGGCGCGTCCGCAACTCGCAAAAAAACCGTTTGCTTCACCGTCTGGACCAGACGAGCCCCCAAGCTCAGTTCTTGCCCCAGCATAGCCAAACTGGCGAAAACTATAACAAGAACACGATGAAATGTCAAATGCGAAGAAAAAGGAAAAGAAGATGAAATGCGGCATGTGAATGACCGGCATTCACATGCCGGAAGGCAAGAAGTGGTTGAGGAGCTTTACGAGGGGGTGCGCCACCGTAGTATAATGGTAGAACACGATGTTACCGAAACATGTTCAGCCCGAAGGCCGGCGTGATGGAGAACGCGCCGGCGGAAAACCGGTCTAAACGGCAGTAATGCGGTAGTGCGTATTTATCGAAAGGGAGAGAGAGTATGGACAACCGCGTGAGAGTAGGATTCGTGGGCTGTGGAGAAGCCATCCAGGCGCTTCACATCCCCGCTGTCAACAGTCTGGCTTCATTGTATCGCATATCGGCCTGCAGCGACTCGAGCGCCGAGGTCATGCAAGAAGTCTCAACAAGGACAGGCGCACGAGCAATCAGCAATCCCCTCGATCTGATCGATGACCCGAATGTCGACGTAGTCGTGATAGCGACGCCTGATTCCTATCATGCCGATTTTGCGCTGGCCGCATGCAAAGCAAAAAAGAAAGCAGTGCTTGTGGAAAAACCCATGACTCTCAACGCGCGAATGGGTCGGGAAATCAGCCTGGCATCCGAGTCATCCGGCGTTCCCGTAATCGTCGGGTATCCACACGTTTATGATCCGGCAACACGCAGAGCGATGGAACTGTGGGGACAGAATCAGTCATTCCGGTTTGGCCAGTTCCGGACATTCCTCGGACCCAACCCTAAGTACACCGCCGATGACATTCTTCAGACCATACGGCCCAGCGCCACGGATCGTTGGCCCGGTTTGATAAACCAACTCAGTCTTGTGGCCGCGTGCACGGAAGTGCTTGGTACGGCGGTGGAAATCAAGCACGTCGCCGGACACATGGTTTTACTCGGACTTGTAATCCATGATATTCCCGTGATGCGCCGCTTCTGTGGAGAACCTGTGAAGGTGGATTATGCCGCGGTGCGCTGCCAAGGAATCCCTACCAGCGAACTCGGAATCGGGGTAGATGTCATGTTCGACTATGGATACGGACGAGTGTTCATGCAGGCCGAGTTCGAACAGATGAAAGTGACGGATTGGGGCTTTAAGCTTCATCGTGACGACATGCATGTGGAAGTCAAATTTCCACCGACTTATGCCGCCGCCGCGCCTTCGACCTGCAGGACAATCTATGAAAGGGATGGTATGACCGTTGAAGAGACTCACGGCGGCCGCTATGAGAACGGATTCCGCTGCGAATGGAAGCACATACATGACGTTGTAACAAAGCGAGTCGAGCCGCTGACAAGCGCACGGGACGCCGTGAAGGACCTGGAACTCGTGGAAACCATCATCAAAGTCGCAACAAAAGACAGCAAATAGGGAGGCGCAACATGAATAAGCCGGCGGGTGTTGCATTTATCGGGGCTGGGTTCATCTCGTTTCTGCATATAATCGCCATAAGGAGTAATCCGAACACCAAATTGGTCGCGGTGGCGTCTCGCTCGAAGGGCATGGCCGAAAACAGGGCCAGAATCTTCAATGCGGATTGCTACACATTTGACGAACTTGACAAGATGCTCGCGCGCAGGGACATTGATATCGCATACGTGCAAAGTCCGAACTCCGCTCATGCCCGGCACGCAGTGGCTGCTCTCAAGGCGGGCAAGCATATTGTGATTGAGAAACCGATGACCGTCACTTTGAAAGAGGCAGAGGAAATAGTCAGCGCTGCCAAGAACGCAGGAGTCGAAATCGGCTATGCCGAAAATCAGGTGTTTGCGCCGGTGGTAATGAAAGCGCGGGAACTGGTAGCGGATGGCGCAATCGGCAAGGTGAAACGTGTAACGGCCTTTTGCGGGCATAGCGGGCCCTCGAAGGCCGGATGGTTCTGGAAGCCGCAGTTCTCCGGAGGTGGCGCGAACATAGATTTGGGACCGCACACGCTCGAGACGTCTCTTTACCTCGCAGGCAAACCACCGATAAAGAGAGTCAGGTCGTGCGCCATGACGAAATCGGATGACGGCGCCATAGACGTGAAGGCCGAGATGATACTGGAATCCGAGGATGGGATCGAGCTTAGCGTGACGAGTTCGTGGCTTGAGACCGAAGACAATTTCTGGTATGAGGTCAGCGGTGAAAAGGGAGACCTTAAGTGCGTGTTCGCTCCTGTTCCTCAATTCCTTACCCTGCTCCCCAAGGGTGGTGAACCCGAGGATATCGACTTTCCCGGCAGGTTTGACTTGCATCTCGACAAATACATCGCGAGTTCCGGATACCTGGGGCAACTCGATCATTTCGAGGAATGCTTCAGAAAAGGCGTCACCCCTTTGGAATCGGGAATAGATGGAAAAAACGTGCTGCGGATTCTCGCTGCCGCATATCTCTCCGCAGCCAGAGGCCAACCCGTCGAATTGGCATCGGCTATCCCGGCGGACAAGACGCCGATTGAGTTGTGGTTGAACCGCTGATCGAGAATGTGATAAAAATGGAATAGCGGGATTGTCCCGTAATTCGGGACTGTCCTGTAGTTATGGATCAAATGTGGGGGCACGGCGCGCCGTGCCCACACGCCCTGCAAAACCGAGCATTTCCTGCAGGGGCACAGCATGCTGTGCCCTCGGAGTCGCACTTGTGGGACACTCTCCAGCGAGGATTTTCCTCGCTGGAAGTCTGCGCAGAAGGAAAAACAATGAACAATCTGATCACCACGTGTCCTGAACTGAAACCTGTCCTTGAGGAACTGTTTCTTGTTTCCGGATACCTTTGGGAAAAGGGCTGGGCCGAACGCAATGCGGGCAATCTGTCGGTCGATGTCACAGAAATCGTGTCTGATTCTGGAATCGAACAGGCGCGCACAACACAGCGAGCGCTTCCATTCAACTATCCTCTTCTTGCAAATCGTTACTTCCTTGTCACTGGCTCCGGCCGTAAATTCAGAGACCTCGCACGGGACCCCGCGCGCAACACGTGTATATTGCGCATCTCTGAAAACGGGTCCGGATATCGGATAGTCTGGGGTGGCGCTTCAATCCCCGACTTTAGGCCAACGTCCGAATTCCCGACTCATCTAAGGCTCCACGAGTATATCCGTGAAGCCGGTGCGACCGAAAGAGTAGTCCTGCATACCCACCCCACCGAACTGATAGTCCTGACTCATCTGCCGGAATATCGAGACGAGGCCTCTCTCAATCGGGCGCTGTGGTGTGTCCATCCGGAAGTCAAGGTTAACCTGCCGAGAGGCGTAGACTTTGTTCCATATGCGATACCCGGCTCCGAGTCGTTGGCGCGGGCAACGGCGGACGGCTTTCGCCGGGGACGTTCGGTTGTATTGTGGGAGATGCACGGATGTGTGGCGAAGGCAGAGAGCCCCGCAGTGGCGTTTGATTTGATCGACGTCCTGAACAAGGCTGCTTCCATTGTTCTCAAATGTCGCAGCGTGGGACATGTTCCGACCGGCCTCGGCAAAGAGCAGATTGACGAGTTGGCGAGGGAGTTCAATCTGGGGGAATAGCTGGTGAAGCCATCCGTGTTTCTCGCGTTCGATTTAGGAGCATCGGGCGGACGCGGCATCCTGGGGGAATTGTGGAAGGACAGACTCGGCATTCGCGAAGTCTGCCGATTCCCCAATCGTATGGTCTCGGTTCGAGGGCATCTGCATTGGAATATTTTCGATCTCTTCGACCATGTCAAAGAAGGACTTCGTATTTGCGCTCGAGAGTGTACCCCGGATAGCATCGGAATCGACACATGGGGAGTTGATTTTGGCTTGCTCGCGCGCGACGGCGGCATATTGGGCTTGCCGTATGCGTATCGCGACAGCCGCACCGACGGCGCAATGGAATCTTTTTTTCAGAAGGTCCCCCGTGAGCGCGTGTATGAGTTGACGGGCATTCAGTTCCTCCCACTGAACACGTTGTTTCAACTCGAATCGATGGCCCGTGACAAATCTCCCCTCCTGGAGGTTGCAACCGACCTCTTGTTCATTCCTGACTTGCTCAACTACCTTTTGACCGGCGTGAAGAAGACCGAGTTCACGTTTGCAACCACATCGCAACTCTATAATCCGACTAAGGGCGATTGGGAAGACGAACTCCTTTCGGCGCTGGGATTGCCGGTGTCACTGATGCAGAAAATCGTTCCGCCCGGAAGCGCTGTCGGAGAGATATCCGCAGAGGTCTTACAAGAGGTGGGCATTTCGAATGTTCCCGTAATCGCAGTCGCCACTCATGACACGGGCTCGGCGGTGGCGGCGGCTCCGGCGGAAGGAGATGATTGGGCCTACATAAGCTCGGGAACATGGTCCCTCATGGGAATCGAGACGAAGGCCCCGATCATAACCCGCGAATCCCTGCAATTGAATTTCACCAATGAGGGCGGCGTCGGAGAAACCTTCAGATTCTTGAAGAACATCGCTGGGTTGTGGCTGCTTCAAGAATGTCGAAGAGCTTGGGGTCGAGAAGATAATCCCGGTTACGAGGAACTGCTCGAGTCCGCCCAAACTGCCAGGCCCTTTACGGCGCTTATTGACCCCGATTGGCATGAGTTCTTGAATCCAACGGACATGCCCGAAGCGATATACGGCGCCTGCAGGAAGACCGCCCAAAAGGCGCCCGCTTCCCGAGGCGAATTCGTGCGTTGTATTCTCGAGAGCCTGGCCCTTAAGTACCGGTTCGTGTTGGATCAGTTGCAAAGGATATACTCACGCCCGATAGACCGAATCCACATGATTGGCGGAGGCGCCAGGAACCACCTCTTATGCCGGTTCACGGCAAATGCCACCGGCATTCCCGTTATTGCAGGGCCGGTCGAGGCCACCGCCATTGGAAACATCATGGTGCAGGCGCTTTCGCATGGGGGCCTCTCCTCGCTTGGCGAAATACGCGACGTGATCAGGCATTCATTCGACGTGACAACATACGTTCCCGACCAAACAGCACAATGGAACACGGCCTATGGTCGGTTTTGCGATATAATGAGCGCAACCGGTCGGTCAAGCTGAACCCGGACAAGTACACATTTTCACAAATGCGCTCACGTAGCCCCGGTCTTACGTAGGGGCGACCCGGTGGGTCGCCCTTGCACCCTTGCTCCGGTGAGAAACGTGATTGCATTTGTGAAACAGACCACTAAGGAACCCATCCGTGCATGCATCGAATATAGAAAAAGCGTATCAAATGGCCCGTGAGCGCTATGGACACCTTGGGATTGATGCGGATGAGACGCTCCACACTCTCGAAAAGGTCTCCCTCTCGATTCACTGTTGGCAAGGCGACGACGTCGGGGGATTCGAGAAACCGAATGCTCGTCTGAGAGGCGGCGGTATTCAAGTTACGGGCGGTTATCCCGGCAAGGCGAGGACAATCGCAGAACTTCGCATGGACCTGGAAAAGGTGTATTCTCTGATTCCCGGCCGGCATCGACTGAGTCTGCATGCCAGCTATGGGGAGTTCGGAGGCCACTCCGTGGATCGGAATGAAATCGAGCCGAAACACTACGAGGGCTGGACCAATTGGGCGAAGAGCCAAGGGCTGAAACTCGATTTCAATTCCACGTGTTTCTCGCATCCCAAGGCTGACTCCGGCTTCACGTTGAGCAGCAAGAATAAAGAAATCCGGAAATTCTGGATCGAGCACGTCAAGAGATGTCGGCGCATCGGCGACTTCGTCGGTGGCAAGCTGACAAGTCCCTGCATCCATAATCTCTGGATACCCGACGGCTCAAAGGACACTACTGTTGACCGATGGACGCACAGAGCGTTGTTAAGAGAATCGCTTGATGATATCTTCTCAATCGACTACGACCCGTCGCGGATGAAAGATGCGCTCGAGAGCAAACTGTTCGGGATCGGGAGCGAGGCCTTCGTCGTCGGCTCCCACGAGTTCTATATGGGATACGCGCTGACAAAGGGAAAGATGCTCTGCCTTGATATGGGCCACTTCCATCCCACGGAATCGGTCGCAGACAAGATATCGTCGATATTACAGTTCTCTCCCGAAATACTGATACACATGACGCGAGGTGTGCGCTGGGATAGCGACCACGTCGTCACCCTCAATGACGAAACAAGGAATCTGGCGGAGGAGATCGTTCGGGGCGGCGCCCTCAATTGCGTGCATTTGGGTCTCGACTTCTTCGACGCGAGCATCAACAGGATCGGCGCGTGGGTGGTCGGTGCGCGCGCTGCTTTGAAAGCTGTCCTTTGCGCCGTGCTGGAACCGAGGCGGAGGCTACTGGAGTTCGAGGAAGCAGGAGATAACTTCGGGCGGTTGGCGCTCCTGGAGGAACTCAAGAGCATGCCGTTCGGGGCCGTATGGGACTATTACTGCCTGAGAATGAATGTCCCGCCTCGTGAGTTGTGGATTGATGAGGTGAGGAAGTATGAGTCTGAGGTCACGTGCAAGCGGTCGTGAATCCATTGAACCCACACAGCCGCATTCCTTTTTGGGAAGAGCACAGAGCGGCAAGGAGCAAGAACATGGCAAAGGCGATGAAGCTTCCGGCAAGCAGAAAAGCAACGATCCCCGTTATGACGTTCGGCGTGTGCGCGGCCTGTGACCCGCGAATCGACAACCAATCCCGAGAGCGCACGGTAAACATAGTGGAAATCCTGGCGAACGCGATAGCACGGCATGTGAAAATGCCCGACGGCGCATCGGTCGGTGTCGTCTGGACTCCTGTTCTGATCGATGGAGAAGAACAGGCCGACATCGTTGCCCGGCAGTTCAAGGAAACGGGTGTCGGCGCCATTGTGTGCGCGCCCGACACATGGGCCTTTCCGCAGTTGACCCTCATGAGCCTCCTGGCGCACATGCCCTCCGACATCCCAATCAATATCACGTGCGGCAACAGCGCTCCGAAGCCGGGCGTTGTATTCGCACATGCAGTCAACGGCGCTCTCGCTCAGTCCGGCAGATTGACTCACCTCAACGTGGGTTCGTGGCCCGACACCGGCATGAAGCCGGAACCTTCTGAGTCAACAGTCGAGGCCCTTGTCGATTGGTGCTATGCGGCCCTCACGTATGCGGGCCTCAGGGGAAGGCGCGTCGTCATATTCGGGCACGACTCGATGGGCATGGAGACCGCGCTGGCGCAGGTGACGGCCACAAGAAACAGGTTCGGCCTGGAGATCACTCGCCTTGACATGAAGCTCCTCGCCGACATGCTGCAAAAAGGGGCCTATGACCGGAAGGAACTCGCTAAGCTCCGCTCCTGGCTCAATCGCCACCTTGGCGACAGAATCGATCTCTCCCAGGATGCTGCGAGTGGAAAATTCGACCGGTCATTGGCCATGTATCTCATCATGCGCGACCTCATGAACGACCTCAAAGCGGTCGGCGGTGGTTTCATGAATCAGCTCGAGTGGGCGAGTGACACTCGTGGCATACCGTTGCCGATATGTGATGTGGCCGAATCGCTTCTGAATTCGACCTTTGACCATAACGGACGCAAACCCGTCGTTCCCTTCGCCACCGAAGCCGACGCGCAGGGATTGCTTACCATGCTCTTCATGTCATGGCTCTCCGGCGGCAATCCTCCGCTGTTCATGGATTTCCGCAAAGTGTGGGAGCCGTGGGAAATTCAACGGCTCGCCGCGAAGTTGAATATCAAGCACTCTGAAGAAGACCTCTGGGCGCAGCGCGGGATTGTCGACGGCGACAATTCCGGTTCGGCGAGTCTCGACTGGGCCGGCAGGCCGGGCGAGCAGATTCGCGAAATCATGAAAAGGGTGGCCCTGCCGGGCGCTGAGCTACACTACTTCCCCGGCGGCGGCAACAGTGTCACCTTCATCTCGCCCGGAGGAATCGAAGGGATCGCCGCCCGTCTGGCATACAGTGAGCTCTCCGGCATGTTCAGCCTCGTCTGGGATGAGGCCTCTACGGTCGATCTCCCGCCCGCGCTGGCCGAAGCCATCGCAAGCAGTTCAAACGTTACCTGGCCGCACACGTGGGTTGTGCCCAAGTACGCCACGATGGCCGAGTATAAGCAATATGCGCCGGCAAACCATTTCCATATGGTGTGGAATCTCGGCGCCGCGCGGCTGCAATATTGGATGGACCTCGCCAACGTTTTGTCGGTCGCGCCCTGGCAGGCTCGACCCTCTTTTGTCGAGGGCCTCGATCGCCCGGCGCCGCTGTTGTACCTCCTCAACGGCGGCGAAGGCCCAGCCAAACTCATGCGCGCGAGAGGCAGGTAGCATGTTAGGGGGTTACGCCGAATTTCCGCTGCTCGAGCATGTCCATAAAGGCGTCGAGGCGGTTCTTTACCTGGGCGTCGTTCCAGTTGCGAACGTCCATGTGATCAGCCTCGAAGATTACGCTTGGGACCTCAAGTTCTTCCATGAGGGCTCGCCTGACGTCCATCTGGCCGAGAGAGATAGGTTTGCAGCTTTTGTTCGAGTGGAGGATGGCGCCGTCGATCTTGTATTTGCGACAGGTGTCGAGCACCATATCGATTCTCTTCTTCAGCGACACGTTCGAGACTAATGGGAATGAGAGTATACTTTTTCGGGCAAGGCTTTCAATTGGCTTCTCGGGATCGAGCCTGATAGACCAGGCGGCGGAATATGTCTCGGCGACGACGACTGCGCCGAATTTCTCGAAGTAGTTGAACAACCCCATGTTGTACCACAAGGGGATATTGTCCCAGAAGAGGCGGAATCGCTCTTCGGGAACGCAGCCGACACCCTGCTCGACTCGCTCCTTTACTTCCTGTTTGAATTTCTCGAGAAAATCGACTGCTTCGTGCGTGCCGGGGAGGACTACCATCACGAACATCACGCCGATCTCCGCCGCGCTGAAGGGCGTCGGCACGAAACGGCGATAGTCCATAATCTCATCCCAGAGCTCGCAGGCGCGGTCCGAGAGACGGACGACTTCTTTGAGTCTGTCCATGTCGAGCTTCTTGCCGGTCAAGTCTTCGAGGAAATGGATCAATTCCCGAAAATGCTCGGAAGCAAATGCGATGACTTCGTCGTTGATTCCTTCCGGCGGTATTTGCGGCGCGTCGGCCAGGAAAGTGGGAACTTTGAAGTGTTCGGTGAACGCCTGGAATATTTTCATTGCCGGGATACAGCCCCCGCCGAAAGAGATGATCAAATCCGGCGACGGCAATCCGCCGAATGGCTGATCGGTCTTTTTCATTCCCGCGTTGATATAGCCGATGGCGTTCCTGAGATATCCGCAGAGGTCGCGCGAGTAGCCCATACGTTCGGCGGCCTCGATGCATTCGGGCGCCAGGCCGGTAGCCGCGCACACGGGTGACCAGTTTTCGGGCATCACCGGCACGATGTCCATCGCGCGGAACACCTCGATTGCGCCGTTCATGGGAGGCATCCAGCCGACGAGTTTGCCGCTCGCTTTCGCGGCGTGCGCCTCGGCGAAGTAGCGAGGGACGATTTCCCATAGTTGTTTGGATATTTGGAGGCGTTTTTTTGAGCTTACAGCTTTCATGTAAAACCTCTCGGAACACGAATCGATCGATTTTAGATTTTGGATTCGGAAACACTCTTGTCCAAGACAACAGAAAGGAATCCCCGAAAGAGCCTGTCACCACTGAGTAACACTGACATGCACAAACCAGGAAACCTCCTTGTCATGAATAACAGAGACGAAACAACTTGCACAAATCATCAACCGCAGAGTACGCTGAGGACATTGGCTTTTGCCGTTTTTCTCTGCAGTGCTCACTGTTAATTTCTTGAATTTGTGTCGTGATTTCTCGCGACGCTTTGCATGGAAATCACACGGGCGCAATGAATTGCGCCCCTACGGGCATGAATCAAGAAACGCTGTAGGGGCGCGATTCATCGCGCCCGATGTATCCTGTTTAGTTGCGGCTATGCCGCGCTGTGCCCCTCCGCGCCCTCTGCACTACTCACGTTGAGAATCGTGAATTCCCGTCTTGATTTCTTTTCCTCTTCTTCTGAGAATCTGCGAAAATCAGCCCAAATCAGCGGGGCATGTCCTCTTTTTCCTTTTCGCGGAATCTGTGTCCATCCGGGTGCATCTGTGGCTGAGAATGCTTTTTCCCTCCTTCTTTTTCAAAAATCCGCGCAATCTGCGAAATCAGCGGATTCCCTGTTTCTTTTTCTTCTTCTGTTTTGGTTGCGGCTCCGCCGCGCTAGGGTTCAGATTCCTTTGTTTTGGACAGCAGTGATTCGGAAAGAAGCATCCAATCCAGCGGATTTGCGTCTCTTCCTCTCTGTCATCGTGTCCCTTTCGCCCTTCGCCTATTTATGTTCAGTGAACACGCTTCCTTTGTCGCTATTAAACCGCTCGAGCAGGAACCGTTCCTGCGGTTTTTCGGAGATAGTTTTGGGGATTTCGTCGAGCACCTGCACATATGTTGGAACGAAATTCGCCTCGAGTTCTTTGCGGCACTTAGCAAAGATCGAGGCCACGTTCAGAGTCGAGCGGTTGAATGCTACGATTGCCGCCACGACGTCGCTCTCGCCGGGTGCGCCGCTTGCCGACGGGACGCCGTAGATTGCCACCTCACTCACGTCGGGATGCTCGGCGACCACCTTTTCCACGAAGTCGGGACTCACGAAATCGCCGTTGTGCCGGAGGCCGCCGCCCTTGCGGTAATCGAAGAAGAGCCAGCCTTCAGAGTCTGTGTGTCCCATATCGCCGCTGCGGAGCCAGCCGCCGCGTACCTTCTTCTTCGAGGCATCCGGATTCTTGTAGTATTCAACCTGGGCGGGTTCGCCGCTTGCGGGCCGCGAAACAAGCTCGCCGACTACGCCCGGCGGGCATTCGAGGTCGTCGTCATCTACGATTTTCATTTCAAGCATGCCCGGGAAAGGTTTACCGAATGAGCCGATCGGTCCCTCGCCGACCGGCTTGAACGCGAGGCCGCCTTCGACGGCGGCGTACCACTCCAGGATTTTCACGTTGAACCGTTTCTCGAATGGTTCCCATATTGCCCTCGGCATTCCGGCGCTGACGACGACTCTCACCGGATTGTCGTCATCGTTAGGTTTTTGCGGCTCGCTGTAAATGGCGGTCGCCATGCCTCCGAGCAGAGAGAAGGTCGTACAGCCAAACTTGCGGCATATGTCCCACAGGCGACTCTTGGTGAAGCGCTCGCTGAGGACGACCAGGTGTTCGAGCACCAGCCCGGGCATAACGGTCACGGCCTGTGCATTTCCGTGGGTGAGCGAGAGGCCTGTGTAAAGGATTTCGCCGTCTTGATAATTCCACACCATCTGACCGAGCAGGGCGTACTGGGCGACGCGGTTATTCGCGCAAACCACGCCTTTAGGATCACCGGTCGTACCCGACGTGTAGATAATCTCAAGTGGGTGACCCGGATTCTCGATATGATTGCCGACATCGACGTCAGGGCCGGCGAGGACCTCGTTTGTGGTCGGATACTTTGACGCGGGTTTTTCCCACGGCATATAGGCTACATATACCGATTTTACGGAGCGAACTTCCCGGACCACTTCATCCAACATGGGAATCAGGTCGGCCGTGATGAGAACGAGCTTCGACTCCGAATTGTTCAGGTAATACTTGAGCTTGTCGCCCTTTGTGCGGGGATCAATGGGGACAGACACTGCGCCGATCAGCGTTCCGGCGGTCATCGCGTAGAGAAACTCGGGGTGGTTCCTCATGATGATGGCGAATTTGTCGCCCTTGCCGAGCCCCTCCCTTTGCAGCATGGCGGCGAACTTGTTTGTGTTGCGCCAGAGGTCGGCGTACGTCAGGTGCACGTCGGGCCTTTCGTTACGCTCGAAGATGAAGCATTTCTTGTCCGGAACGGACTCGGCCTTTGTTTGAACGACGTGGCCGAGGATCATGGTGTTGAGTTCGATACTCATAAGATATCCCCCCGATTTGTCAACCGGTTTGAAGAGGGCAAGAACAGGGAGGGCTGCCAATGAATCACCAACTGTCTCAATACTAGCAGACCCTTCCGAAAAAAGTCAAAGGAAGAATAGATTGGAACACGAATGGGGATGTGTGGGGATTATTCGCAGAAGAGGACATGATCTGCCATAACAAAAGAAACTCGACAGGAGGCAAGAGAATGGGTGCGCGCGTTTCAACAATCTTTGCGGGCGGCAAAGGCAAAGAACAAGAAGTATCTCCTCCACGATGTGTCAGTCGAAGAGAACTCGTTCGAACCCACAAAAAAATCAGCTAACGCCTCGCGAAGGCGGGCAATCTCCTTAAGCCGGTTTATGTTTCTTGGGTCTTCTAACGTCAAGTCTATCAATTCAAGAGCGCGCTCAAACGCCTTTTGAGAGTAGTCGGCATTGTTCTTGGCCCGCCAGTTCAGCGACCGTTCGACCTCACTGCCGACATTTGCCATTTGCTGGACAAACGACAACTGCCGCCAGCGTCCGGCGGCAAGCTCTTTGTGTTGGTAATTCATCGCTTGATCCTCTTTGCCACTATACCGACAATTCCTTTGCGGATATTCTCGTCCTCCACCCCACGACTGCGGTTGCCCTGCGAAGGGCGAATATTAATCAGAGAATCGAATTCAATAAACTGATCCGCCGGCAATTCCGGATATAACTTGATTCCCCAAAGGCTCTTCTGGTGCGATCCATCCTGTAGGAGCGCGGTCTCCAGATCAGAATGGAGTTCTGCGTCAAGCGCGATAATCTCTCGTTCAACGTCAATGACTGCCACACCACATTTTCAAAGGAAGGCGAAGCCATCTGTCTTAGTTCATCGAGAGTTATTGAATCTCTTATCGTTCGCATAGGCAATAGACCGTTTCCACACAGAATGCCTCCGCGCGTTCCATCGAGCAACAATGTCGCAAGACTAGCGCAAATCGGCAGGAAAGTCAAGACCGGCTTTGACAGAAACTATCAATCGCGCAGGGCCGCAGCGCTCCAATCCTGCAACGGGGTTTCAATCCACGCGCCCCGCGGGGGGCGCGACGCTGACCCCGCTGAGGAGGCAGGTCTCCGGTTTCAATCCTTGTTTTGTTGGATGCCCCCAACACCTGTGGGTGGTCTATCCGGCTCGCGAGGAGTACGCCATCGAAGAGAAGATATCTGTTATTCCGGTTGATTCAATCAGAAGAGTGACACGTCGAGGACAGGCTTCGCCGGAATGATTCGGGAATCAGCGAGAATCGGCGCAATCTGTGGATAAGAAGAGCTTTCTGATCGTTGGAATCAGCGGTTTCACGGCAACGTCGGGAATTCGGTTATGCGCAGGTTCGTGCAGCCGTAGGGTATGAGTTCGAGGTCTTCGAGCGGGGAGGAAGAGGGGACAGGGCTTTGGGGAACGGGACCTGCCGCATTTTGCACGAGTTGCCAGCCGGGTAGGAGCTTGCCTTTGACGCGCGCGCGAATGGGTGCGCCTTCGGGAGAGAATGGGCAAGAGCCCACAGGATGTGATTCGAGAGATATGGATTTCTCGGGATTCTCTCGATCTATATCGAGCGCATAGTTCCATGCGGTTGTCGGGTAGACTTCCCAGTCTGCGTGGGGCGCTTCGCCGCCGATCTGTTTCCAGTCTTCCCCTATTCTCAGGGAGAAAATCAGCGGGCCTCGCTCGATGGAAACCGCTCCATTGTGGCGAGTTTGGGTTCGAACACGAGCGGGCAATTGCAGAGTCACGATGGCGTTTTCTCCCCAATTGCGGTCGATGCGGTGAAACGTTCCGGCTTGGGCGGGCGATGGCGCTTCGTCGCCAACCCGGACAGTTGCATTCTCAGCCCAGGCGGGAATCCGCAGCAGCAGAGGGAAGCAAAGAAAATCGGGGACATGATGCTTCATCGTGTCCCCGATTTTCTGGGAGTCTGCCTCTGCAACGGGAGCGATTGGGGGCATCGTGTCCCCGATTTTCACAGTGAGACGAATCGCGTCCTCGAACGGATAGTCGGTTTCAGTTTCGATACGAACGCTACGGCCTTTGATTTCGGTTTCTACTATGCAGGGAGCGTACGCGACCGCAGCCAATCCCTCGTCAAGAGTTTTCATCCACAAATGTGAAGCAAACTTCGGCCAGCCCTGATGCATGTTCGCGGTGCAGCATCCGAAGTTGGGCTGGAGGCCGAAGATGTTGGCGTCGGGCCCGTTGTTGGTATAAATGCGGTCCTCGGATAGCTTGCAGACTGCCTGGTTGGCTTGCTGCACGTATTGATGAGCCCACATGTCGGGCTTGAATGTGGCGGGCAAAGCATTGAAGGCGATGCGTTCAAGGCGGTCGGCCAGTCTCTGGTCGCCCAGAATCATTAATAGCATTTCCAGGGAGAACATGTACTCAACGACCGCGCAGAGCTCCGTGCCTTGGGAGGGATTGAGACCGGCCAGGTGCTCGTCGCCCGTGAATACGCCGGTGGCCTGGCCATGATATGTGTCGAACACATCGAGAATCTGCCAAACAGCGTCGCGATCTTCGAGGCTGTGCGATTGCCGATACCATACGCCAGGGTGTTTGATTCCCATTGCGTTGTTCACGACGTGTGTCGCGAGAAAAGTCCCCTGTTCTGCGCTTTTTTCTACGTTCACCTTTTCCTTGAACGCAAAGTCGGCGAAATTCTTACGCCAATCGTATCCTTGACTGTGGGCCTTGGCCGCCAGATCGAGCAGCCACCGTTCGCCCGTGCGCTCATAGAGCCAGTGAATACTGAGGACAAGATCGGCCCAGCGATACTGACCCCACATCTGCAACGGGGCTTCGGTGAGAACCGCGTCGAGCTTCTTTAAGAACTTCTGAATGGCGGGAATGACGCGCTCATCGGCTGTGGCTTCGTGGTATTGGGTCAAGGCCTTGAGCGCCACGAAAGAGGGCCATGGGTCGTACTTGTAGCCGTATGTTTCGTCGAGTACCGGGCCGAGCCAGCCGTCTTCGTGCTGGAGTTGAAGGATGGAATCGATCCAATGCCGAACCTTTGATTTCAGTTTCGGATCATTCAGCAGGAATGCGAGGGGCACGACTCCGTCGAGCCAATAGGGGCCGCGCTCCCAGCCTTCGGCCTTGCCTCCGATCCATTGGCTTTCCGCGACGTCGGGCCAGAACTCATCGAGGTGGCCGCTCAGGCCGTTGGCCTGGATTTGAAGTTGTTGCTTTAGCCATCCGGTCGGGCGGATGCGGCCCAGGGGCAGGGGTTGAAAGGGCCGAGAGGACAGGTTTTCAGAATTCACAATACGCTCCATTTGTGAATCTTGAAGGTCTGTCCCCGGGCGTCTTTATCTCGTGTAGTAGTAATACTCACAGGTTACGTCTTTCGTTTCGCCGGCTCCGAGAACGAGGTCCCAGGTGATTGTGGTATGGCCGGTGAGCGCGCGGCTTCCACGGAAGTCGCTCCAGTCCTGATCATTGAAATCGCTTACTGAGAACTTGCCGTCGTCAGATGCTTTTGTGGCATTCCCTCCGAATTGGCAGGTGATAGTCAACTCGACGATCTCCTTCTTGTGGTTTGTCACGCGCAAGGACCCTTTTTTAGATATTCGGACGTAGTCGTTTCCGTCGAAATGAATCCCTTTCAGGTCGCGGCCGATTTCATCTTCGTCGTAAGTGCCCCTGACGTCCATCGCAATGGTAAGGGGAAGCCGGCAGTCGGCGCCGGTGGGCGTATATGTAAGTAGTTCCTGAGCAATCGGCAGATAGCCGTCCATCACGATAGCCGAGCCGGTCGTCCACGGAACCTCGGTCTTATTGGTCAGATCGATCTGCCGCCATATGTCATTCTTGAGGAGTTTGACGGGTGACGAGCGTTCGCTCGCGCCGGGTACGGCTTCAGCGCCGGAGCGGCTCAGTCGGACGTCCCATGTATAGATATGGCGAACAGGAATCTCCGCCGCTATCAAGGGGATCACCGCTCTCTCGCCCGTTCTCAGGGAGAGTTGCGGAATGTGGTAAAGGAAGAGGTCATGCGATTCTTTGCCGGCCAGTTCGGGCGGCAAGGCGGGAACAGCCGGTTGGGAAGGCGTTCCGGACTCTTCCCGCGGGGCATACATCTCTCCTGCGCGCTGGGACATCAGGATATTCGACATCGACTGACTCATGATCTGCGGGGCAACTTGCGCGAGCGCGTTCCTGAGAGTCGCCTCGAGGCTCATGGGTGAAACTACGTCCTTGAAACGGAAGTTTGGAACACCGACAACGAGATCGGTTGCGACTCCGCTCAAGTCTTCGGCCTCGTTGAGAATTTCCGCTTGCATCGACAAATCGGCGCTGCCGTCATCGTGAAGCGCGATCCGATACGTAGGAATCCAACGGATGCCCGGACTGAAGTAAAGCATGGTTACTTGCACTTCCTGATTGGCCATTTCGGGATTGAATGCCAGAGCCAGACTCTTCTCGGTTTGCTGACGTCCCTGGCGGAGGAGAATCTGCTGCTTCGCGACCATGTCGGTTATCTTTCCCATATTTGGCAGGACCCAAAAAGAACCGAGCACCATAGCGTCAGGAACGCCGTCGATGGATGCTTTCGCGGTCGCGTCGAGGCCGCCGGAAGCCTGTTTGACAAACATACAATAGCCGTCTTTGAAGACAATGACGCGCTGGGTGTTCACGTCTAAATCAGCAAAGGCGCTGGTTTCGGCTAAGACGAGTGCTACCGGCAATATCACGAGTGCGACGACGCAAGAAAGGGAACGGGGCATAAGAGGTCTCCTTAGTGAGAAGGTGAAAGGCGAAAGGAACAAGGCGAAAAAGAAATATTGGAAAATGAAACAACCCCGCGCAGTGGGGTTGGCTGCTCCCAAGAAACGAGTCTTGGTTTCAAGGCTACGCATCTGTTCAATAATTCCAGTAACATAACACAGTGCAACACAGCCGCAACCAAGCAGCATACATCGGGCGCGATGAATCGCGCCCCTACAGGGCTTCTTGATTCATGGTTGTAGGGGCGCAATTCATTGCGCCCTTGTGATTTGTATGCGTGAGGTTCGCGCAAGAAATCACGAGGGGAATTCATGATGTTAAGACTGAGTAGCATAGGGACGCACGGCCGTACACGCCTACGAGGCCTAAGACCAATTGACCATGTTCCCAAACTGTTCTTGCCCCATACGTGCGAATGAATTCACGCCTACGAATTGGTAAGCAGATTCCCTCAGCCCTGCTTCTGTTCTTTTGCCAGGTTCTTCAGTTCGGCGGTAATAAAGGGCCGGAACAAATCGATGGGAATCGGAAGAATGGTGGTCGTATTCTTTTCCGAACCCACTTCGATCATGGTCTGCAGGAACCTCATCTGGAGCGCCATGGGATGTTCTTCCATCATCTTGGCGGCGTCGACCAGTCTCTGGGCTGCCTGGAATTCGCCCTCGGCGTTGATGACTTTGGCGCGGCGCTCGCGTTCAGCTTCGGCCTGGCGCGCCATGGCGCGCTGCATTTCCTGCGGTAGGTCCACGTGTTTAGTCTCGACGTTGGACACTTTGATTCCCCATGGGTCGGTCTGGCGGTCGAGAATTTCCTGGAGTTCGTGGTTTATCTTGTCGCGGTGGGCCAGCAGTTCATCGAGTTCTGCCTGGCCGAGAACGCTACGCAAAGTTGTCTGTGCCATCTGGGACGTGGCGAAAAGGAAGTTTTCCACCTCGATGATCGACTTGATGGGGTCCATCACGCGGAAGTAAGTGACAGCGTTCACTTTCATGGATACGTTGTCACGCGTGATCACGTCTTGCGGCGGAACGTCAAGCGCGACCAGCCGCAGGCTCACGCGCACCATGCGGTCAATCGGCCAGAAAACCATCACGATTCCAGGCCCTTTCGGTTGCGGCAGCACCCGTCCGAGCCGGAAGATCACGCCGCGTTCATATTCGTTGAGAATCCGGACGCAGCTTATGACGTAAAGGATCGGCATCAATATGAAGATTAGACCTGATGGCATTTGATTACCCTCCTAGAAATATGGTTCATGGTTTATGGTTCATGGTTCACGGTCTACAGGTCTTCAGTTTACAGAGGCGTCATCGATATCAATCACTTTTATCGACGACCAGAGTCATTCCTTCCACACTTATGACTTTGATTCTATCGTTCCTGGCGATTGGCGTCGAGCTTCGCGCATTCCATATTTCGCCGTGGACATGGACCTTGCCGGATGGTGAGATACCAGTCTCTGCTATGCCGGTCATGCCCACAAGGCCTTCCTGGCCGACAACGCTCTTGCGCGCGTGCGTGCGTATCACGAGTGTAACGAGGAAGACTACGATACCCGCGGTGGTGAATACGACAGGGAAGATGACCGTGTTTGAGATTCTCAGAAATTCATAAGGCGTGTCGATGAGCATGATGGAGCCCAGTGTCATCGACACCAGGCCTCCAATAGTCAGCAGGCCGTAACTGGTGACCTTGGCCTCAAGGACAAAGAGCACGAGCGCCAGCAGGATGAGCAGGACACCCGCGTAATTGACGGGCAGTGTCTGGAAAGCATAGAACGCGACGATCAGGCATATTGCTCCGGCTACGCCGGGGAAAATGGCGCCCGAGTGGGTGACCTCGAACAGCAGGCCGAAAAATCCGAGCATCATGAGGATATATGCGATATTCGGGTTAGAGATTGTGTTGAGTATTCTCTGCCGGGAGGTCATCTCCTGATATTGGATTCGGACGCCTCTTGTTTCGAGTTTAACGGTTCCGCGTGGGAGTTGCACTTCCCGTCCGTCAATCTTTTCCAAGAGTTCTTTGAGGTCTTTGCACACCATATCGATCACGTTCTTCTCCAGGGCTTCGGTCTGAGTGATGGAGAGACTTTGGGTCACGGCCTTGACCGCCCATTCCTCGTTGCGGCCACGCAGACGGGCGATTGCGCGAGTCCACGCGACGGTATCATGCAGCACTTTGTCCCCCATCGTCGAGCCGGTGGACTCTTCTTTGCCGTCTTCGACAGTTTTCTTTTCCTCAACGGCTTTTGGTTTGTCCTCTTCCGGTTTGCCTCCCTTTTGCCGGCGCTCCAGCTCTTTCATTTTTTGTTCGAGGTCTTTGAAGGCTTCGCGCCAACCTTCGCCTTCGCCGCCCAGGTCCACGGGGTGCGCCGCTCCGATGTTAGTAGAGGGCGCCATCGCGGCTATGTTGGCAGCGAGCGTGATGAAGACACCGGCCGAGCCGGCGCGAGCCCCGCTGGGGGCGACGTACACCACAATCGGCACGTCGGCGTTAAGCAACTCCTTGACGATTCTCCGCGTAGATGCCAGAAGTCCGCCGGGAGTATCGAGTTGGATGATAAGACACTCAGCGCCTTCCTTCTCGGCCTGCGCGATTGCCCCGGAAATATACTCGGCGACAACGGGATTGATGATATCGTCGTTTATAGTAATAACCCGCACGAAATCGGATTCTGCAGCCAAAAGAAAGGGTGGCAGAGTCAGCAAGGCGAAGATTAAGAACAGATGTATCCTGCGCATCACGGTAATGTGAACCTCCTGGCAAACCCTATTCATTATAATCCACAGTCGAATGGATGTCTAGGTGGGTCGTTTCTTTGACATGCCCTGGCGTTTTTGATAAAATACGGCTTGTAGTCGGTTTCAAAAGTATGAAGCAGCAAGGGGGTTTTTCGATGGCAGCAAAAGTCAAAGCAACCAGGTTCTTCGCATCGCTCAGAATGATACGGGTATGTTTTTTGGCCGTGACCGCGCTGGCGGTTGTGCTTTTAGGTGGAAGCGCGCAAGCGGCCTGGATTTGGACGCCGGAGGCGGGCCGGTGGTTTAATCCGGAGCGCCAGCCGAAAGAAACTGCGGCCCTTCAGTTCCAGTACGCCGAGGAGTTACTGGCAAAGGGGGAGACTGAGAAAGCCGTTGACGAATATCGGAAGGTCTTGCGTTATTTCCCTGAATCCAACTACTGCGACCTTGCGCAGTATTCCATCGGAAGGGCTCTCGAGGCCGAGGGAGAATACGAGGACGCCGTCAAAGAATACCAGAAGGTCATTAACGAGTATCCGAACACCCAGTTATTCAGCCACGTTCTCGAAAAACAGCGGAAAATAGGCGACCATTTCTTCGATCTTGGGGTGGAACGCGAAGAGAAGTTCATCTTATGGCGGGGCAGCAACTTCGACAAGGCGATCGAGACTTATCGACAGGTGATTGATAATCAGCCGTTCACCGGGTTCTCCGCCGAAGCGCAGTACCGCATCGGCATGTGCTACATGAAGCTCGAGCTTTATGACGAAGCCAGCGCCGAATTTCAGAAAGTTATTGACTACTATCCTGCATCCAAATGGATAGCCGAGTCTGCTTACGGCACCGCAGAATGCAAGCTGGCCCAGACGCTGCCCGATGTGTACGATAAGACCGCTGTGGACGAGGCGATACAGAAATATCGGTTTTTTCTCAAGGCGTATCCGGAAAGCGAGCATGCGGAAGAGGCCCGCAAGAAGCTTGGTGAGCTTCGCGAAACAGCCGCCGAGCACGAGTTCAGAATTGGAATGTACTACCACTATAATATGAAGTACGACTCCGCGCGCCTGTACTTCGACTCGATCATAGGCGAATATCCGGAAACTCAATGCGCTACCAAATGCCGCGAAACACTCAACAAAATGCCGTGAAGTGGAGTCTCGCTCTGTGCGCGCTATTGTGCGTTTGCGCCGTCACTTCGGGCTGCGGCTACACAACTGCCACCAGCCGACTCTCCGATGATTATCACACCATCGCTGTCCCAGCCTTCAAGAACAAGAGCTTCGAGCAGGAGATTCAGATACGTGTGACGAATGCCTTGATTCGCGAACTCGAGGCCGACGGCCGTTTTCGGGTGGTTGATGACCCGGGAGCGGCCGACATGGTGTTGAGAGGCGCAATCACCGGTTTTCAGGCCGGCGCCATAAGCTATAACACGGACGACAACATCGGCCAGTTCAGAATAGCTCTGATAGCAAGCGCGGAACTTGAAGACACGAAAACCGGCAAAATGATCTGGCGGCAGGAGAATCTGAGAGGAACGGATTTCTATCAGACCCTGGGCGGTCGCACAAGGGATGAGGCGCTTGACGAAGCTACCGAGAATCTGGTCGAAACGCTTATTTATGAGTGCTTCGATAACGACTGGTGAAGCTCATGGCCCTTGCGAAGGAGTCTTCCATTCGTAGCACGGATAGCCGGCGAGAACGGAGATTCTTCGCTTCGCTCAGAATGACGGTAAAGGGCTCAGAATAATATCCTTTTATTGAATGACCACATTCTTCGAATTCGAGAACACTGTCCGTAGCGACAATCTCTCACGACTCTATTTGATTCTGGGGACGGAGGAGTTTCTTGCACGGCGGCTCACCGCCAGGCTCATCGAAGTCGCCCTCGGCGACGGAATGAAGGATTTCAATTTTGCCGAATTGGACACTCCCAACACATCGGCCCCTGCTCTCCTCCAAGAATTAAATGTCTACCCACTCGGTTCTTCGAGACGCGTAGTGCTGATTCAAGAAGTCGGCTCTTTGCCGGTAGCGGCTCAGGAAGCGCTAGAGAAGTCTGTCGCTGATTTGCCGGCGTTTATCACACTCGTCCTGACGGCGGAACGGCTCGACCGGCGCAAGACTCTCTCCAAGGCAATTGAGAAGCACGGGAACGTAATAGAGCTCCAACCGTTGCGGCCGGCTGAGGTGAAGACGTGGATTCGTGAAATATTGAGAGAAAAGGGCAAAAGAATATCGCCCCATCTCATTGATAACATCTTTGAGCTTACGGGCAGCGACCTGTCGGATGTGTCCAACGAGGTTACGAATCTTCTCGAGTACGTGGGGGAGAGGGAGGCCGTTGAGCAGTCGGACATCGACGCGCTCGTCGAGTCGAGGCGGCGCGAACCCATTTATAAACTGAGCGAGCACGTCGCGGACAGGGACCTCATCCGTTCGTGGACAGTGTTGAGGCAATTGCTTGCCGACGGGGAGCACGAACTCCGTATCCTGTGGCATCTCGACTACACGGTCAAGAGGCTGCTTCGCGCGAAGTGCCTGCTCGAGGACGGAGTCAGGGACGACGCGGTCATCAAGGCGCTGCAAGTAAGGCCGTTCCTCAAGACACGCTTCTTGCAGCAGGCGCGCTCATTCTCGCTCGAGGAACTCAGGAAGATGTACCGCGCAATAGTGGAGTGGGACAATAAATTCAAGTCCAGCTCACGCTGGCATCCAGAGATTGACCTGGAATTGCTGGTGAGGGAATTGTGCGCTACCCGAGAGCGTTGATGCGCCTCATCAACGAGGACTTCTTCCTCGATGCGGATTTCTTGCTGAGAATGGTTTTCGAGACCGCCTTATCCAGAGTCCCGACCACGCCGGGGAGCATGCCTTTCGCCGCTGCAGCGTCCTTTTGTTCAATCACGACCTCAAGTTTCTTGACAGCGGTTTTATATTGTGAGACGTTCGAGCGGTTGCGGGAACGATGTCTCTCATTCTGGCGGATACGTTTGAGAATGGACTTTGTCTTCTTCACGAGTCTTCATTCACCTCCTGTTGTGTATGTTTCCAAGATAAAAATGATATCAGATTTACGCAGAAAAGTCAACGTATCTGCGTTGCCGCGGAGGCGGGACCCCGACTCTAACGACTAAGAAATGGATTCCCGCTCCCCATCACGTCGAGGGCAGGCTTTTCGCGGGAATGACAAAGAGCGCCGAGTCATCAAGTCGGGTTTCACACACGGATTCCATGCCGATAAAACCAGTTGCCGGTCACAGTATCGCCCGCTCTACAGCGGTAATCAGCTCGGGAACAATGCTAAGTCGCGTTACCGGGCTGATCCGCGATATGCTGATTGCCGACTATTACTTGAATGCCGTCAGTGACGCCTTTTTTGTTGCGTTTCGTCTTCCGAACATGCTCCGCGAAATGCTTGCCGAAGGGGCGATGAACGCGGGTTTCATTCCCGTGTTTTCCGAATACATGACCAGGCGGAGCAGCAAGGAGACCGAAGAGCTTGTAGCGGTCTCAATCGGCGCCATGGGCGCTCTGCTGATGGCGGTATCGGCGCTTGGAGTCTTGTTTGCGCCCGAGATCGTGAGGTTTGTCACTTTTGAGTTCGGGCCGCCCGACGAGAAACTGCTGCTCGCAATCGGGCTCACGAGGGTTGTCTTCCCGTTTATCCTCCTTGTCGGAATAGCTTCGCTGCTCATGGCGATGCTGAATTCGCTCCAAATCTTCTTCTCGACCGCCTATGCGCCTGTTTTGCTGAATCTCGGGATGATCGCGTGCGCTTATCTCTTTCGCAACAACTTCAAGGACCCGGTTTACGGCCTTGCGGTCGGCGTTCTCATCGGCGGAGTACTTCAAATCCTGCTCCAGATTCCCTTCATCCGGAGATGCGGTATTCCGTTGCGGGTGGCGTGGAACCTCAAGCACCCCGGTCTTCGCATGATATTTGTTCTCCTTGTGCCGACGTTTTTTGGACAGGCCGTGCGTGAGGTAAACGTGCTTGCCGATACCATGTTCGCATGGTATTTGGGTGAGGGAATGGTTTCGGCGCTCTATTACGCTTACAGGCTGTTGCATCTGCCGCTTGCGGTATTCGGGCTGTCCGTCGCGACGGCCATTCTGCCTTCGATGTCCCGCTCTTCGAGCGCGGGCGAAATGGACAAGTTCAAAGAAACGCTTTCGCTTGGTCTCAGGACGGTCATGTTCACGATGCTGCCTGCGACGGTGGGTCTGATCATTCTGCGCGTTCCCATCATACGGCTCCTTTTCGAGCACGGCAGTTTCGATGCGCTCGCGACCGACAATACGGCGTTCGCTCTGATGTTCTACTCGCTGGGGCTATATGCCTTCTCCGGCGCCAAAGTGCTCGCGTTTGCTTTCTATTCAATGAAGAATACCCGGCTGCCCGTCATTGTCGCAGCGTGTTCGATGATTCTCAATATTCTCCTGAATGCGCTGCTTATGATTCCATTGAAACAGGGTGGACTCGCGCTCGCATCTTCATTGTCCTCGACCGTGAACGTTGTTGTGCTGTGGATATTCCTGGAAAAAAAAGTGGGTGATTTCGGCCGACGAATGATTATGGCGGCAACTGCAAAGATAGCGGGTCTATCTCTCGCGATGGGCGCATGCGTCTACGCGCTGGCGCTCATATGCGACCATTTGGTTGATCCGGCCACGATGGCCGGCAAAATCGTCTGTGTTCTTATTCCGCTTTCCGGCGGGGTGATATTCTATATGGGACTGGCCTCGGCCATGCAGTTTGACGAAGCGTCCCAGATAATGCGGATATGGTCGGCGCGGCGCAAAAAGAAATAATCCGGAGGCCGTCGACGAGTCTCTTGTCCTCATAAGGCGGGTTGTCTGGGGAAGAAACACGGCCACCCTTTATTGGGGACACCATGCCGCATGGTGTCCCCAATAAAGGGTGGCTGCAGCGCTTTATCTCGGTATCTTCTTTTCTATATAAGCGTATGCGTTGTGGTTATGGATGCTTTCGTAGTTCTCGGACGCGACCGTGTACCACGTCACGTTGTCGTCGGCCTCGAGTTTTTGGGCGATTTCGCGGACTACGTCCTCAGCGAACATCGGACGCGCATAGGCTTTTTCCGTAACGTATTTTTCGTCCTCCCTCTTCAGGAGCGAGTAGAGCTCGCAACTCGCGGAGTTTTCCACCAGCGCGATCACGTCTTCGATCCAGACGAATTCGGTAGATTTCAGTTGAACGGTCACGAGGCTGCGCTGATTGTGAGCGCTTTGCTCGCTGATCTCCTTTGAGCACGGGCACAGACTGGTGACCGGCACGTTGACTTCGAGAATGAAATCGAGCTTACCCTTTTTGTGGGCTGCGATGAATTTGCAGACGTACTCGGTGAGGCTCTTCGCGCCCGAGATTGGCGCCGCCTTCTCGATGAAGTACGCGAAACTCATTTCGAGATGCGCGCTGTCGGCCGCCAGGGTCTTCTCGATTTCACACAGGAGTCCCTCCATATTGTGCATTGACATACGGCCGCGGTGCTTATTCAGGATTTCGATAAAGCGGCTCATGTGGGCGCCGCGAAATCGATGCGGCAGGTTCACGTACATGTTGATGTCGGCTATGGTATGCTGCTCCTTCTTGGCCTTGTCAAGCACAACGATTGGATACTTTACGTCCTTTACGCCGACCTTATCGACTTCGACGCGGTGGTTGGCCGGTTCGCTCTGGACGTCCCTCATCATTTTCTTCAACGGTATCTACCTTTACCCTTCCATCTGTTGCCTACGGGCAATCATACTGCGCCGGATACATGAATTCCCGTCCTCGATCAGGTCGAGGACAGGATTCGCGGAAATGATAAGAAGTCCTCTAAACGATAAAACGCCTTGGAAATGACAGAATGTTTCACCGTCCCATGTTTCCACCATACGCAATTATGGGGTCGGGGATGCCGGCGTCCTCGAAGCCTCTTGCCCGCAGCGCACAACTGTCACAATCTCCACACGGCACATCATTGTTCTTGTAGCACGACCATGTCAGGCGGAACGGGACCCCAAGCTCAACTCCGAGCCTGACGATTTCGGCTTTCCGCATCTTTATGATCGGGGTAACGATTTCGAGCCGGGTCTCCGGTTTTGTGCCCGCATGAATCAGTTCGTTGAAAGTCCGATAATAGACCTCGCGGCAATCGGGGTAGCCGGAACTGTCGGGCTCGACCGCTCCAATAAAAATCCTATGCGCTCCTATAACCTCGCCCCAGGAAACGGCGATTGCCAGAAAGTGCGCGTTTCTGAATGGCACATAGCTGGTCGGAATACCTTCCCTTCGAAGGTTGGCGCATTCCACTTCGATGCTGGCGTCCGTTAAACTGGAGCCTCCGATCTGGCTCAGGTATCCGATATCAGCGACCAATGTTCGTTCGACTTCATAATGCCGCGCTATTGCTTTGAAGGCTTTAAGCTCGCGTTCCTGGGTCTTCTGGCCGTAGCTCACGTGGAGCATCGCGAGTTCATTATCTCGCGCCGCCAGGGCTGCTGCGACGCAACTGTCCATTCCGCCGCTCACAAGCGCTATTGCGAGTTCTTGCGCCACTTTCATACACCCCTTTGAACGCGAGGCCAAATGTACTTATGGAGCTGCAATTGAAGCCTTACGTTCATCTTGTCTTCCAGCATCCATGCCGCCAAACTGCTTGGTTTGAGGATGCCGAATGCCGGCGCCAGGTGAACTACATGTTTTTCGTCGAGCCTGCGCCTCTTGATTATGCCGAGCGCCCATTCGTAATCTGCTCGGTCCGTAAGCACAAATTTTATCTCGTCGCGCGGTTTGAGCAAGGCTACGTTATCCCACAGCATGCGCTCCGACATGCCGCTGCCCGGGCACTTTATGTCCATGATGACTGTCGCCCTTGCGTCTACTCCCTCGATTGACAGAGCGCCGTTCGTCTCGATCAAAACGGTCCGCCCGCTGTCGGCGAGAGTGGCTGCGAGCAACCCTGTTTCCGGTTGAAGCAAAGGCTCTCCGCCGGTAATCTCGACTAGATTTGCCGGAAACCGTGTCAGAGCTTCTGCCACGTTTCCAATCGTCATTTCCTCGCCCTGCTCATATGCGTATGTTGTATCGCAGTAGGAGCATCGGAGGTTGCAGCCGGCAAGCCGCACAAACCCGCAAGGAAAACCTGCATACGAGGATTCGCCCTGGATGCTGAAGAAAATCTCATTTACTTTCAACGATTTCCTCGAAATAGCTCGCGCACGACGTTTCGGCCTCGCGGACGTTGACCTGCGTGACTCTTACATCGTCCCCATTTATCTGCCTGCCGACTTGTTCATAAATCCAGCGCGCGAGATTCTCTGACGTCGGATTGAGCCTGTCGAACGGAGGCGTCTCGTTCAGGTTGGCGTGGTCAAGATTGGAGAGCAGATCGGATGTGATTTTCTTGACTTCTCCGAAATCCACAAGTATTCCGTTCGGTTGAAGCTGATTGCCGCAGACGATAACCTCCACAACCCAGTTGTGACCGTGAAGCCTGCTGCAGGGTCCCTCGTAATCCCGCAGACTGTGGGCCGCCGAAAAAACGGTCTTTATCGTTAACTCATACACGAACATGGGTCTCCTGAGAAACAGGGCAAAAGGGGAGACATTATTTCCTCTTCTATTTTATTCTAGCACAGGATACTCCGGCATTCAAATGAAGAGGATTGTGTCGTGGACAAGCCTTCGGTGTCGGAAACCGCAACAAGTGTCGGTATACCGTCGGTTGTCTCAATGCCGCCGGGAATCCCGGCCTTTCTCAATGGAATGCTGTTCGAGATTCTCAGGCGATGATCCATTTGGATTCGACTTCTGAACCCACGGCCAAATGCTTATTTCTCTTCCGCTGTCCCTATACCTGCGACTCGTTTTTCAGGCCCCTCATTCCCGTAATCGCTTGTCCGCTATTGCTTTAGCGGACTGAATAGTTCTGTCTCTGGAAGACGTCCGACGCACAAGGATGCCGGGCGAAGAGGCGACATGTTCATTTATGCCGGCTAGGCGCGCCGAAGTTCCAGCAGCGGGATTAGCGGTGAAACCGCGAGAAGCCTGGTTTGGCACAATAAATGCCCAAGCCATACCACGTGGTGAAACGATTGTGAGTATGTCTGAAAGCCAGTCGCTTTCGACATTCTTCGAGGAGCGAACCTTGTGTTCGCCCCATTCTTGAGTTTGGGCGAACACAAGGTTCCGGAGGGTGAACACAAGGTTCGCCCGTGCAGGAGGTGTTTATCTCCAAGTTTACATTGCGGCTTTCGGGTTGAAGGGGAACTGCACATGGGCCAACATACGGTATTCTGTGTTGATGATGACGAGAACATATTGCGGTCGCTTGAGCGACTGTTCACTGACGAGGGATACACGCTGATAACCGTTTGCAGTGGGGAAGAGGCTCTTGAGAAGCTGAAAAGCGCAACTGTCTCCCTTGTCATCTCCGACCAAAGAATGCCCGGCATGCAGGGCATCGACCTTCTCAAGCGCGTCAGGGAAATCTCGCCCGACACGATGTGTATTCTTCTAACCGGCCATGCAGACATCAAAGCGGCCATTTCCGCGATCAACAGCGGGGCGGTCTACAAGTATATCGAGAAGCCATGGGACGATGTTCAACTCAAGATCACTGTGAGGCGGGCGCTCGAACAGTATGACCTGCTTCGACGAAACAAGAAACTGAACGAGATTGTCAAAGAGCAGAATGCGGAACTGAAGTATCTCAACAAGAACCTGGAGGATAAGGTTCTCGAAAGAACTGAAGAGATTGCCCGGCAGAATGTTCGGTTGGAGGAGTTGAACGAACGACTCAAGAAAAACTTCATAGACACGACGAGAGTTTTCGGCGCTCTGGTGGAAATGAGGGATGAATACGTAGGCGGACATTCGAAGAGGGTTGCGGTCGCCTCAAAGGGTGTCGCCTCGATGCTGCGTCTCCCCGAGGAGGAGACCTTCGATATCGAGGTGGCCGCGCTGTTGCATGATATAGGCAAAATCGGCCTGAAGGACGACCTTCTTAGAATTCAGAGCTTCAGACCCGGTGATCCCGGGAACAGGGAACTTCAACAGCAACATGCAGTTATGGGCCAGATGAGCCTGGCCGGGATCGACGGCCTGCAAGCGGTCGCGAAACTGATCCGTCACCATCACGAAAACTATGATGGCACGGGGGTGCCGGACGGATTGAAGGGGGAAGACATCCCGCTCGGCTCGCGCATCATTGCGGTCATCGACGCATTCGACAGTCTCCGCTTTCGCCGGAAGCCGCAATTGCCTTTTTCGGAGAAGGCTGCGTGTTCCTGCCTGGAGAAATTATCCAATACCAAGTTTGATCCGGAAGTCGTCGGCAAACTCTTTGAATTCCTCGAGGGCCTTCGCGCGAAGGAGCCTCGCCGAAAAATTGCGAAGGTCACGTCCCGCGCGATGCACGAAGATATGGTTCTTGCCCATGACATCATCACAAACAGCAACATGCTTCTGGTCGCCCACGGGGAGAGGATGAAGCAGTCTTATCTGGAGAAGATCCGTTATTACGTAGAGCGGGGGCAGATTGAAGACGAGTTCTATGTTTACGATTTTGAGGAGGTCAAGAAACCGGTCCCGAGTTCAACCGTGAAGTAACACAGGTAGGAAAAGTGGGAGGGTGGAAGAAGACGGCGCCCTTACGGGCGCACGCGGGTTTTCTTCTTACAACCATGTGCCGGCGATAGAGCGAAGAAAGAGGAGTGAAATGGCGCGACACCGGATATTGTTTGTTGATGACGAAGAGAATATCCTGAAATCATTGCGACGCCTGTTTGTTGACGAGGGTTATGATATCGTAACCGCAAACAGCGGGGAGGAGGCCCTTACCAAGCTCGACGGGCAAAAAGTTTCGCTTGTGATCTCTGACCAGAGAATGTCGGGGATGCAGGGGGTGGAATTCCTGAGCCGGATCAAACAGTTGACGCCTCACACGATTGGAATTCTTCTTACCGGCACTGCCGACCTGCGGACTGCGGTGGACGCAATCAACAGCGGGTCGGTCTACCGATACGTTGCCAAACCGTGGGATGATGACGAATGCAAGATTATCGTCAGGGAAGCGGTCGAAAAATATGAGATCGAGGAGAAGAACCGGAGGCTAACGCGAACGATAAGAAGACAAAACAAGAAGCTGAAACGATTGAATGAGAATCTTGAAAGGGCTAAAGAGCTGTTGACCATATCTTTCGAGCGGTACATGAGCGAGCATCTGCTCGAACGGATTCTGCAAAGTTCAAAACCGGTTTCCTTGTCCGGCGAGAAGATGCCGGTCACTATCCTGATATCGGATATCCGTGACTTTACTTCGTTGGCAGAGAGCATGACGCCGGAGGGGCTGGTTAAGTTCCTCAACCGATATTTTGAGCCGATGGTGGAGATCATCCTCGATAACGAAGGAGTCCTCGATAAGTTCATGGGCGACTCGGTCATGGCGCTCTTCGGCGCCATTTATACGCACAAAGACGATTCGCTGAGAGCGGTTCGGGCGGCGCTCGAGATGCAGGAGGCGGTGGAACGGCTCAACAAGCAGTGGGTTCAGGAGGGGAATCCGCCAATCAAGGTCGGAATTGGAATCTCCACAGGAGAGGTCGTTGCAGGAAATATCGGTTCCGAAAAGAGGATGGAATTCACCGTCATCGGCCAGGATGTCAATTACGCTCAGCGAATTGAGGGTCTCACCAAAATCTTTCCTTCATCTATTCTGATCAGCGAGCCTACCCATGCCGAGGTGAGCGAAAAAATCCGCGCCGTCCGATACGCTCCAACGGAAATAAGAGGCAAGAAAGAGCCGATTGTGGTCTATGGTGTCGAGGGGCTGAAAACCGATGGAAACACATAGGCGGAAGAGGAAATAAGATTCCGCATTCATCACTCATCATTCATCATCTACTTCACGTTCCCTTTGGCCTTGTTCCTTTCATCTTTCCCCTATTTCGCCGTTGCTTCGGTCATCGAGACGATGCGGCGTATGCCGCTCTGCCGCGTAATATCCATTGCCCTGATCACATGGCCGTAGGGGACGTCCTTATCCGCGCGGAGCACCAACGTAGAATCAGGCTTGCCGGCCGCTTTCCTGAGCGCCGTCTGAAGCTCGTTTTCCTTTATCGACATTTGATTAAGGAAAAGACGCCCTTGTTTGTCAATAGTCAGAGTTAAGGGTTCGGGCTTGCTCGACTCGGCCGTGCTCGCGGTCGGCAACTCCAGCTTGATAGACGGATATTGGACAAAGGTGGTTGAGATCATGAAGAAAAGGAGCAGCATGAACATAACGTCTATTAGCGATGTTATGTTGATGAATGGTTTCTTTCTCTTTTTCGGCCTGATTTGCATTCTCGAGCCTATCCCGCTACTTCCTCATGCTCCGGCCGACCCGGATCGGTCGATTCTGCCGGCTTGCCAAGGTACAGTTTGTGAATGAGCACATTCGCATGCCGCTCGATCTCGAGCACATGGTCCTCAACGCGCTTCGAGTAATAGCTATGCCCCACAAGCGCCGGAATTGCTATAAACAGACCCGCGATGGTCGTGATAAGCGCCTCGGAAATACCGGCGGACAACCTTGAAGCTTCGCCGACACCACTGACTACTATCACATTGAATATGTGGAAAATCCCCAAGACCGTTCCCAGCAGACCCAAGAGAGGAGAGATTCCTGTTACAATCTCGAGCATGAGCAGACCTCGCTCAAGTGAGCCGACCTCGTGCCGGGCGGCCGCCTGAACCATCTCGATGTTCTCTGAGCGAGGCAGTCTGTAATTCACCAGTCCTGTCTTTATGACTCGCGCAAACGCAGTGTCTGCGCGGTCACAGACCGCGATGGAAGCGACGATATCTTCGGTTCCATCTATGTTTTCAATCAGGCCGACGATTTCCGGCGCGATGACCTTCCGTGTTCGAAGCACATATGCTTTCTCGATGATAAGCGCCACAGCGACAATCGAGCAGATGCCCAAGGGGATCATCGTTATGCCGCCTGCCTTCAGAAAATACCATGCGGTATTCAAATTGTGCCTCCTTGGATATTCGGGGACACGATGCCGCATCGTGTCCCCGAATATGGCAGTACCCCTAATTATACTGGAACGTGAACCGGATGCTCAGCGGCTTGTCCATATACTGCTCAGGGAGTCCGGGCGTTTCGGCATAGGGTATTTTATCAAATGGCTGCGCATCATTTATTGATGAAACGCATACGAGCGGAAAGTATGGATCGCCGTCGTTGGAATTCACGACTATGTCGGCCACGCGGCCGTCAGGCTGTATCTTGAAGTCGATGACCGCGCGCGAGCTCACGATGCCCGTGTATTGAGAAACGAGCCGCGACACCCATTGCCTTTCGACCGCTTGTTTCATTTTCAGGAGATATTCCCCGAAAAAATGGCGTGTGGCGCCGAATGAAAGCTCGCCCGTTATTTGTGCGTCTGCCTCCGTGTCTCTTGCGCTTGCCGCCGTGATCACACGCGGGGCCATCGGCGGTGGGACCGCGATGGCGGGTTCATCCGGCGATGACGCTTTCTTTGCGAGTTGAATGATCTCTTTCTTCTCAGGCTCACGCGCGATTTCTATTCTTTCCTGCGTTTCGCTTTGCGCGTTTTCGGGAGTCGTTGCTTTCTGAGTCATCTCCTTCTCAACTTGTTTGCTCTTCTCCGGTCTTGGGCGGGCCTTGTCCGGCCGGGCTTCCTTAGCGTTCTTCTGAGACCTTCGCTGTTCCATTGATGGTGTTCGCGGCCTCTGCAAGATCATCCGCTGCCTCGTATCTTTCGCCTTGTCGGATTTGCTCTCCATGTGAGGAGAATCAGGCCGTTTCTTTTCGCTTTTGAAAGTGTCCTGGGCACGCGTATCCTTGTCGGACATGAACTTCGCATTCTTCTGTGGAGTCGCCGCCCGGGCCGAGGCGGGTGTATCCACCAACTCGAATTGCACGGGCTTCGCCTCATTCTTCTTCAACTTTGCCACAGGGACAGACGGAGGATTAGTGAAAATTCTCCTGGCGATGACGTCCTGGTTGATCGCGGCCACGGCGCCAAAATGAAGCAGTGCGGAGATCAGAAGAGAGACTTTGAATGAACGGGCAAGCACGCTTTATTCACAGCCTCCTGAAAAGTAGGTGAAGGGCGAAAGGAACATGGTGTCCCCCAAATGGACGCGGGGCGTCAGAAGATATCGAGTATCTGTTTGAAATGAACGATATCATGTTCGGGATGGTAATCATCAAACGGTGTGCTGCGACGGGGGTTATACCACACGGGCGTTATGCCCGCGTCACGAGCGCCCATCACGTCGCTGCCGTACATGTCGCCCATGTGCACGGCTTCATCCGCCCTGATCCCCATCCGCTCGAGAGCGATTCCGAAAATCTTGGGCGACGGCTTGCGCACTCCCTCGATCGCCGAATCGATGATGGTCTCGAAGTATTGGTCGATTCCGAGTTCCGCGCACTTTTCCCTGCAACGTCCGTCGTTGTTTGAGATGACTCCGAGACGAATCCCTCTTTGTTTGAGCGCTTCGAGTGTTTCGGCAACCCCCTCGGAGAGCGTTCGCACGTAGGGTTTTTCGTCGAACTTCCGGATTATCTGTGGGAGGGCAGACGGCCAGTCAATGGGAATCCGGAGACATTCACCGAGGTGGTTGAGAAACCGGCTCAGGTATTCACCGTCGCCGCCGGGCAAGCCTGAGCGCGTATCGAGGTACACGAGATAGTCCGCTCTTTCGAACGCGCGGACAACGTCGAGGTACGTGCGCTCGAAACCGAGTGTTCCTAATAACTCGGTGATGCGCTTGAGATAGGAAGGACTCCCCTCCATGAGCGTATCGCCGAAATCAAAAAAGACGGTTGAGATGATTTTTAGGGAAGGGGAGATTTTCCCGGATGTATCCATATATCACATCACCGTTGCGATCCTGGGTTCGTTTGTCAACTTATCTTTGTTTTGTTCGACGCGCTCGATCACAGGCGCAAGCGTCTCAAGCATCTCTGTTTTGTCCTGCATGAATTTCCCGAACACGGGGACAAGATTTGAAACATGGTCGCTATGGAACTCCGAACCTATTCCATCAAGGCATTCGATGAGCAGTTTCTCTTCCATCAGCATGTCAAGTATCGTGGGAGGCTTGTATTCGCCTCGCTCATACGCTTCATAGAAGGGCGTACCCGGTATCAAAGTCATTGTGCGCACCCGGATAAAATCCGGGTCTATGGCATTGAGGACTGCTGCGCTTTTCCGGGCGTGGGACTCCCATCCGTCGGCGCCACCGAGTCCCAGCATCAGATACTCGGAAAGCTCGAATCCCGCCTCCTTCACCTTGCGGCCGGCCTTTATCATGTGCTCAGGCGTGGCGCCTTTGTTTATGAACTCGAGCAATTTGGCGTCGCCGGTCTCGAGGCCGAGGTGCAGGCGGTCGAGCCCCGCCTTGCGGAGGCGTTCTAGTTTATCGGGCGCCATGAGCGCGAGTGTCTTGGCGCGGCCATAGCTTGTAACTCTCTGTATCCGAGGAAATTGCGAGTGCAGATAGCGTAAGATTTCCACAAAATCGTCGGTTTTGATAACCGGGCTATCGGCGTCTCCGATAAACACGTTCATCGGCTGGTCGCCATAGAACCGGAGTGCTTCGTCAATATCCGCCTTTATTTCCGCAACGGGCCGGGTCTCGAAGTGAAACATCTTGTACATTCCGCAGAACTTACAGCGATTCCACGGGCATCCGCGCGTAACGCGGAGCAGCATGCTGTATGCTTCGCTCGGCGGCCTGAACGGCGGCATTTCATAAGTCATTTCGGAGAATTCCCGATACCTGTAGTCTCTTTCTCCAGTTCATGATAATCATAAAGATTATAGCATTTTCCGCTCCCCAATTAAACAGTCGAAACCACCTGCCGTCCAAAACAGCGTTTTCACCGCAAAGACGCAAAGAACGCAAAGGGAATTTCTCCTTTGCGTTCTTTGCGCCTTTGCGGTGGATCAAACTTTCTGATGTCTGAGAAGCCTCAATAATTCTCGGCCAGAATCTCGTAATAGCTTTGTGAATGCTTGCAGGTCGGGCATTCCTTCGGGGCTTCCTTCGATTCGATGATTCTGCCGCAGTTGCGGCAGTGCCATTTTACGGGCTTATCCTTCTTGAAAAACGCCCCTTCTTTTACGCTCTTTAAAAGGGACCGATAGCGGGTCTCGTGGAACTCTTCCACCTTTGCCACCTGGTCGAATGTGTTGGCCACGGCGGCAAAACCTTCTTTCCTGGCGATGCCGGCGAAATCTTTATAGATTGTTGTCCACTCCATTTTCTCGCCCTCGGCAGCCGCCGCAAGGTTCGAGGCGGTGTCTCCGAGCGATATAGGGTAGGTGGCTTCAATCTTTACTTCGCCATCGGGCAACAATTTGTAAAACACCTTTGCATGCTCTTTCTCGTTCTCGGCGGTTTCGCGGAACACGGCGGCAATCTGTTCAAAACCCGCTTTGACCGCCTCACTTGCATAAAAAGCGTACCGGTTGCGCGCCTGCGATTCACCCGCAAATGCCGTCAACAAATTCCTTTCCGACTGGCTTCCCCTTAAGTCCATTGTATGTCTCCCCTTTCTCCATAGTGATATGCTGAACTCTCATTCCTGTCAATGACCACATGCCGAACCCAAACCGCGAATTTGACAACATTATGTACAACTGGCCCCAAATCCGCAAATCTCCGACCCCTGGCGGTCAGGAAAGACTCCCAAACCACGGCCTTTCTCCATTTTGATGAGTTTGAAGAAGAAGCCGAAGAAAAAGCATTTTGGAACCACAGGGAGCACGGGGAGTCACGGGGCAAAAGAATAGGGCAAGAGCGAAAGAGGGAGAAAAGTATGAAGTGTGAAGAATGCGAAAGAAGCGGGGTCTTCCTCTTTTCTTCCGGCTTCTTGTTTCTTATTGCTTCTCCCCGTGACTCCCCGTGCT
>JACRIR010000180.1 GCA_016215705.1 Candidatus Poribacteria bacterium | reverse complement strand
ATCGACCTGCGACGCTCCGGCGTCGTCGAAACGACCCGGCCTCGTCTCGCCGTCGCCGGTCCCTCGCCCCCAAACGCTGTATCTTCCTGTTATCATTCCTCTATCTCGTACCTGGCACCGCTGCCCGTTCCGCTTGCCAGTGCCCCTGCGCTTTGGCGCAGAGGCTGTGGACGCGCCAGTTTCGCCGCAGCCCACTGAGCGAGCTTGGGTGGCACGACGACCGGGGCAACCTGACGCGGTTCCTGAGCGACCCGGCGGTGCCGCCGACGAACAACCTTGCGGAGCGGGAGATTCGCCCCGCGGTGAAGGCCAGGAAGGTTTCGCAGTGCTCGAAGACCTGGCGAGGTGCGCGTGCCCGCGAGTGCCATTTGAGCATCACCCGGACCACCCAACGCAAGATCTCCGGCTCGCTGGTCGAGGCGATGTACCTCAAGTACCGCGCCGCCAGAACGGTCGCCCGCGCCGCGTCCCCCTGACTGAAATTCCCGCACGCCCATTTCCATCAACACGTCCTCGGCCGAGAGGCTCGGAACCGTTAATCAAGTACCTTTTTCCTTCTTCCTGGTTCGAGACCGGTTCTAGTTTCTACCCCCACCTGCGTCTGTCCCCATTGTCTGCCTGGTGCCCGGAATTTTTTCACTCCCCAATATTTGTTTGACGCTATCCAAACTCGGCGAATTTTGCTTATGGTTGATATTTAAATCTCCATTTTCATTTTCCGGTGGTTTACTGCAATCGATGACATCGCATTCTAGCAGCCACTCAGATCCGGCTTTATAGGCCTTACCTGTGAATTGTCCGCAAAGCAGTATCTCACCTGACGGGATAATACGACCCCACTCGAATTCAAACTCGTACCTTTTTTGAGCACGCTCTATTGTGATTAGAGCCCCATTTTGCTTTGGAAGCGAATCCTCTTGGTGGACATACCGGTATTTCGCGTTTTCGCAGACATACCCTCGCTTGAAGGCGGGCTTCCATTTCTTTTCTCTTTTTCCCGCATCCCCCTCAAAGTAGTTAATGAAGACGGTAAAAATCCTTTTGCCGTCGCTATTACTCATACAGTCGGATTCGTTACACTTACGATTCCCCAATACGCTCATGATATAAAGGGACATTTCACAAATATCCCGTTCATCTCCCGAATTGTCTATTGAAAACGCCTCAGTAAAGATTGCGGACAATAACAAAGCGAAAAACAACGCGAGTCCAGTGATTTGAACTACCTTTTTGGTCTTCAAAATATCTCTCCCTATGGCAGCGTTATGCTGGTAACGCGGTTCGTGTTGGAATCAAAGTGGATACCAGCTGGTATGTCGGCATCTTTCCCCATTACCTCTACCGCCAAAACGGTCAAGTTCTTACTAATATCTGTTACTAAGTGAGACGTCTTGCAACCAAACATTTCGATCTTTTTGAGCCCTGGGAAACCGCTAAGAAATTTGGCAAACACATCGGGCTTGATTCCCCAGACAGAACTCGCTTCAAGCGCAAAAGCACGCCCGGTCTCGGGGTAATAGAATACGTGACCATACCAAAACACTTCGTCCACATCACCCCAATCTCTCGCGACCACACGAGCTTTTACTGCATTAAACCCCATGTTAACTGGAACGGGCAAAATATGGCCCAACAGTCTATTCTTCATCGAGGCTTTTGTCTTGAAAGCCTCGACGAGCGCATCTTCAAACGATTGTCTGGTTGAGTCATTTGTCGAAAAGTACTTACCATTAGACAGTTTCAAATCTTTGATCTCGCCATAAATGACCAACGCCAGCAGTCCGTCAGGGTCGATCAAAGTAGTAGGGCTGTCGTTAGCATATTGATAGAGTGAAAGTGGTCGAATGTCCAACGGGTCTGTGGTCAGCCATCCCCCCAAAGTACCATCGTAGTACCTCGCCCTGTTGTACTGGAGCCCGGTCGAGTCCCACTCCCTCGCTGTCCACCGGTACGGGTTCCTGACTACCGTCCCCGTGACGCCGTAGTCCTCGCCCCATGCGCCGTAGCGGTACGTCTTGATGACTCGGCCTGCGGAATCGGTCAGGCCGGTCACGGAGCCGAGGGCATCTGCCAAATACCAGAACTTCCCTTGGTCGTTGGTCTGGGAGATGATTTCGTCAATTCTGGAGCCGAGGGTGTAGGCGGACTTCCTCGCGCCTGCCTCGTACTCGGCGAGGACGCTCACGGTGTCGATGAGGTAGTCGGTGCGGACGCCGCCGGACTCTTTGAAGACACGTATGCCGTTCGCGTCGTAGCCGAAATCAGTCACGCCGCTCGGCGACGACACTTGGCGCAGGCGGTTCTCGAAGTCCCACGTGTACTGCGTGACGCCGGACGGCTCGAACTTGTGCGTCATGTTCCCGTTGCCGTCGAAACCGAAGTTCGTCTGGGCACCCGTGGGCGATGTCATGGTCTGAATCTGATTCGCCGCATTGTAAGAGTACGTGGTGACGCTCCCGTTGTCGTCCTGCGTCACGCGGTTTCCTACGGCGTCGTAGGACCACCTCACGACGCGCCCGTCAGGATAGGTCGTCTGGATGAGCCTTCCGAGGCCGTCGTAGAGGTACGACTCGACGTTCCCCGCGTGGTCGGTCTTGCTGGTCCTGTCGCCCCGCAAGTCATAGATGTAGTGCCAGCCCTGAAGTGTGAGGTTTTTGCGGTCTCTCGTGACCATGTGGGTGAGTTGGGACGAGGCGTCGTACAGGTACTCCGTCCACACGCCGTTAGGGTAGACCGCCTTCGTCCGGCGTCCGGCAGCGTCGTATTCAAAGCGCGTCACTTGACCGTCTGGGTCCGTGACTTTCACCGGCCGGTTGTTCCGGTCGTACTCCCAGCGCGTCACGCCGCCTTCGGCGTCGATGATCGCGGTGCGGTTCCCGTTTACATCAAACTCGTACTGGATGGATTTTCCGAGAGAGGAATCCGTCATCGAACGTAGTCGGTTCAGGTCGTCGTACTCGAAAGTCCGTGAAGTCGCGGCGAAGTTCAGCGAGTCGTCGAAGTACCCCTCAAAGGTCTTGTTGCCCTTCTCGTCGAAAGCGTATTGGGTTTTATTCCCATCAGGGTACTCGATTTCGGAGAGGCGGCGGTTCTGGTCGTAGCGGTAGATCGTAGTGAAGCCGTTGCCGTCGGTGCGTGTGGCACGGGAGCCGGTTGCGTCGTACGTGAAGCTGGTTTCGATCCCGAGCGGGTTGATCTCTTTCACGAGGCGGTTGTTGAGATCATACTGGAAGTACGTGACGTTCCCGTTCGCGTCCCTGACGCTCGTGCGGTTGCCCCGCTCGTCAAACCCGTACTCGGTGACGCCCCCGAGGGCGTCTATCACTTTCCATAGGCGCCCGAGTTGATCAAAAAGATAGGTGGCCTCGTTGCCCAGAGCGTCGATGGTCTTGGACTGACGCCCGAGGGAGTCCAATTGTGTCGTCGTCACGGAACCAGTCGGTGAAATCGTCTCGGTCGCCCGCCCCATCGCATCGAACCGCGTGACTGTCGTGTTGCCCAGCGCATCGGTCGCAGAGCAGACTCCGTTCAAGCCTCCACCGCCGCCACAGGACGGGCATCCGACATCGGCGCAGTAGCCTTGGCGAACCGCGTTGCCGAGTGGGTCAACTGTTTTGACAAGCCGGTTGCCCTTGTTGAATTTGAATGTCGTGGTCGATCCTTTGGCATCGGTGCGGGCAACGACATTCCCGTTGCCGTCGTAGTTCGTGTGCGTCGTGTTTCCCGCCGAATCGGTCGCCGAGACAAGGCGACTCTTTTTGTCGTAGCGGAAGGATGAGGTCTTTCCTGCGGCATCGGTGGAGGTCAGCCGGTTTCCGTTCGGGTCGAACGTGAAGGTCGTCGTGTTCCCCTCCGAATCCGTCATCGAGAGGACACGCCCCGCGGCGTCACTCACCATCGTCCGCGTGTTCCCCGCCGCGTCCGTGAAGCTGGCGAGGTTGCCCCAGCCGTCGTATCCGATTTGGGTCAGGTTCCCGTAGGAATCCCCCATCCCCGTTATGTTGCCGCTCTGCGCGTCGTAGAGCAACGTCTGGACCGCACCGCCGGGCTTGTGGATTTCCGTCGGTTGACCGTACTCGTTGTTCACGTAGCTTGTCACGTTCCCGCCAGGGTCGGTAGAGGTCAGCAGGTTCCCGTT
>JACRIR010000179.1 GCA_016215705.1 Candidatus Poribacteria bacterium | reverse complement strand
GCCCGTCCGCGCCAGTTCCCTTTCGGATAGCAACTCCTTGACGTATTCAGGCGCGCCCGCGCCAAGAAAGCAAACACTGTCCGGCGCCCGATAGGGCTGTTTCGGCCTTCGACAAATCGCAGAAGGTATTTCTTCAGACATACACTTCTTCAGGATGTACTTTTCGTTGAGGACTCTGAGTTTGTATTTCGGAGGAATAAGCGAGCAGAATTCAACCACATTATGGTCGAGAAACGGGAATCGGCTTTCGACTGAATGAGCCATTGCCACGCGATCTCCCTGTGAGCTCAGCAAATATGGGGAGAGAAACGTCGCAGCCTCCACCCATTGCGCGCGCGAAAGTGGAGCCCATCTGTTGATATTCGGATTCAAGATCGAACTGACCGCAGCGATGGTGTCTCGGTGTCCTACTTCAGACTTAACCCTTTCGGAGAACAGCGTCTTGATTTTCGCAGTGTTGCTCCACCGAGGAATATGCGAATAGTAAGGCAGGTCTGTGTTCGAGAGGTCCGTCCGGAAAAATGTCTGCCAATAGTACGATGGCCGCGAAGACGCCTGCGCCAGATATGGATAGAGCTTTTGCAGCAACAGCGGCCGCAACTTCGACTCCGGCTGCCTCGCCCAGAACCGCCGAATCTTGGCCTCTTTGAAAATATTGTAGCCACCCAGAAACTCGTCGGCGCCTTCTCCCGTCAGCACAACCTTAAACCCTTTTTCTCTGACCAGACGAGACAGGAAGAAAAGCGGCGTCGGCGCTGTTCGCAAAATGGGCTTCTCGGTATGCCAGATAACATCGGTAAATGCTTCGGCAATATCGGCGGAGGAGCACACATATTCCGAATGCCTTGTTCCGAGGCTCTTAATCAATTCCGCCTGGTAGCCGCCTTCGTCATAGTGCGAATCCTCGAAGCGAATTGAGAAAGTTATCAACGGTGAAGACGTGTATTTCTTGATGATAGTAGTGATGATGGACGAGTCCAATCCGCCGCTCAAATACGCTCCCACCGGCACATCGGACCGCAACTGGAGCCGGGTCGACTGAATCAAGTGCTCACGCAGCGCCTCGGCATAATGCTCTTCCGATTCCACCGGCTCTGAGCCGGGGGACGGAAACTCGAGACTCCAATATTGCTTGACGTTTAGGTCACCGTTTCGGATCACGACGTAGTGACCGGCGGGAACTTCGCATATCTCCTTGAACGCGCTCGCCGGCGCAAGCGTGGCCCAGAACGTAAAGACCTCATCGAGGCCGGCGGGGTCAATTTCCAGGTTCACTGCAGGATGTGCGGCGATAGATTTGATCTCCGAGCCAAAAATGAAGCGCCCGCCTTGAATGCAATAGAAGAGCGGCCTGATCCCGAGCCGGTCCCGGGCCAGAAACAACTCGTGTGAATTCGAGTCCCACAATGCGAATGCAAACTGCCCATTGAAATGACGCAAACACTCGTGGCCATATTCCTCGTATGCATGCACAATCGTTTCGGTATCGGAATCAGTACGAAAACTGTGCCCAAGACTTTCAAGCTGCCTGCGGAGTTCGATGTAATTGAATATCTCGCCATTAAAGACGACCCACACGCTTCTATCCTCGTTGCAAAGAGGCTGTTTCCCGCCGCTTAAATCGATTATGCTGAGCCGCGCATGCCCCAAACCTACACGATCATCCATATAGGTCCCGGCCTCATCAGGGCCGCGATGGCGCACCATTGAGACCATCGTCCGCAAGACATTGGGATCAATCTTGTCAGAATTAGTGAGATTCAGGATTCCACAAATAGCGCACATGGAAGCTTATTCTTTATCAGGACTGCACCAGGCCCACATTGTTACCACGAGAGAAACCGATCTGACGGCTCACACACTCCGTCCCTTTCGGTTGCTCCATTCTTCCTGTCGCAACCTATTGCAAATACTTATGTTATGACTGCAACTGCGTAAAAAGTACTATCTGTTCAACATCAACGGCGATGCCTCAGATGGGCACAACCATCCGGACATCCACTTCACAAGCGACGGCCTGTTGAATGCACTCCATGGTGAGCACGAGTCGAAAACCGCCCAGGTGCTTTCTAACGATACCCTCAAGACCGGCAAATGGACCGTCCAGGATACGGACGCGTTGACCTCTGTCCACAAGCGCGCATGGCTTCAAGAGCACGCCTCTTTCGCAGGCGTCTTTGATGTTGTTCAAATCAGTTACCAGGCCCTTTTGATCGACGACATCCAACACATTCGCAATGTGGTCGGTTTGAAGCAAGCCCCAGCATTCCCCTCTGTCCATGCAACAGAATAGATACCCCGGGAATAGAGGAACATCTGAAACATGCCTTCTCCCTCTCCTGCCTGTGACGCTTTTCCTCAGCGGCAAGTAGTATTGGATGCCAAGTTGCGAACATCTTTGGGCTAGCTTCTTCTCCCTGCGCGATTTCGTATGCAACACACACCATTTCTTATTCGGATCATTGCTTAGGGATAAGAAATCCAGCGAATGCTCCGGTTCACGCTTCGCAATGTTCTCTTTTCTTAAATCAATCAGTCCAGTCATCTTGTCTCTCGCATATTCATGATTGAAGTGACGCATCCTAATAGCGTCTTATTCTATGAGGTTCAATCCTCTGTGGGACCGATATCATTGAATGGCCGATAGAGCGCCGTCAGAATTAGGAAGCTAACCATCTTCCTGAACTGTCATTCATCAAGACTCTTGGCGCAGAAACTGGCTCAGATTCTGGGAATCCTTCAGGATTCAAGCTCTTCCCAGTCCACCCGGTTCGAATTGAGCCACGAGATGAGCTCAGATTTCTTGTATCGAAGCTTGGAGGTCTTTCCGTTCCCCACTCGATAGGCCGGAATTTGCTTCTGGCGCGTCAGCTTCCACAGCGTCGAGCGGCTGATCTTCAGAAGCTCCTGAGCTTCTTGTCCAGTCAGGATTTCATCTTCAATCTGGGGCATTATTTCATTTCCTCACTAGCCCTGCGTTTGGCCTTTATTCTGATCTTGGCCATTCTGGCTTCCCTCTGAGCCATAGTGATAGTATTTCGAATAGTTATACATTTCGGGCATTCTGTGCGTCTTGTAGTTCATAATAAATCCGATGACTTTATCCTTGTCTATCTGCTCAAGAATCTGTTCGATATGCTTCCTGCGCGTTTTCCCTGATTCGACAATAAGGACCACTGAAGAGACGTGACGAGATAAAACCACCGTATCAGCGACAGGAAGAATAGGCGGTGTATCGAACAAAACAAAATCAAACCGTTCCCGAAGGTCCTGGACAACCCGTCTGAGCCGATCGCTATTAAAGAGAGACAGTGATTGCTTGCCCACTTTGTGGGTATGTACGATCGAAAGACCTTTCACGGGGCTGGATTGAATCACTGAGCCGATGTCGGTTTCGCCTTTGAGAACCTCGACCATTCCCGGACTCCCGTTTGATCTGAAATATTTCGAAACACTCGGATTGCGCAGGTCGCAATCCACCAGGCACACGGACAAGTTGAAATCCTGACAGAGCGAGATGGCGCAGTTTATGGCGTTTGTAGTCTTCCCCTCACCGCTAACGGCACTCGTGAAAGCGACGTCCGTGGCTCTAATGTTTTCGCCGCAAAACTTGAGCTTAGCCGCTATCTTCCTGAAGTGCTCCGAATGCTGCGTAAGCTTGCTCTCTTCCAAAGGCGTTTCGGTCAGACCCTCGGGAGTTACAAGCACGCTCATTTTGTGGTCATCTTGAGAGGGCTCCTCAGGCAGTTTCCTGAGTCGTTCTTCCTCGGCTTTTCTCAGTGCTCTTTCAATTCTAGACATACGCTGCGTTCTTTCTGCCGCAATAAGCCAAATGTCGGAGATCTGTTCCCATTTTGGAGGTGTCGAATAACGCAAAAACGGGCATTGTTCCTGACAACCTCGCTTGCCGCTATGTTTTAGTCAATTTTCCTATTTCTCGCATCCTCGCGCGCGCTTTCCCTCGAAGATAAGGACTGCCCGCCACTTTCTCGAAGTCCATCTTTGCCTCGAGAAACCTGTGTGCTCTTATGTGCGCCAGACCACGGTTGTAATAACACAGAGATAGTTTGAGGTTGAGCCTCTTCCGGCCGTCAGCGGTTTCCAATGCTTCCTGATATTGAAGCAGGGCGGAATCGTAATTCTGAACTGCAAAGAATCTGTCGCCGGCTGTCTCGTAGTCAGAAACCGGCTCCGGCCGTCTCTCCTCGTCATCAGGCAATGGAGGCAGATTCTCAAACTCCTCGGCGTATATCCCATCCTTGAAGGTCTCAGCCAATATGCCGAGCGTGCCGGTTCGTTCTATGAGCAGCCACGACGCTTTCTCGTCCCCATTCGTGGAGATAACAAAAAACCGGTCACACCTTGCGTTGAATCTGCCAAGAGTGATGCCTTCGACTACCATCCCGTTCTTCAGCGTAACGATTATCTCTCTGCCTTTGGGCGAGTTGTGCTTGGTGTGGCGTTTCTCTTCCCAAACGCCATCGAAACTTTCCAGGAAACGGGCGGCAATGATCCGATCAAAAGGAACGAATCCTTCCACGTGCCCATTTGTGCGTTCACAAGGGATGAAGTCGAACCCCCGTTTATTTACATCCAACAACTCTCTCGTATAACCGTTCACGATCCGCCCGTTATCGAGCAGGACCGCTATCTTGCGCTTGTCCGCAAGTGTCTGAGAAAGATCGATCCGTCGAACCGAAGCGAAGAAACGGCGCTGCAAAAGAGAGCGAATTCGACTGGATGTCCTCTGCAGAAGCTCGAGTCTCCGTGACGTTCTTTCGCCGGATACGGATTCCACAGCAGGAGAGGCTTCTCCCCCCTCCGTCGGCTGTGGCATCTCATCAACAACGATGTGAGGCAGTCTCGATTCCATCGCCGGATCGCTGAAGCCGGAATCCGGCTCAGATACAGTGACGGCAGCCTGTGCAGAGTCGGTATTATCACTTTCTGGGACTTCCTCGGTCTCTTCTGTGACCTGTTCCGGATACTGGAGGAATTTGTCTTCAGATTTGCCACAAATGTCCCGTGTCACCGGGTCGTCTGCCGGCCCGGCTTCTTCTTGAATACGCTGCCAGGCGCGATCTTCGGGCTCACATTCGACTCCTCTATTGCCCACGATCTTTTCGTTTGCCTCTTCCGTGAGAGAATCTTCGCGAGGCGAGCCGTTCATTTCATCGATCGCCTCGGTGACCTGAGAGCCATCGAATGTCTTGCGTTCATTCACGTAGCCTATGAGAAGCATAACGTCACAGACTGAATTGATGAGGCGAGGGATGCCTCCGGAAAATTCATGAATCTCGCGGCAGGCTTCATCGGAAAACACAACGCTTCCATCTGAACCGGCAACCCGAAGACGATGATCTATGTATTCCTTCACTTCTCCCTGGTTCAGCGGCGCCAGATGATATCGCACCTGGATTCTCTGCTTGAGCTGCCTCAATTCAGGAGCGTCAAGCGTCTTTTTCAGCTCAGGTTGGCCCACAAAAACGATCTGAAGAAGCTTTTCCTTCGTTGTCTCGAAATTAGAGAGCATCCGGATTTCTTCGAGGTTCTTGATGCTCAGGTTCTGAGCTTCATCGAATATGACTACGACCCGTTGAGACCGCCTGGTCTGAACGAGCAAATAGTCATGAAAGAAATCGAGCAACTCGATCTTCAATCTGGTCTGAGGAATGTTGGGAATCTCGAGGTCCTTCATGATGGACCGCAGCAGGTCGGGAAAAGGAGCGCATGGATTTATGATATAGGCCGTTTTCGTTTTCTCGTCGAGATGTGAAAGCACCGCCCGGAGCAGCGTCGTCTTTCCGGAGCCTATCGGGCCGGTCAATTGCAGAAATCCCTTTGACTCCTGCAGACCATATTTCAAGAAAGCAATCGCGCGCCGGTGGACGCTGCTGTAGTAAAGGAAAGCCGGATCCGGCGTGAGACTAAACGGCATCTCCTTCAGTCTGTAAAATTCGAGGTACATGGATTCAGGGATAGATGCGACGATTCTCTATGATTTGCCGATTGCTTTCAGTAATCTTTCACGGACGGACACTGCGCCGTTCCCTTCGTGACTGCTCAATGAAGGAACGGTCCCCAAGAGAGGCTTCTTGAGGAATTCCTTGGCTTCCTCTACGCTTCTCAACGAATCATCGAAGAAATTCAGCAAGGCCATCATGCCAACGCATATCCCTCCGCCCGCCAACAGTATCATGAACAACAACTGCATCCTGTTCGGGGCCACAGACGCAAAAGTGGCTCGCGCATACTCGATCACTCTAAAAGACTCCTTATCCTTCTCATCGGTAACGAGTTTTTCCTGCACCCGGACTTCTTCCACCTTCTGAAGGAACATGTTATAAATGTTTGACGTTACCTCATAATTGCGCGTGAGCGTCACAAGCTGTTGTTCCTGCGCCGGCATGCTGCGCACTTTCTTCTCGTTTTCATCAACACGCCTCTTCAGGTTTGCAAGCCGATTCTTCAAAACCTCGATGCGGACAAGCGTATTCTGCTTGTCCTGTGTGAGTTGCTGATGGACCGGATTGAGCATGGAAGTTTCACTGTTAACAGTGGAATTCTCGGCTTCCGTTCTTTGTCTCTTCAGGTCCTCGAGCTGCCCTTTGAGTTCCACGACTCTTGGATGCAGTTCCGTGTAGTTCGTTCGCAGCCTCGTAAGCTCGACCTCCATGTCCACAATCCGCTCATTCAGGACGGTAAGCATCGGATTGGCTTCTCGTCTGACCTCGGACACAACGAGCTCTTTCTGTTTTTGAAGTTCCTCATCGATGTACCGAACCCTTGTCGTTAATTCCTTCATTTCAAGCTCGCACGCAAGAACATCGGATTTATCGTTCGAGAGCTGAGACAAGTTGATGTTCGCGTCATTCGGCAGTTCAGATATGTGCTGCTCCTTGAACTCTTTCAAGCGAGCCTCGGCTTCCTCAAGCTTCTGTCGATAACTCTCCATCTCGGTCTTGAGAAATTCAAAACTCCGTCCGGCCTGCGTAAGCTCCAGCTTTATCTTTTCCTCGATAAGTGAGGAAACCAACGTATTGAGAATGTCGGCGTTGACACTGGAATGGGTCCCTCTATATGACAGAACCAGAAATCTAGGCTGTCTCTGCTGAACCCTGATCCCCTTTCTCAGCAATGCCGTTACTGCCTCCTTCTGAGAAAGATCATCGCGAGAACCACGGCTATTTCGTTTCCCCAACCCAACGCTTCTCGCCGCTTTCCCTATGTTGTACACGTCGCTGTTTTCAATAATAGCTTCAGCGCCAACCTTGTCCACAACTCGAGAGAGGATGTCCCATTTGAGAGCGCTCTCCGAAAACACCCTGAGATGATCGCCGAGGTCGGGAGGCCGCTCAGTCCCGTTCTTCAATGGATTCTCTATTGTGCCTCTGTCCACCTCAACTGTGCAGGAGCTTTCGTAAACCTTGGGCAGGAACAGACTGCCAATGGTAAATGACACCACAAAAATCAGAGCGGGAACTATCCCGTGCCACTTATACTTGTGCAAAATATCGAGGTACTTGTCGATGTCTATCTTGCCTTGTTCTTGCATCTCAGGGGTTCTCTCTTGGGACTATCGCCGCCAACAGTCAAGCCCAAATCTCAGAACGTCTCTTCGAGGCTTCTGACGGAAGTAAGCGAACTGCCGACTCCCAGAATGGGCATGAACGGGAATAAAACTTGCTCAATAGCGTAACCCGCCTTCGCAAAACCGTTCGGCGGTATATACACGATATCATCCGGTTGCAGGAACAGATCGTTCTGCTTCATTCCCTCTTTGACCACTCGCTTCAGGTCAACGTCAATTACTTTCGGATTCTTCAGATCCCCTCTAACAAGGATTACGCGTCCCAGTGCCGCTCGCCTCGTGAAACTGCCCGCCTCCTCAACTGCCTCAAAGGCGGTCATTTCACCCGTGTAAGGGTAAACACCCTGCCTTTCCACTTCTCCAATCACATACACCTTCTTGCTGTGAAAGCCGGTCACAATCACCGCAACCACAGGATTCTTGACGTATTTTGAGAACTCCTCGGTCAGCTTCGATGAGACTTCCATCGGAGTCATTCCCTCAACAAACACGTCACCAATCAGTGGCAGCGATATCTTCCCGTCCGGCCGTATTGTAACTCCCCTATTCAACTCCTCCTGCGGCAGCACCGAAATCTCTATTTCGTCAGGCGCTTGCAGATGATAGGTTTCTTCCCTAACGACCGGATAGTCGCTAACTGTGCCGGCCCCATGAAAAGCTGTGCAACCCGTGATCAAACCAACCATCAGTAAGCCGATAAGAATAAGTAGCCGTCTTGTCATGAGAGGCCTCCCGGAAATTCAGGTAGCTGTTGGATCTGTCCTTGCACACGCCTTCTCACAAACACATGGCGTAACTCCTGGGAATACATGGCAATAGTCATGCCACGGTCCGCCCAATGGTTCGCGACAAAACTTTGACTATATCGTTCCCGTCGCTGGCTTTCCACAGCATATGGGCAAGAAAAAGACAACTCGAAGCCTCACTGGCAAACTCCTAACACCCTGCAAACCCATGTCTTGTGCATCTTTCTGTGACGAATACTCTCATTCAAGAACACATAGACCCTGCGCTGGAGGGCTTCCTCGCAGGAAATGAAATTTCTGCTTGTCTCGATTTGTTCAAATTGTCTTTCCTTTGCTTAAATTGATTGAAAACTGTTTGAACTTATCAACATTGTCTCAGGGTCACAACTTTTTTTGGGTAACGAGCAAACTCAACGGCAATTCCCATCTGCGCTAACCCACGAAAATGGCATTCAGCATAGCCACTTCTTGCCATTCCCACCTCCTTTCTTCTTTCCTGTCCATCATGCTGAGCGGCCTGCACCCACCAAAACTCCGCCCTCCTTATCACAAAAGAAAAAATCCCCCCCCCCACGGTCCGGGGTGAAAGTCACCTCAAGAATAGAGCCATCCGATCTTCGTTTCATTCCGTATCCGCCTTTCATCGCTCGCCACTCATCCTGGTGTTGCGTTTGATCAACACGGAGAAAGTAGTGAGTATATTTGGCATCATTTTTTTACTCTGGACTTATTTGTGTTTTCAATGTAACCCATTGTAGCATAGCATTTTACAAATAATCATGATCACGGCATACTTCTTGCCTAAAGTATAAACTATATTTTTGTCTTATGATAGAAGTCTCTGGTCTCATTCACAAAGCGCAAACAGAGTGCGTCTGCAAAGAAAGGGTACATGAAGAAAGCATCAATCCTGCTGTCATTCCTGACTCTTATGATTCTTTCCCCCATTGTCGCGCTTGCCACGCCGTCCACGATCGATGGAAACCTCAACGATTGGGCTCTGAACCCAAAGACGGGCGATTGGACGCCTGAAGCAGGAATCGACGGCAAAGTTGAGAACTCGATGCAGTGGGTGGTCGAGCCGGGAGTGGGAGGCCAGCCATTTGATGCCGAGGCCATGTACGCATATTACAGTGACGATGGCGATACGCTTTATGTCTCCGTGGTGACCGGCACACCTTCCACGGGGGCTGTGTATGGCGGGGTGAACTATGGCGCCGGCGATCTCGCATTTGATTTCAATAGCGACGGCTCATATGAGTTTGGAGTGGAGACAACGGGAAGAGACGGCGCGCTATTCACGACAGGCGACATAGTCGGTACGGATGCCAACGACTGGGGCCAATCGACCTACTTCTCCCCTGAATCGGACCCGTATAACTTAGAAAGCGGCGCTGACACTACATACAATGCTCAACTGGCCTACAATAACACCTATTATGGCGGCACTGGCTACAACAATCATTATGTGATTGAAATGGCCATACCTGTCGACGCTTTTGGCGATCTGTGGGGCAATGACTTCACGATACATTGGACGATGGAATGCGGAAACGACGTCATCGAGTTGCCCGTGGCGGGTGAGGTCGTTCCCGAACCGGCAACAAGTCTTCTGTTAGGGATTGGCTTGGCCGGCGTCCTTACAGCGCGTAGAAGACCGAAAGTATCATAGCGAACATTTCAGTAAGCGCATCTCGTCTTCAGCAAGAGCAAAGTCTCCTCTCTTGGTGTCTCGACTCTCCTGTGCCCTTTGATTTGAATAAAGAACACGGCACATATTATAATAGTGACTCAACCATGAGAGACTTAATCAAACTTCTGTGACCCTGTTGCTCAATGCAACCCATGAAAACGGTACGATGTAAGAATAGAAGCTTCGCATATCGTTCCTGTTTACCTGCCACAGTGCTCGCCTTGTGTGCCTTCGCATTGCTCGCTTCCTGCGGGAACCCCGACAAGAACAAGCTCAAGCATTTCAACAAAGGAATGATCCTCGAACGACGGGGACGTCCGGCGGACGCCCTCGTCGAGTATCAGAATGCTTTTGCGATCGACCCGAACATGCCCGACCTTCATTATCAAATGGGCAAATGCTATATCGCCCTGCGGTACTATGAGCAGGCTATCAAGTCCTTCGACAAAGCGCGGCAACTCGATCCTAAACTAAATATCAAAGCTCTGGTATCCATAGCAGACGTTTATGCCGCAAGTGACCAACCCGCCCTGGCCGAAGCTATGTGCCGCGACGCCTTACTGGCAAATGCCGGGAGCGTCGATGCGCTCGTTTTGATGGGCAAACTCAAATTGAAACAAGAGAATGAGAAGGAGGCCGCTTCGTGGTTCGAGAAAACCCTCTCTGTTGATCCGAACAACGTCGAATCCCGCCTCGCGCTCGCGCAGATGGCCTTGGACGACGACCGATATGAGGTGGCCGAGAAACACCTCATGAACGTGACCACGGTCGGCGACCCTAAGAACGTGACTGCAAGATTGGCCCTCGCCAAAATATTTCGATTCACGAATCGCGCCGACAAATCGATCGAGACGCTCAAAGCAATCCTTGCCGAAAACCCGAACAGCTTTCCTGCACGAGGGGCGCTCGCGGAAGCGTACTATTCCGGCAACCGCCTCACTGACGCGCGCCGGGAAGCCGAAGCGTACCTAAAGATGGCCCCCGGAAGCGTCGAATCCAATTCTCTTCTCGGCGCGATAATTCTTAAGCAAGGTGATTATGCCTCGGCCCTCCCTTATCTGGCAAAGGCGGCGGGCTCGCCGTCGGCTTCGCCGCAAACCTATTATCTTCATGGCCTGGCGCTCAAAGGTACCAACAACATGGGCCAGGCAATATCCGCCTTTCAGAACGCGCTGGCATTGCAACCCAAGAACACGCCGTATCGCCTTGTGCTGGCACAAACTCTCCTGGCGGAAGGCTCCTTCGAGCAAGCGCAACGCGAGATCGGCCTCGTCCTCTCGGACGATCCCGGCAACGAATCCGCCAGGCAGTTGTTGATCCAGGCTGACGCGCAACGGCAGACGTTCGAGCACATCGATAGCTTGCTCGAATCACAAGGCATTCCCGATGAAGTAGCCGACAGTTTTAAGGCAACGCTCAAAGCACTTCGAGCGGGAGACCTTGCAAAAGCCCAAAAACTGTGTGAGGATTCGCTCAAGAAGGTCCCCGACTCCCCTTTGTTCCTCAACCTGCTGGGTCTCGTCTATCTCAAACGCCAGGACACCGGCAATGCTTTGAGGTATTTCAATCAGGCGGTTAGCAAGAATCCCAAATTTGCCGCGTCATATGTCAATATGGCAGGCGTCTATCTTGGAGCCGGCAGTCACGAACAGGCTCTTCAACTATACAGGAAAGCATCCGACCTTGCGCCGAAAGACCAGATGATACGGCTTAAGTTGGCCAAAGCGCTGATTCTTATGAAACGATATGACGAGGCCGAGACTGTTCTGAAGGAGTTGATAAACGCCAACCCGAAACAGATCGGCTATCGTCTTACACTTGCCAATATGTTCCTGTCAGCTAATCAATACTCCAGGGCGCGTGAAGAACTCTCGCGGACCCTTAAGGCTGACCCCAAAAACGGACATGCAGCCTACCTTCTGGCGGAGACTATGGCCAAGGAGGGTGATGCCTCGAGGGCGGCAGTCTATTTTCACGCCCTCTCGCGCGCCAATCCCTCGAACGAGGAGTTCCGAACGAAACTCGCTTTGTGCACCCTGGAGCTTGGCCACCCGCAAAAAGCCCGGGAATTCCTGCCAGCCTCCCCTGAGAAAACGCTGAGAAGCTTCCGCGGCAGGCTCGTACAGGCTTTGGGTGCTGCGAGCAACGAAGACTATCCGAACGCAGCAAGATTTCTGGGTGAACGCGAGGCGGAAACAGAGGACGTAATTCCGCATAGATTGCTCCTCGCAAATGTCCTCGCGGCCCAGGGCAAGAACGCCGAGGCGGTCGACGTGGTCAACAAGGGCGCCGTCATTCCGAAACCCTTCAAGAAGAACTACGTGAAACTGCTCGATTCAAAATCACTCACCAAGAATGAATTGTACGATCTCGATTTGGCCATTGCGTTGACCGAGTTTCGGTGGAATCTGCTCGCGGTGGCAAGGATCGAGTCTGTTCTGAAAAAAGTTGGGCAGAATCCCGCCCTTCTCGAAACTGCCGCCGGCATTCTCGAGCGGGAGGGAAAGATCGACCGGGCGACGGCTGACTACCGCTCCGCAATAACAGCAGACAAATCCTACTGGCCGGCTTACTACCGGCTCGGCGTGTGGGCGCTGAGGCAGGAAAACATGGTCCAGGCCGAGGAGTATTTGCGAAACGGACTGAAATACGAACCCGATTCCGTCACCATGCTCCTGGCTCTTGCCGGACTCTATGAGAAGAAAGGAAACGTAGCGGACGCTGTGAAAACGTATCGAAAGATAGACGAACTCCACCCCAATCTTGCAACCGTCGATAATAATCTGGCCTGGCTCCTCGCGAAAAATCCCAAGACACTCGATCAGGCGCTCGGACATGCGCGCGCGGCGGTGACAGGCCAACCTTCAAAGGCCGAATACCTGGACACTCTCGGCTGGATTTTCTTCCAGAAGGGCGATTACAAGAACGCGAAGGAACAGTTGGAAAAAGCGGTCTTTTTCAACTCGCTCAGCCCTTCCATCCGCCACCATCGCGGATTAGTGTACCTCAAGCTCGGAGACAAAACCAGAGCGCTCGAAGACTTCAAAGCTGCTGACGCTCTCTCACTCCCCTTCCCCGAGCGCCAAACCAACCAGAACATGATCCGCGAATTGAGCCAAAAGACATAATCTGAGCCAAGACATTCCCGGAATCAAGAAAACGAGGGGGCTGCGCACGGATGCACAGCCCCCTCGTATTTGTATTGCCCGGTCCGAGGGCCGCAGAGACTCTGTCTAGTTCTTCCAGAACGTCGCCACTTCGGGACCCGTCTGGACCACGATCGGCGTTACGTTTATGTTTGCGCCGCGCACGCGCCAGAATATCTGCTTGTTGCTCGGCGCCTTGCTCCACGTGGAGGCCGACATGGTGTAGCTCGTGGTCGATAGCACCGGCGTAGCCCACACGATGGAGCCGAACAACGGATCATAGGAAAATTCGGCCTTGAACCGATTGTTTCCGCCCGCGCTCCACATGAAGGTCGGCGGGCTCGTAAGATGCGACCCGTTCCCGGGCGCCAGTATGAACATCGTGCAGTCCGTATCGCCGGAGTCGATGAGTCCGTTGCAATCGTTGTCGATCCCATCGTTGCAGACCTCGACTGCGGCCGGATTTACTGCCGGATTCGTGTCGTCGCAATCGCCGCCGCCTTTAGCAGGGTCGGCGTTGCAGCCCGAATCCTGATAGCCATCCTTGTCAGCATCTGCGCAGACAGGAGGAGGCGCGATGACCTCGAACTGGTTGGTCGACACCTTTTCCTCTTTGTGCTGGGAATTGTTGAAGAAGTTAACGTCGAAGGCGTTGCCGAACCATGCGGCGCTCCACGTATAGAATCCCGGTGTCGAAGGCGCAGGCGCAGACATTATCACCGGAAACTGCTGTGCAGCAGAACCCGTTCCGTCGTCGCCCATACCCGTGGGACCGGTTACCCTGGCAACTTCCGTCCCCGTATGATCATAAAGCTTTGCCCGGATCCAACCGGTACGATAGCCGCCGCTCAAAGTCACGTTGACTGTCTGACCCGGCCTGTACTGCGCGAGGTCCGTCGTGGCCTTCAAATTCATGACCGTTCGCGACGAATCGCGCCACACTCCATGGGAATGACATCCGTTGCACGTAGTCGTGTCATTGGAGTGACAGCCCGCGCAGTAACTGCTGAAAAAGCCAGGTTCCGCTGAAGCCGTCTTCGACACGAAAAGCGTCAGACACATTGCCACCGCAAAAAGCGCAAGTATTCCTGATTGAACTCGAAATCTCATTTGTCCCGCTCCTAAAAGTGAACTTCGTTAATACAATTACGATCCGCTTGTGGCGTTGATTCCAACTGTAATGATGCATAAAAACCCGCGCCACGTCCTCGAGACACTCAAGACCATCTATGCAACGCATCACCCCCCTTTGACGATTTGACAGATTTGCGGAACAATGGTATACTCACACGCAAGGGGAAAAGCAATTCCCACATTCCCTCGCGCCATCAGCGGGCTCGCCAAAGTCTTCGCCGATGGCGCCTTTTATTGTTCCGCAATGTCGCTCGGATATGAGCAACTCCCATGCCACTTTCTATTTGTCTTTCCGGAGTAGATATCTTCTTTGTTTGCAATGCCTTATAACAGCATGAGCGCACACTCCGTAAGAGGGATTACGAATTCTGGAACGATTTAGGACAAAAAATATCTGCATTGTGGCTTCTTCGTCCTACCGCTATTTCCGGTTACCCCAAATAAGTCCCTCTCCTATCGACAGTTAAGAAGCGATGAATAGATTCGGACCTCCAAGGCCCTGTTGTGGAAGAATCCTGGCGTATCCTGCGGAAATCCTGAAAAGACGGAAAGCATATCTCCTCGCGACCCCCTCTTTATCCCAAATGAGATGTTCGCTACCGCATATGAGGATATGAGGCCCTACGAAAAGATAGAAATAGGGACAGACCTTTAAGAAAGAGTCTGTCCCTACCTCACTCTGCTACAGTCATCTCCTAGTCGTCATCCTCCCTGTCATCATCATCATCCGACTTGACGGTAACCTTGGTGGTCTCCACTGCCTTGTTGTTCGCGGGGTTCGGATCGCCCGCAATCTCAAGCGTCGCTTCCCACGTGCAGACAGGAGCGTCAGAGGCGTTGATCGTCACGCTAAAGGCCCTTCTGACTTCTCTAAGGTCAACTTTCAGCGCGACAGATGAGCTCCCCACGAGCACGCCGTTCTTGCGCAGATACAACGTGCCGGAAGCGGTTTCTTTCCAGTGTCCCCTGGCTCGCATGG
>JACRIR010000023.1 GCA_016215705.1 Candidatus Poribacteria bacterium | reverse complement strand
CTTCCTGCAGAAGCTCTCGATCTGTTCCTTTGGCAGCGTGAAATGGGCTTTGGTCGCCATTGCTTCACCTTGTCGTCACTTTCTCGAACCAGATTTATTATAGCCCCGCCAATAAGAGTGGTCAAGCGAAGGGATGTGGCCTTTTGATCGTCATTGTGATGGATTGGTCATCACGCTGGCTGTCCAACAACCCGACAGGTGGTCATCCCATTGTTCAATAGGTTTGTGGGGGCCAGTTCAAAATGTGTTTCAAAGGCATCACCTCATTAGGTCATCCGGAGTTCCCGGAGGAGATAATTCACTCGCTCGAATGCGTCACGGCGCAGACGATCTCGTTCTTCTGGATCCAACACTGCTTCGAATTCCGCCACGCATCGCGGACCAGCGGCTGACTCAGAGGAGAAGCGTTTGTGCAATCTCAGCAAACCCTCCTTCACCAGGTCGCGGTGCATATGTGAGAGAAACTGCTCGACTAACGCGTCAAGTCCGCCGGGATATGTCGATAGACAATAGTGGATATCATAGGCGTCTTTCGCTTTCAGTCGCTCGTTGAATGCGAGCGCCTTCATCGCCAGGAATGACACTATAGAAGCGACTTGAACCGTGACCGTTGATTCGCCTCCTTCGGGCAATTCGCCGGAGATGGTTATTACTCTCGGATCGTCAAAAGCCAGATCACATCCATGGGCTTTCTGGACTTCCGCTGCCATGAGATCGTTTACGGTTTCCTGACTCACGCCGGAAAGCAAGTCGATCTGAACCCTCGTTTCTGTTCCCGCCCTCGTCAGTTTTCTGTAGAACACGCCGGGCTGTTCGCCTTGTTGATAACCCTTTGCGCGCAACAGGTCCTTTATGGTTGAGTAGTTGTCCGTGCATATTCTGCCGGTATCGACCGCGAGGTCGACGTCAAAAGAACCTGTGTGTTGTTGCCCGCGCGTTGAGAAAGCAAGGCTCGGAACCCATCCGCCGATAAGCACAAAACAGTCTCGGTACTCCGCGAGAATACTCATGATCTCGACTAGAACCGACCATGCTGCGGCGATTTTCTCGCCGGTATAATCTATTCGGTTTGCCATCCGGGTTTTATGACCTTATCAAAGAGCGCCTTGGCCGCTTCTTCGCCCCGTGCGGGAAAATGCAGGAGATCAAGATATACTTGAATTGCGGAGACAATTTGGACCTCATCGAATTGTGCCGCCCCATAGAATACTCCGTCATCGTGAGGGACCAGTAGTGTGACATTGGCGCCGGTCGGAGTTTCCTTCAAATTCAGTCGTTCGAGCAGAGCGTGGTCGAGAGATTGGACATATGCCATTGCACGATGGTAGCGAACTGCCGGGGCCAACCGGGCCGCTGCAGAAAATCCGGTCAAAGCATATTTCAAATTCAGATCATCACATGTTTTGGCTATGTCGTACTCGATCTCGGGCACCGGCTTCAAGGAATAGAAGTCGTACGTTTTGTTTTTTCTGTAGTGATAGTTTTGAGCCCACTCACTGAGGAGACTCTCGGGTTCCGCGAGAGTGAATCCACCAGGAAGGATTTGAGTCCACTCGCGGTCATGCAGCAGTTTCTTTACGTTTGAAACCTCTCCTAGACTCACACGCGCCTCTTTGGCCAGGTTTTGCACTTTCCATGTCTTCTTTGGCTTGGCCAGCAAGACTCTGAGGACGCGGCTTGCCTTTGGAGAGTATAGTGAGCGCAAGTCCCTCTTTTCGGCAAAAGGGTTAGGATTTCCCGTGCGCTCAATATAGACTTTGTCGAATGCCAAACGGCCGTTGCCCGCGAGGTCCAAATAGCCGATGTTCTCTTGCACGCATATTTCGGCGGCCTTAGGAGAAATATATGGGGCTGAGAAGACCCCGTACGAGTCGGCAAAGGTTTCCAGATGACGCCACAACTGATTGACCGCATGTCGGGCAATTCGAGGCTGACCATTGATCTTTATTTCGACGAGCAGCAGTTTTTCTCCTTCAGGGGTGGAAATTGTCGCGATCATATCGGGGGAAGGGTTTCCGGTCTGAGGGATGGTGATCTCCTCGATCCGCGCAAACGGCACTCTGCTCAAGCAGTTACGGAGAGCTTGCTCCACCTTTTCGTTGAGATCTTTCAGGTTGTATTTCATTATAATTCTGTCTTTCACCGTTTGCTGAAATTATATTTTATCCTGAAAGAGTAGATTTGTCAAGTTTAATTTCACTGATAAGACTATTTTCAGCGTTTGCTGAAAATGCATAGATCATGGTCCGAGATCGCAGTCCAAAAAGCGACTGAGGTCCTCTGCCGCCACCTGCATATGAGTGCCTTTGGGGCAACGCCCATTTCAGGCGTAACGAGTCTGGTCGTTGTCGAGGGTGACCCGACGAGAAGTCGTTTGTTGATGCGCGCTATACCTTTGTCGGATCGTCATCAAAATGTTCTTCCCGAAATGACAGAGCTTCTTGGATTGTTCTCTTCAATAACGGCTTAATCAATGGCAGCTTGAGAGTAGTGGGCGAAAGGTCACGTGTTACCTTGTCTTTTGCAGGCTGGGATTACTACGAACAGTTGCGCCAAGGCTCTGTCACGTACCGAAGGGCCTTTATGGCCATGAAGTTTGGCGACGCAACACTCGACAAAGTCTTAGATCAGGTGTTTCGGCCCTGTGTGAAGCAAACAGGATTTGAGCTTTTCCGACTTGATGATGTGCCTCGGGCTGGTCTAATTGATGACAGGTTGCGAGTGGAGATACAGGCATGCGATTTCCTCATAGCGGATCTCACGCATGACAATCTCGGGGCCTATTGGGAAGCGGGGTATGCAGAAGGATTGGGAAAGCCTGTCATCTACACTTGTGAAGAAAAGACGTTCGAGCAAGAAAAGACGCATTTCGATACCAATCACCATCTCACAATTGTTTGGGATGAGAATTCACCAGGGGCGGCGGGGGAAGGCCTGAAGGCGACAATTCGTGCAACGCTGCCTCACTTGGCAAAACAGAAAGATGAGAACCAGTGAGACGGCAGATTTGCATTCTTGAGAACGATGAAAGGGAACGTTCTTGAAGTAAGGATGTTTGAAGGTTTTACCGCTCGAAATCTTTACAGGATACAAGAGGGAGGATGATCAAGAATGAGCGCCAGCGGGAACAGCCACAAGAGCGTCCGCAGTGAGAGCAGGCAATTAGGGCATAATAAGCAGGTAAGTTCCTCTTCCTCATCGTGCAGAGTTTCAGAGTCCAAGCTGCAAAAGCATTTTATGGTTGCAGCTTTTCGAGCAAGCGCGAATATTCCACCAAAAGCAAAGTGATTCTGGCAGGTTGATTCTCCGGCGCTTGTTCCGCATTCGTTTCCCGACGAGTGGGCGTTCTCCGTCCTCCGATCATATGATCTCCGCCGTGTTCCCACTTCGAACCTTCAACTTGGCGGCGTATCTGCAGGATGTCGGTCTGTCTTCATGGAGATTCGCGCAGTCGGCTTCTGGCGTCGCATATGCCCAAAAGAGACCCCCGTGCCGATTCTCCAACAATAACCGAAGCCACGGGCTTGGAAAACGCGGTAGAAGCCGCTCTCGGGAATGGCCGCCGACTGCGGGAGAATTCTGGTTTTGGGAGACTATGTAAGCGTCCGGGCGCGTTTTGCGTGGAGTGATTTGATGCATCGTCAGCTCGAACTTATCGGGTCTTGCTCGGGCGCGGGCGCATGGTCTGAGGCAGTGCAACTGGCAGTCGGCGAGCAAGTTCTTCTCCATAGGTTGGTAACGCATCGATTTCCGGCGGAAGAATTCAATGAAGCGTTCATGATTATGCAGGAGCGGAGAGAGGATTTCATCAAGATTGTGCTTGAGTGGTAGCTGCGCGAAACCTATTTCCTCTCCCGCATCTCGTTTATTAACTCCATTTGTATCTCTTGAATCTCTACCAACCGCTCCCATTGGCGAGACAGCATGTGGTCGATCTTTTGATGAAGCTGCCGAATCTCCAGTTCGGCTTTTAGATTCACCTGATAGTCACGCACCGCGCGCATCCGGTCTCGTGCCTCCTGCCGGTTCTGACTCATCAGAATCACTGGCGCTTGAATCGCCGCTAACGCCGACAAAACGAGATTCAGGAAAATATAAGGATACGGATCGAACGGCCTGGCAATAAGGATAACCGAGTTAATAATCAACCAACCGAGAATGACAACCACGAAGATTGATAAGAAGGTCCAACTTCCTCCTAAATTTGTAATCTGATCTGCCAGCCTCTGACCTAGGGTCAAGTCCGCAGGAGATTCCTCTTCCGGGTCGCGAGCGAGAATCTCCTCCTTTCTGAGACTCTTTATGACCTCCTGGTCCAGCTCTGTTAGTTCATCTCTCTCTGTTTTGAGCAGATCTTTCACATATTTATGGCTGTACTTATGAAGGTCGTCAACGCAAACCCAGCCGTTCTCCACCCATTGTCCCTTATCATGTTTTATCAATTCAGCCATTGCGGCCCGGACGATGACGGCTGGACGTAATTGGGCGATACGCTCCTCGCCACAGATTTGGCATGTTCGAGTTCCCTTTCCGTTACTCCTGTCCATTTTCTTGACTACTTCCCTTCTCTCTTGGTTGTGAACTTTTGGCTGTGACCGTTTCCAGGGAAAGCTTGGTAAACAGTTTATGTCACCGTACGCTACCTCGTCAAACCTTGCATATTTTCGACACTCAATAGGCGCAGCTTCAGACAGAGAATCTTCACTTTTGGCCGTCCATGCGAAAGCGCAGGCTTTCTGCAATTCATCGAGTGTGGCGCCCTGCGTATGCGCTCCGGCGATGCCGGGCACTATCCCAACGTATAGTTTGGTTTCAGGGTCCCATTCGACATAAGCAGTGAGAGTCCTCATGATATTCCCTTCCCTTATATTTGCAATGCCAGCAATGACAGTGAACAGATCAGAATGACGGGAGGGATAACCATAGGGTTGGAGACCTTTGACTTCGACCTTCGACTACCCTGGCAGGTGAATGGTGAACATACTTCCTTTGGCGGGGGTGCTTTCGACGGTCACATGGCCATGGTGAGCCTGGGCGATGTGTTTGACGATGGCAAGGCCGAGACCTGTGCCGCCGAGTCTTCGGCTGCGAGCCTTATCGACGGTGTAGAATCGCTCGAAGATGCGTTGCAGGTGCTCCGCCGGGATTCCGCAACCCTGGTCACGCACATCAATGAGGATTTCGGAATCGGTTTTGGTCGCCTCAACACGGACTGTTGTGTGCGGGTCGCCATATTTGATGGCGTTGTCGAGCAGGTTTTCTATTGCTTGCTGGAGCAAAGGAGCATTCATGCGCGTATCGACGTTCTCGCCGCAGACGAGCTCAATCTTGATGTTCTTTGCGTCCGCCTTCGCCTGGTATGAGAGGACAGCGGAGTCGAGGACTTTTTTCAGAGGTCCTTTTTCGAGATTAATTTCCCCTTTTTCGGCCTCCTGTTCGATCCGCGAAAGAGCCAGCAGGTCTTCCACAATTGCGTTGAGGCGGTCGGCCTGCTTTGCAATAATGCGAAGGAACCGTTCGGCGTCCGCCGGGTTTCGCACAGCGCCGTCGAGGAGTGTCTCGACGAATCCTTTGATCGAAGTGATGGGTGTTTTCAACTCGTGCGAAGCGTTTGCCACGAAGTCGCGACGAATTTTCTCAAGCTGCCTGAGACGTGTCACGTCGTTGAAAACAACGAGCGCGCCTATGCTCAGGCCATGTGAATCCCGCAGGGGAGTTCCTCGAGCCTGAAACGTCCGCTCTCCGTCGCCGTAAAGCGATATTTCATCTTCGATAAGTTGTCGGCTCGAGAGCGCCCTGGCAACAAACCGCTGCAATTCCGGATTCCTGACTGTTTCCTGGATCGTTCGCCCGTGCGCGCCGATTAGCTCGACGCCCATAAGCCGGGCTGCGGCATCATTGAGGCTGATGACCCGCTCCTCGGCATCGACAGCGAGGACGCCTTCGGCCATACTGGAGAGCACGGCTTCTTGCTCGTTTCGCTGGCGCAGAATGGCGCGGATTTTTTCATCGAGTTGAGACGCCATTTGGTTCATCGCCTCGGCCAGTCCGCCGATTTCTTCGGTGTCCGGGACATTGAGTTTCCACATCATTTCACCGCTCGCGAAGCGCTCGGCGCCTTGCCGCATCTCCTCGAGCGGACGGCTGATGCGGCGCGAGATGACCAGACTCACAGCCGCGGCGGCAACTGCGGCGACGAGCCCGCCGAACAAGACCCTCAGATAGATTGTTGTGAGCGCGCGGTCAATATCGGTCGCCGGAACCGCGGCGCGCACAGCGCCCGCATTGACGCCGTCTCTCGCGAAGGGAATGGCGACGTATACCATTTCTTGCTGGGTCGTATGGCTGAATCTTGTCGAGGCGCCGGTTTTTCCTGCAAGGGCTGTCTTGAACTCAGGACGTTCCGCGTGGTTGTCCATGCGTGCGGGGTCTTCGTAGGAATCACCGACAACTTTGCCGGAGGGGAGTATAACCGTGAAGCGAGCGGCGGCCGTCTTTCCGAGCGCTTTGCACAATGAGTGGGTGTTCGCGATGTTTCGGGGGAAATCGTTTTCGGCGAGGAGCTTCTCCATGAGGCGGGCTCTGACCGCAAGGTCCGACACGGTTCGCTCGTGGTAGAATCTTCGGATGGAGGCGGACGCATACCATGCGACCGCAAGCAGGGAAAGCAATATGATCAGCAGATATGGCGGATAGATCTGCCAGAGCAGCCGTTTTCTGCGCATGGGTTATTCCCTAGTAATGCGTCTTAGAAATGCATGCACTAATTCGAGAGTTCTGTGAAAATCGGGGACACGATGAGGCATCATGTCCCCGATTTTCTGCGGCCCGATTTTCCGCATGTTCCCCGATTTTCCGTTTATTCCTTAAAACGATACCCGACGCCGCGGACGGTTTCGATATATTTGCCATGATCGCCCAGTTTTTTGCGCAGGCCGACAATCTGAACGTCTACGGCGCGCTCGGTCACGATATAGTCGCTTCCGCGGGACGCATCGATTATTTGCGACCTCGTGAATACCCAACCCGGCCGGCGCGCGAGGAGACTAACGATACAGAACTCGGTAAATGTCAGTTCGACTGGTTTGCCTTTTACCAGGACCTGATGACGCCCGGGATCAATAATCATGTCGTACAGCTTGACCGCTGCGTTCTCATCGACAACGCTTATTTTCTTCCTGCGGAGGACCGCTTTGACGCGGGCGACGAGGACGCGAGGGCTGAAAGGTTTTGTGACGTAGTCGTCGGCTCCGAGTTCGAGGCCCGCTACGATATCGGGCTCTTCACCCTTTGCGGTCAGCATCACAATAGGAATGCTCTGAGTTTTCGGATCGCCTTTGAGGCGTTTGCAGACCTCGAGTCCTTCGACGCCTGGAAGCATGAGGTCGAGGACGATGAGGTCGGGCAGTTGATCTCTGGCTACTTCGAGCGCATCCTCGCCCGTTGCGACGCATTTGACATTGAATCCGTTCTTTGCGAGGTTGTACTCGACGAGTTCGAGAATATCTTCTTCGTCGTCAACGACGAGCACGTGCTCCTTAGGCATCGAATGGTCTCCTAGGAAAGGGGAAAGACAAAAGGAGGTTGCTTCGCTCCGCTCGCAATGACAAATAGTGTGTTACTCGCGTTTTTCACGATTAGCCTGACACAGGTGGGCCAGCCGCCTGCATTAGAGCCAAGTAATATACACATGTATCAAATTATGTGCGGCCATTGTTAGAATCGCGTTAGAATCCCATGAAATCTATTATAGCATCTTCCGGGGGGACGGGGTGCGCCAAGGCGAAAGGGGGAAGCGGGCGGAGAAATCCCCCCTACCCCCCTTTGCAAAGGGGGGATTCAGTAGCCTATTTCTGTTGGGAGAGAATTGGGGACACGATGAAGCATCGTGTCCCTCGTGTTTGGCCTTTGCCGGTGGCGGAATAGATTGTCCCCATTACTGCCAGGGCCAATTTTTCTCAGGCCGAGGCGTAGAGAACCGCGGAGGGAAGGTGCGGCGTTAATTTCATGGGCTTCAGGTCATGCTTATG
>JACRIR010000174.1 GCA_016215705.1 Candidatus Poribacteria bacterium | reverse complement strand
GATGAAGAAGAAGCTTGGATCACGAATGTCACGAATTATGCGAATTACACGAATGAACTCCTTCTTTTTGTCATTCGCGCTAAAGCTCGAATCCGTTTAATAACAATGAGTTATGCCCTCATGTTCATGAAAATCACGACAGAAATTAAAGAAAATGCAATGGAGTAGTACTGAGGACGCTGAGAACATTGGCTTTTTGGCGTTTTTCTCTGCGCCCCTCCGCGTCCTCTGCGGTTCAGGCTTTTTTGTTTTGGACAGCAGTGAAATTCTATTGCGATTTCTTGTGGCGCCCAGCTTGACTTTTGCGCCGGTCATGCTCTAGATTTACAGCATGAGAAACAGAATCATAATGAGGGCCGGTGTTCTCTTCGCTGCCGCTGTTACCGTTTGGATAACCGCAAGAACCCTGGCTCGGGAGTCCTCCGCTCTTCCTCCGTCCACGATCACCGCTCGAAATGCAGCCGCTCCCTTGCGCATTCTGCCCCTCGGCGATTCGATTACCCATGCCGACGCGAATCACCTCGGCTACCGGTACAGGCTATGGGTCAAACTGGTTGACGCGGGCATTGATTTCGATCTTATCGGTTCATTACGCTCGAATCATCTTGGCAATCCGCAGTGGCCTCTGTATAAGGGCCGCCTGTTCGACCGCGACCACGAGGGGCACTGGGGCTGGCGCGCTGACGAGATTCTCAGCGGCCCTGCCGGACAAGAAAAGGACAAACTGTCGGAATGGCTGAAAGGATACACTCCTGATATTGTCCTGATTCACCTGGGCACCAATGACATTCTGCGGCATCAGAAGGTCGCCGAAACGGTTGATGAACTGAAACAGATCATGGTTGTGCTGCGCGCCGATAACCCGCGCGTGATCATTCTGCTGGCCAAGCTGATCCCGACAAGAGCGGCCCCCATCAATGCCTGGATCGAGAAGTTGAACGCGCGGATCGTGCAGATGTCCGCGAGCGCAAGCACCGATCAATCGCCGGTTATCATTGTGGACCAATACAGCGGATTTGAGGCTCAAGATATCGATGCAAGCGACTGGCTACACCCGACCCCAAGCGGCGAAGAAAAAATGGCCGCGAAATGGTTCGAGGCGATACAGGGTTGTGTGAAAGGAACTCGGAACACGGATGAAGAATGAAGAGGACGAATCTGTCTCCTTCAGTGTTATTCCCGCGCAAGATGGAATGACGTTGAGGAAATGATATTCGTCATTCGCGCCTCGCTGTGCGTGCTTCGTGTCCCGGCTTCTATGTACTACTCCATTGCATTTTCTTTAATTTTTGTCATGATTTGCAAGAGATATTTGCATAACTTATTGTCGCTAAATTGATTCCAACTTTTGCGGGAATGACCTTATGAGGGTCTTGTTGAGTTCCTAATCCGTGAAATCCGTGGTTGCTTCGAGTTTGGTTGCGGCTCCGCCGCGCCAGGTGATCCTTGTTCCTATCTTCTTTGTGTTACTCGAGTGCGCGGATGCGGTCGTCGAACTCTTCGTAGTGGAAGAAGTTTTGGAAGTCGGAGAGTGCGGCTAATGCGCGCGAGTGGGTTTTGATGCCTTTCTCTTCGAGAATGGCCGCCGGATTGAGGCCGCCGATGACGATTGCGCCGACCTGCCCCTGATTCACAGGGACTTCGAGGACCGACTGGCCCGGCCACCCTATGGTCATGAAGGCGCCCAGGCCGACCTTGTCGAGCTCGTGAGCCAATTGCGTAACGTGGTCCCTGCTCTCAGCCGGAACTTCTCTGAAACTTGCGCCGATTCTGCCATTGCCGTTCTTGGTGGCCCCGACGTAGTTGGTCATGCCGCTGCGGATGAAGACTTCGAGCGGGTCCAGCGTGGTGCCGTTATAATATATGACCTCGACAAAGCGCGTCGGCTTGTAATCTCGAAGTTCGAGAAGTCCGCCGAACCGCGAGTACGTCGGTATCCCATGCGCCAGCAACACGCCATTCAGCGTTATCGAGCAAACGGTTCCGATGCCTGCCGTCCCTTCGGGGATGGTCGTTTCTCCGACACGCTCCCCCGGCGGGAACAGCGCCAACAGCCGCCCCATCGCGTATCCGGCCTTGAACACGCTCTTAACAAGCGGCGCTGCATCTCTTAGCCGGGACTTCTCGATTACGGTGACGTTGACGACGACCGTGCCGGTCTTGCTCTTGAGGTCGAAGCTCATGCGGTAGGTCATCTGATCGATCTTGGCCGCAAGGAAACCGACTCTCTCGATAATCCGGGCGCTCCCGATCTCCTCGAGTCCGTGCTGTGTGATGAGCCGTCCTCGCCGTCCGAGGTTCTCGGTGAGGCCATCCTCGTCCATCGCTTCGAGATACAGGCGCACCGTGCGCTCGCTTATCTCGTGGCCTTCGGCCAATAGCCTCTCGGTCAGCTTCGCGCTGCCGACCGGTTTGCCCGCTTCCTGCAGGATTCGCAGAATCGCCAGCCTTTTCTTTTCAGTCTTTTCGCTCATAAAGCTCCTCACCTTTGCCGCAGCCTCTAAATCCTACCACAAAACATGCCGATTTGCAACCCCGATCAGGCAATTTTGCCGAAAACTCCCGTCATGAATATTGTCTCCCAATGTGTTGATTCCCCTCGCAATCCACAAAACATGCCAATGTGTGTCGTCTCTGCGCCCTCTTCGGATTCTATTCCAAACGGGTGAAAGACATTTTTGCCGGATATCTGCCGGTAAATTTACCGGTTAATTATCGGCAGAAATGCCGATATGAGCAGGCCAACTCCGAAAATATTCTAATAAACTGGGCATTTTATTGTTGACATGGTATGGGACATATGATAATATAGGCAAGTAATTGCCGCATTGAGGCAACGGGGAATGAGAACTATTGTGAGATTTCCATACAGTTGAGCGGGAGGGGGTGAAATCGGAGGAGCGTAGCGGCGATTTCACAGAAGCAAGATTGGGATCACACCAAATCGGCAATGTATAGCCGGAAATTCAAATCAGGGAGAAATAAAACATGAATTTGCATCGGCCAAACTCAAACGAGGCGTTACAGACCGCCAACCGGTCGAGGCACGTCTCACCACAGTCGGGAATATGCAGCCGCTGCGTGGACGGCTGCAAGGGAAGTTGCGATCTTTTCACTGCCACGTTTCGGAGCAGGGAGTTGCTGTATCCGGGTCCGTTTGGCGAAATCACGGCGGGCGCCGACAAAGACTATCCGGTGGATTACTCTCACCTGAATATTTTGGGATACGCCCTCGGCGCGGAAGGCGTGCAAGCTGATCCCGACCACGCGACTTTCCCCGCAGTCAACACCGGGACTGAGTTCGGCACAAAGAACAAGGTGAAGATGAAGGTTCCCATCTTTACGGGTGCGCTCGGAAGCACAGAAATCGCGCGTAAGAACTGGGAGCATTTTGCGGTCGGTGCGGCGATCAGCGGCATCAGTCTCGTATGTGGCGAGAATGTTTGTGGCATTGACCCCAAACTCGAATTTAACGGTACCACCAAGATAAAAGAATCGCCGGATATGCGTCGCAGGGTTGAAGCATATCGGAAATACCATGAAGGTTATGGAGACATCCTTGTTCAGATGAACGTTGAAGACACGAGATTCGGCGTCGCCGAATACGTTATCGATAAACTCGGCGTCGAGACGATCGAGCTTAAATGGGGGCAGGGCGCAAAGTGCATCGGCGGCGAGATCAAGGTAAACTCGATCGAGCGCGCAATCGAGCTCAAGAAGCGCGGTTACATTGTGACGCCGGACCCCGAGAATCCCGCGAATCAGGCGGCATTCAAGGCCGGTGCGATAAAGCAGTTCGAGCGGCATTCGCGCCTCGGGTTTGTCGATTATGAAGGTTTCATGCGCGAGGTCGAGAGACTGCGGAAACTGGGCGCAAAGCGCGTAACGCTCAAGACGGGCGCGTACCCGATGCGCGAGTTGGCGATGGCGATCAAATGGTCGTCCGACGCGAAGATCGACCTGCTCACGATTGACGGCGCACCGGGCGGGACCGGCATGAGCCCGTGGCGCATGATGGCGGAGTGGGGCGTGCCCTCGATATATCTGCACTCGATGGCACATGAGCTTTGCCGGAAACTGCAACAGAAGGAGAAATTCGTGCCGGATATCGCATTTGCGGGCGGTTTCAGCGCGGAAGATCACGTGTTCAAAGCGTTGGCGCTTGGAGCTCCGTTCACGAAGGCCGTGTGTATGGGTCGAGCTCTCATGATCCCGGGCATGGTTGGCAAGAACATCGCTCACTGGTTGAATGGAGAAGACGGCGGCCTGCCGAAGACCGTATCCAGATTCGGAAACACGAAGGAAGAAATCTTCGTATGCTACGAAGAGCTCAAAGCGAAATACGGGAAAGAAGTGGACAATATGCCGCTCGGCGCTCTCGGCGTTTACAGCGTTACCGAGAAGATTCGTGTCGGCCTACAGCAACTCATGGCAGGCACGCGGAAATGGCGTGTGGACCTGATCAAGCGCAACGACCTCGCGTCGCTGACGGAGGAATGCGCCAAGGTTACAGGCATTCCGTATATCATGGACGCATACAGGGAGGAAGCTCTCGACATCATCAACTCGTAATTCGGGCGACCCCGCAAATCTTCTGGCTGGCCAAGTGCCTGGGGGTCAGGCCTTCACGGCGTGTTGCCCAAATGGTAATAGCCATTTGTCATTCTGAGCGAAGGGCCGCAGGCCCGAGCGAAGAATCTCTGTCTATAGGTCGCAAATTTGCAGGAAAACGAGAGATTCTTCGTCGCTTCGCTCCTCAGAATGACAATCCTG
>JACRIR010000170.1 GCA_016215705.1 Candidatus Poribacteria bacterium | reverse complement strand
TCTATCTCGCTTCGTCAATTTGTCGCCGGATTCCGGATGAGGATTGCGGATTGAAAGGACAATGATGAGTGATGAAGGACGAAGGAAGGAGGGGAGGAATAGGCGAAAGGAGCAAGGCGAAAGGCGAAAGGGGAACGAAGGGGGATGATGAGTGATGAATGGGACCGGCGGATAAACGCGGACATCATGATTGCGGATTGCGGATTGAACAAAAGAAGAAGCCGTGCGAACCGCCGGCGAACGCGGACATCATAATTGCGGATTGCAGGGTCTTTTTTTTTCAGAAGAAGAATCGCTCACCGCAGAGGACGCAGAGGGCGCGGAGCAGCAATCAAAAAGAAGAAGAAACAAAAAAGAAGAAGAAACTCTGGGAACACGAATGTCGCGAATCGCGCAAGGCGCGAGACGAATCGCACGAATAGGAATTCTTGGGGGGAAAAAGGGAAACGGAAGATGGGGGAAGTGGGAAGAGTGAAGGGGGAAAGGGAAGCGACAACGAATGATGAGTGATGAATGATGAGTGAAAAAGAAGAGGGGTCGGACCGCAAACCAACAAAGAGCACAAGGGGAGTAGTGAGAGGCTCGGAGTCCAGAGTGCGGCAAAGCCACAACCACGGGGAACTCGGGGAGTCACGGGGGAAGCCATAAAACTGCGTGAGCGACAGAGCGCACCGAGGTATTAGAGAAGAATAGCAAGAAAAAGAAACGTCGAAGAATTCACCACAAGGACGCAAAGGCCAGGAGGGGAACGGTGAAAGGGGAACAATGAAGTGGGAGGCGTGAAGAGTGAAAGGAAAAGGATCAGTCAGGAGTCTGCTGGTTTTAGATTGAGGATTCCCGATTAAGGTCGGAGGCGTATCTTGACAGGGGTTATGGCGCGCGATATAATCAATACCGATATTGGTATTGATGAAAGTCCATCATACGGGGGGGATGGCCGAATGAATTCGGCCCTACAAGAGAAAGAGGCGAAAGGGGGCCGCGTGAGGCGCACGGAAGGGAAGCATTGATGGGAAACGAGATGGTGAATCAGGTGGGTGAGAGGCAGAACCTTGGGGTGCGCGCCCAGCGGAAGGAAGAGAATCGCCACAGGCTGATCCAGACGGCGCTGGAGGTGCTGATCAAGCAGGGGCTTGCGGAGCTGACTACTGCCAATGTCAGTTCTCGCATCGGGTTGGCCCAGCCTACCTTTTATGCCTACTTCGAGAATATCGAGCATCTCCTGACCACTGCAATAACAGAGCGGGGCAAGGCGATGCGCGCCGCTATGCGCAAGGTCTTGAGCCGTGTCACACCGGATGCCGTTGTTCAGGGCAATTTGATCGAAGCAAGAGCGTTGGCGTATCGGGAAAGCCTGAATACTCTGCTGGCCGACCCGTTAGGCACGGAGCTTGTGCTGAGATATCGTCGAGACCCGACGACGTTGGTTGGCCGCGAAGTAGGGGCCGTCTGGGCGGAGACGCGGGCGGAGTTCGCGTCGGCTCTCCACAAATTTGCCCGGAAATTGAGGGCTCCTGCGAAAGTCCTCAAACAAACTCCGTTTTTCGCGGAGATCATGATGGCCGAGACTTTTGCGGTTGCCGAGGCGCTTCTGGATGGCCGGCTCACGAATCTCGATGAAGCCGCGCGGGGTCTCGCTGTCCTCAATGCGAATTGGCTTTCATTTCTTCTTGAGGACACCAAATTCAAAGTGCGTGTGGAACAGTAAAAGAAGAAGGAACTATGGGAACACGAATTTCACGAATCGCGCAAGGCGCGAGACGAATTGCGCCCGAATGGGAGTGAAGAAGCTGGGATCACCGATGTCACGAATAGGGCGAATCATTACGAATCAGTTCTGGGGGTACAGATGGCCAGCGAGAATTTCATAGTCGAGAAGCAAGGGCGCACGTGTACGATTACTATTAACCGACCTGAGAGCCGAAATTCGTTCAGTCTTGCCATGTGGAAGGAATTCACGGCTCTCATGCGCGGGTTGAGCCAGGAAGAGGACGTGCGGGTGGCGATAATCAGAGGGGCGGGCGAGAAGTCGTTTTCCTCGGGAATCGACCTTGCCGAGTTGGCGTCGAGCGGGAAGTCGATAACCGATCCTCATGCGTGGGAAGGAATCGGCATCGAGGAGGCCATGAAGAGCATTACCGAGTTCCGCTATCCGGTTATCGGCATGGTGAACGGATACGCCGTCGCAGGCGGCTGCGAGCTTGCGCTCCATTGCGACATTATAGTCGCGGCCGATACGGCTCGTTTCGCGATGCCGCTGGCAAAGATAGGGCTTCTTGTTCCATTTCCGCTGGCGCAGCGGCTGGTGAACGCGGTTGGAATCACCAATGCGCGCGATATGCTTTTGACGGGAAGAATGGTAGCAGCAGCGGAAGCGAAACAGATGGGAATGGTGAAAGAAGTGGCGCCACTGGCCGAACTTGAGACACGTGTTCGGCAGCTTGCGGAAGAGATCGCGGGGAATGCTCCTCTTTCGCTCGAGGGAATGAAGAAGACGCTGGGACGCTGTCTCGCCTACGAGCAGGACATCGAGCACAACGATCTTCGCGAGCACATGGTCCGGTGTCTCACAAGCGAGGATTTAATGGAAGGCCTGATGGCTTTCATCCAGCGTCGAAAGCCGGAGTTCAGGGGGAGATAATAGTCGGAGGTCAAAGATCGAATGAAGAGTGAAGGGTGAAGGGTGAAAAAGGACTGGTAGGGAATGATGAGTGATGAATGATGAAAGAGAGAATATACCCGTGCGACGAGAGAAGACAGTCCCTGGAATATATTGAGATTGCTTCGTCGCTTCGCTCCTCGCAATGACAGTTCGTTTGGTTGCGGCCACGCCGCGCTGTACTACTCAATATCAGAATCGTGAATTCTTGTCGTGATTCTTGGAATCCCTTATGTGGAAATCGCATGGGCGCAATGAATTGCGCCCCTACAGGAACAAATCGGGACATCCTCGTAGGGGCGCGATTCATCGCGCCCGATTCCCGTTGTTTTTGTTGGGTTGCGGCTGTGCCGCGTTGTGTTCCCCGTGGTTGAAAATCATTGAAATTCATTGTCAAGGAGGCTAAGAATGCATCCCGTTTTGAAGACTCAGTTGTGTGAACTGCTGGGTATCGAGAAACCCATTCTACAGGCGGGCATGGGTTTCGTGGCAAGGGCGGACCTTGTGGCGGCTGCTTCCAATGCGGGTGCGCTTGGAGTTATCGGGGCGGCTTCTCTGACGCTTGACCAGCTTCGAGAGGAGATTCGCAAAGTTAAGGACATGACGGACAAGCCGTTTGGTGTCGATATCCTGTTCGCCACCTATGGCAAGCCGTCTTCTGACCCCAGGATAGAGGAATTCACGGATGATGTCAGGGAGCAGATTGACAGCGTTTTTAAGGAGAGGGTTCCCGTGCTCGCGTCGGGGCTGGGAAATCCTGCGCCGGTAGTGCCTCAAGCGCACGAACTCGGCATCAAGGTCATCGCGGTCGTCGGGAACACTAAGAACGCAAAGCGAGTCGCAGCGGGCGGAGTCGATATTGTAGTCGCACAAGGATACGACGGCGGCGGGCATACCGGACGAGTGGGCACGTTTACGCTCGTTCCTGCGGTGTGCGACGTGATCAATCAGCCGGTGGTAGCAGCGGGAGGGATCGCGGATGGGCGCGGGCTCGTGGCTGCGCTTGCGTTTGGCGCAATCGGCGTTTGGATCGGCACCCGGTTCGTTGCGAGCAAGGAGGCCTTTGCTCACATGAACTATAAGAACAAAATCGTAGAAATCGACGACGAGGCCACAGTCCGTTCGCGCTGTTTTACGGGCAAACCGTGTCGTGTGATCAAGAATGCCACTACTGCCGCGTGGGAGAGCCGCGAGGCCGAGATTGAGCCATTTCCGCTGCAACTTATGAAAATCAGCGAAGAGCTTGGCGACAATGCATTTGAGCTTGCTCGCTTGCACGGCAAGATCGATCTGGGCTCGTGCGCTGCAGGGCAGTCGTCGGCGCTGATCCATGATGTTAAGAGCGTGGCGGACATCGTTGATGATATTATGAATGAAGCCGAGGAGATTCTCAGGAAGTTGTCAGTTGCGTAGGCGTAAGGAAAGAAGAAGAAAAGGAAACATCTCTCACCACAGATGCACACCGTGCGGCGGAGCCGCAACCAAGACAACGAAAAGAATTCACCACAGGGATACGAGGGTACGAAGAAAAAGAAGAAGCATGCAACCACGGATTCACACGGATTAGCGAAGAGCATTACCACCAAGTCACCAAGGCACAAAGATTTTGATTTTGGAAGAGGAGAAAGAAGAAGAGTTGGATCACGAATTACACGAATTATGCGAACTACACGAATATAGGAATCCATTTCAGAACAATGAGTTACACGGCGCAGCAAAGCCGCAACCAAAAAGAAGAGGAATCCGCAGATTTCGCTGATTTGCACAGATTCAGGGAGGAAGAAGAAGAAAGAAAAGAAAAAGAGTTGGATCACGGATCACGAATTATATCACGAATTACGAATAAAGAAGTTCACCAATTTGGACTGATTTACGCAGATTTCAGGGAAAACAAAAGGAAATCACGACGCAAATTCAAGAAATTGACAGTGAGCAATGCAGAATGGGCGCGGTGGATCGCGCCACTACAGGCGCGGGACGAACTGTATGAATGAAAACCGCTCAATGTCATTCGCGCACAGACAGGGATGGGGGGAGAAACGATGGAAAAGAAGCTCATAGCGCAAAGGCTGATCGAGGTTGCCGAAAAGAATCCTGACAAACTTGCGGTCAAATATGAGCAGAACGAATTCACATTTGGACAGCTTCTTAATCGTGTGTATAGGCTCGTGAATGCGCTTCGGGAAATAGGGCTGCAGAAGGGAGATCATGTCGCTATCCTTTCCCAGAACTGTTTTCAGTATCGTGAACTGTTCTGGGCGGCGGCTTTGGGCGGGTTCATGATCGTTCCGGTGAACTACCGTCTGGCGCCTCGTGAAATCGAATGCATACTAAATGACTCCGAGTCGAAAGCGCTTCTTGTATCCGATGAGTATTCACAGATCATCAGTTCCGCAAGAGAGCGCTTCAAGACCATTCGATTTCTCATCGGCATCCAGACTCAAGCGGCCGGTTTCCTTGATTATGAAGAGTTGGTCGGAAAGGGCGCGGCGGAACCACCGGATTCTCTGCCGTCGGCTGAAGATATGCTCTGGCTGCTATATACCAGCGGCACGACGGGCCTACCCAAGGGGGCGATGCACACTCACGGCAGCATAACTGCCGTGATTGACCTTGCGGCCAGCCGCCTCGCAATAGACGAAGACACCCGTTCGCTGGTAGTCACTCCGTTCTATTCGTTCGGCGGTGGAGGCTGGGACCTCGCCTGTTCATACATGGGGAGCACAACTGTCATTCTCCGCCGTTTCACCCCTGCCGGGGTTCTCGAAACTATACAGAGAGAAAAAATTACTGATGTCCATCTTGTGCCCGCGATCATCAATTTTATTTTGAACAGTCCTGATTTCGGCAAATATGACTTGTCCAGCCTCAAGAGGATTACTTACGGCGGCTCACCTATGCCGCCGGAACTCGTGAAGAGGGCAATTGAAAAGATTGGCCCGATCTTCATTCAAGATTATGCGTGCACCGAGGGAGGGTTGCTGGCCATCTTGTTTGAGGCCGACCATGTTGTTGATGGTCCGAAGGAGAAAACGCGCCGATTGGGTTCGTGCGGGAAGGGCTTGCCCGAGGTGGGCGTGCGCATTCTTAATGAGAACGGCCGGGACGTGAAGCCGGGAGAGGTGGGCGAGATTACGGCGAAAGGGGCGTGCGTCATGAAGGGCTACTGGAAGTGGCCCGAGGCCACAGCGGAAGTGCTCAAGGACGGCAGGGTGTACACGGGTGACCTCGCGACAGTAGATGGTGAAGGATTTATTTATATCGTCGATAGGAAGAAAGACATGATAATCAGCGGTGGCTCGAACATATACCCTCGCGAGATTGAGGATGTTCTGTTCGCGCACCCCGCAGTGCTCGACGCGGCAGTCATCGGCGTGCCCGATGAAGAGTGGGGTGAGAGCGTGAAAGCGCTGGTGGTGTTGAGACCGGGCGCCACATGTGCGGAGCAGGACTTGATCGCTCACTGTAAGGCGAATCTCGCGGGGTACAAGAAGCCGAAGAGCGTCGAGTTTGTGGAATCGCTTCCCAGAAACCCCAGCGGAAAAGTGCTAAAGCGCGTGCTTCGTGAGAAATATTGGGCAGGCAAGGACAGAATGGTTCACTGAAGTCCGCGCAGGTTTGCGGTTTGGTCCGTTTTGAAAGGGGCCTTGTCAAATGGTAGAATAGGCGCCTATCCATGAAGGAATCCGCAGCTTTCGCTGATTGTCACAGATTCGGAGAAGAAGAAGAAGCAACAAAAAGATATATAATCCACGAAGGCGCACGAAGAAGCAGGAAGGAACACTAAGAAAATCGGGAAGAAGAAAAGGAACTGGATCCACTGATTTACACTGATTAGCGCGGATTTGGGGAGAAGAAGGGGAAAAGAAGAAGTTGGGAATCCACAGCACGGCGTAGCCCACAACCAAAGAAGAAAAAGTTTGGATCACGAATTACACGAATACACACTCCTGGGTGTCATTCCCGCGAAGGCGGGAATCCATTTCAGGACTATGAGTCGTCTATGGTTGTATAGACATTCAAGACCAGGAGGCGCGCTTCCCGGATGATTCAGAGTCAAAGAAGATTCAACGAAAGGAGATAGTTAGAGTGGGCGAGTGGATGGACGGGTATCTGGCGAAGTTGGAAACGTGTCGACAGGAGAATCTTGCGGCCGGTGGGCCTGACAGGGTGGCCTTGCAGCATAGTCTGGGCAAGCTCACAGCGCGGGAACGAATCGAGAGGTTGGCCGACGCGGGCACTTTCGAGGAAATCGGTTCTGTCGTCCGGGAGTTTCGGCCGCCTCAGGAGTCCAGCGATAAACCGAGTCCCGGAGACGGCGTGATCATGGGTATGGCCAAGGTGAACGGCCGACAGGTGATGGTGTATTCCATGGATTTCACGGTCATGTCGGGCTCTTTCGGCGACCAAGGCGTGTGGAAGATCGCCGAATTGGCTCAGATGGCCGGGCAGGAACAGATGCCTCTTATTGGAATCTTCGATTCCGCCGGAAGTCGTGTCAGCATGAAAAAGGGATTCGTCGGCCAACACGGCATTGCGCGTGTGCTAAAGAATTACTGCCTTTACTCCGGAATAGTTCCTCGAATCGCTCTGGTATTGGGGCCGTGCACGGGGCCGATGGCGAAGGTCCCGGTGTTGTCGGATTTCCTGATTATGAACAGCAAGACAGGGTTCTTATGGTTAGGGGGTCCGATCGAGTCTGAAGATGCGGGCTCGGCCGATTTCCACATGACGAAATCCGGCCAGTGTCATTTGATGGCCGGCAGCGACGAGGAGGCTATTGACCTCTGTAAGCAGCTCCTGGAGTTCATGCCTCAGAACTGCTGGGAGCGGCCGAAGGCAATCGAGTCCGCCGACGATCCTAATCGGCGGGAAGAGGCCCTGCTCGATGTGATGCCCAATCAGGTTCGGTTCACGTATGACGTCCACGAGATCATCGATCTGATTGTGGATGATGGGAAATTCTTCGAGCTTCAAGGGGACTTTGCCCCCAACATGGTTATCGGCTTCGCGCGGTTTGACGGCATGGTTACGGGTATCGCCGCCAACAATCCTGATGAATTAAGCGGCATCATGGAACCGGACTCCTCCGACAAATATGATCGCTTCCTGATGTTCCTCGATTGCTTTAATATTCCGTTGCTGACCATGTCCGACACCACGGCGTTTCCTCCCGGCGACCGGTGGGAGCGCATGGGAGTCATCCGCCACGGCGCCAAGAATCTGCACGGCTATTCCAACCTGACGACACAAAAGGTGACCCTTGTGCTGCGCAGGTCTTACGGTGGTTCCAACATCGTCATGGGCGCCAGCAAGATGGGGCCGGATTTTATTTACGGATGGCCGACGACCGAGTTCGCGCCTACCGGCCCGGAGATGATGGTCCACGCCGTGTTCCACAAGGAGCTGGCCAAGGCCAAGGAAGAGGGCAACTATAATGAACTGTTCGAGTTTTACGTGAGTATTCTTCGCGAGATGTTCAGTGTCATGACGATGGGTAAGATATTCACGCATTGGTATACAGTGCATGAGGTCATCGACCCCAGGGACTCGCGTTCGCGGATCGTCAAGGCGCTGCGCGCGTCGGCCGACAAACGAGAAGAAACGCCGGATAAGAGACGCTACATTAAGCCGGCATGAGTATAGGGGAGAAATCCCCCCTCCCCCCTGCCGGAAGGGGAAAGGTGAAAGAATTAAGGGGGGACAATGGTGACTTTTGTAAAGGGGGGAAAGAGGAGGGTTTCTTAGCGGCGCATGAACACGTTTGGGCGTTGTTAATTGTGGGAGAAAGAGCCCTTAATTCGGGGACACCATGCCACATGCTGTCCCCGAACTAAGGGAATCAGTCGATGGTTTTCCATCTCAGGAATGGATTCCCGCTTTCGCGGGAATGACACTCAGGAAGTTGTATTCATGTAATTCGTGATCCAAACTTTTTCTTCTTTGCTTGGTTGCGGCTGTGCTGCTCCGTGATTCAACCGTAAACCGTGAACTGTGGGCTGCGAACCTGCTTTCTCAGGAGATTATTGAGACATGGGCAAACGAATGGAAGAAGCGATCAACCGATATCGCGAAATACAAAAGAAGAATCAACTTGGCGGCGGCATTGAGCATATTGAGCGGCAGCACGGCCGCGGCAAGTTGACCGCGCGAGAAAGGATCGAAATCCTCATAGACGCAGGCTCCTTCAGCGAGTTGGGTTCTTGTGTAAACACTACCGGAACCCGCATTGACGGCCGCTTTACGGATGCGCCCTGCGACGGAGCCGTTTTGGGAACGGCCAAGGTTCATGGCCGCACCGCCATGATTTATGCCTCGGACTTCACCGTGTTGGGCGGATCGACCGGTCAACAACATCTTATGAAATATGCCCGTTCTTTGGAATTGTCGGCGACGTGGGGCATCCCCCTTGTTAACCTTCTGGATTCCTCGGGTGGCAGGCTGGGATATCGTGAAGTGGCCCAGGCCGGCATAGATTGGATGTTTCGCATCCAGTCCATTTACTCGGGTGTCATGCCCCAGATTACGGTGTTGATGGGTCCTTGCATTGCCGGAGGCGCTTATATTCCGACATTGTGCGATTTCCTGTTCATCAGTCGGGTGTCAGGCAATCTGTGGCTGGGTGGGCCGCGCCAGACCGCTGCGGCCACTTCCGAGAAGATCGATCGCAACGTGGGCGGAGCCGACTATCACATGCAGTTGAGCGGCACGTGCGACCTGGTAGGCGCCGGCGATAAAGAAACCATTTTGGCCTGCCGCGAACTGCTCCGATACTTGCCTCAGAATTATCGCGAAAAACCGCTTGCCTGGGGGCGGACCGACGACGCCAAACGAGAAGTGGGGAGACTGCTTGATATCGTGCCTGGCGAATTCGAGCAGAAATATGATATGCACGACGTCATTCGAGAAATAGTTGATGGCGGGGATTTCTTTGAGATCAAGAACGAATACGCAAAACAACTAATCACCGGATACTGTCGCTTTAACGGTGAAGTGGTCGGCCTCGTGGCCAATAATCCGGTTGAGGACCGCAGCATTTACGAAGTCAATGCTTGTGACAAATACTACCGCTTCCTGCAAGCGCTGGACGCCTACAATACACCGTTGGTCAACCTTGTGGACACGCCGGCCGCGGTTCCCGGCGAGAAAGAGGAAACTCGAGGGTTGCTCCGGCATATCGGCAAGATTGTCGATGTCTATGCCACGGCGACCATCCCGAAGATCGGCGTGGTCCTGCGTGAGGCGTACTCCGATTCCGGCAGCATGATTTTGAGCGGCCTGAAAGGGCTGGGCGCGGACGTGACCTATGCATGGCCCATTGCCCGGTTCGCGACTGAGGCTTCCGAGTTGAACTATAAGGAGGTTTACGGGAAAGGGATCGAGGAAGATGCGTATGAAGCCTATTTGAACCGGTCCCGCGAGAAAGTGGACGTCTTTGACGCGGCTCACTCATGGACTGCCCAGGTGGTCGACGAGATCATTGAACCGAAAGATACGCGGAAGAGAATCATCGAAGCTCTGGATATTGTCAGAAACAAAGCGGAGAAGCGGCCGCCCAGAGCCAAGAAACACGGGTCTTCTCCGACTTGAGCCGCGCAAGGCGCGGGGTATCTGGTTCCTGGTTAGGGATTGATTATGGAAGAAAATATGGATTTAATCTGAAACCTGAAGCTTGAAACCTGAAACCGTCTTTTTCCTCTCAACCGTAAACCGTGAACCGTGAACTGTAAACCTATTTTCTTAGGAGCGCCTGATCACGCCTCTAGCATAATTAATTGTGAAGAGAACAGCCTTTAATTCGGGGACACCATGCCGCATGGTGTCCCCGAATTAAAGGAAACAGTCGCCGGTTTCTCGGCGAGGGAATGACATAAGTGTTCAGTTTCTTTGGGATTCAACCATGAACCATGAACCCTAAACCATGAACCGAGTTTTTCAGGAGATATCGCATGAGTGACAAAGCCATACTGACTTGCGCCCTTACCGGTGTGCTGACCAATCCCAATATGGGCAACATCCCGGTCACGCCCGAGGAAATGGCCGATGCGGCTGAGCAGGCATGGAATCAGGGGGCCACTATCGTGCACTGCCATTTCCGTGACCAGAGGCCGGGGATGGGCGCATATCCCACCTGGGACGTCGGGGTTGTCAAATCAATCATTGATGCCATCAAAGCTCGAGTGCCTGAGATAATCATAAACCAGAGCACCGGCGTAGTCGGGCCCGACATTTCCGGACCGGTGGCGTGCCTCCAGGCGGTGAAGCCTGAGATGGCCGCATGCAACGCCGGGTCTTTGAACTATCTCAAGCTCAAGGAAGACGGCACATGGGCATGGCCGCCTATGGCTTTCGATAATCCGGTGGAAAAGGTCCAGGCCTTTCTGGACGTTATGACTGCCAACGACATCGTTCCCGAGTTCGAGTGCTTCGATTCCGGCATCGTTCGCAGTGTGGCCTTATTCAAGAAGGCCGGCATGTTCCAGGGGGACCCGCACATATCGTTGGTAATGGGTGTAGCCAGTGGCCAGCCGGCCAAGCCGGAATGGGTGCCACTCTTGAAGAACGAAATGCTGCCCGGCTCTCACTGGCAGGTAATCTGTGTCGGTCGGAAAGAAGTGTGGGACCTTCAGCGAAAAGCTCTGGCAGAAGGCGGCAACGTGCGCACCGGGTTGGAGGACACGTTCTATCTGCCAAGCGGCGAGAAAGCCCGAAGCAATGGGGAACTGGTCGAAGCCCTGGCCAAGATCACGCGCGAAGTCGGCAGGGAGATCGCCACGGCTGAGGAAGCGCGCCGTATTCTGGGTACCGCAAGGGGGGTTTGAGGGTTTTGCAGTTTGGGGTTTGGGATGGGAATTGCCGGCAAATCTACTTTCTTAAGAGGAGAGATGAAGATGAGTGAAAACCAGGAGGTCCTTTACGACGTCAAGGACAAAGTGTCAACCATTACTCTTAATCGGCCTGAGCGGCGTAATTCACTCAATCCCAACGTGCTGGCAGGGCTGAACCAATTTTTCGATCAGGCCGGGGCTGACCCCGGCGTATCGGCAATCGTTCTGACCGGCGCGGGGGGCAATTTTTGCTCGGGCGCAGACCTGGGCGGCAGTTTCACAACGGAACAATCCTTTCTTGACATGCACAATGACCGGAAGCATTTCGCCGACCTTCTGGTTAAGATGAACAAATGCAGGAAGCCGATCCTGGCCGCCATCGAGGGCTACTGCCTGGCTGGAGGGATGGGGCTCTGCCTGTCAAGCGACGTGGTCATCGCCAGTGAGAATGCTCAGTTCGGCGTGCCGGAGATTAAGCGCGGCCTCTGGCCTTACATGGTAACGGCCGTGCTCATCCGCAACGTGGGCCGGAAAAAGGCGATCGAATTGTGCATGACCGGAGACCGTATCCCGGCGGCCGAGGCGGAGCGCATCGGCATGATCAACTATTGTGTGCCCAAGGACTTATTCCGGGAAAAGGTCGCGGAGATGGCCCGGAAGCTGTCATCATACAGTCCGGCCGTGATGGGGCTCGGCAAATCCTCCTTCTACCGGGTTGCGGACATGGCCATGGATGACGCTCTTGTTTTTCTTCATTCACAACTGACCATTAACACCCAGGTCGAGGACTTGATGGAAGGCATCGCAGCGTTTATGGAGAAACGCGAGCCAATATGGAAGGGGCGTTAGAGCGCCTGACGACGCTTGCGGCGCCGCCCCCGATCAGGTCGAGGGCAGACCACGAATCCTAAACCCTGAACCGAGTTTCTCAGGAGGAAATGAGTTTTGAGCAAGAGAATCGAAGTGAGAGCGCCAATGTCCGGAGTGTTTTATAGAAGGCCGGCGCCCGATCAGCCGGCATACGTTGAAGTGGGCAATGTAGTCAAGAAGAAGCAGGTTCTTGCCCTACTTGAAACAATGAAGGTCTATCAGAAGATCAAAGCGCCGGCGGACGGCAAGATCGCCGAGATCGTCGCAGAGAATGAATCGCCGTTGGCGGACGGGGATCTAATACTCGTTATTGAGACCCTATGAAGGATTGCTGGTCGCATTCTCCCACGGAATTCCGCTGATAACATGATTGAGCATGACGCTCCAATGGAATACGAGAGTCGTATTCTTTCTCATTGGAAATCAAACACCTTGTATGGATAGGAAGCAATGTTATCCAAGATATTGATAGCCAATAGAGGCGAGATCGCCGTCAGAGTCATACGTGCGGTAAGAGACCTGGGGTTGCGCAGTGTGGCCGTGTATTCCGAGGCTGATACGGACAGCTTGCACGTTAGCCGTGCCGACGAGAGCGTCTGCATCGGACCCGCCATAAGCGCGCGTAGTTATCTGGACATAGAGGCCGTTATCAAAGCAGCAAGGAAAACGGGTGCGGAAGCGATTCATCCCGGCTACGGCTATCTTGCCGAAAACGGAGACTTTGCCCGCGCCTGCAAGGACGCCGGCCTCGTCTTCATCGGTCCGACGCCGGAAAGCCTGTATCTGGCCGGCGATAAGATCATGGCCAAGGAGGTTGTTAACCGGACCGGGGTTCCCATTGTTCCATCAAGTCCCGGCGGGGTGGGATCGATTAATGAAGCGGTTGCATTCTCTTCTGAAATAGGCTATCCGGTGATGGTCAAAGCCTCGGCCGGCGGCGGCGGGCGCGGCATTCGCATCTGCCCGGATGAAGATACTCTAAGGGAAGAGTTCGCCGTGGCCAAAGCGGAAGTGAAGGCGGCTTTCGGCGACGACTCGCTGTATATTGAGAAATGCCTGGTGAACCCGAGGCACATTGAGTTTCAGGTTCTGGCCGACAAATTCGGTAACGTCATCCATCTGGGTGAACGGGAATGCTCGATTCAGCGACGTTATCAAAAATTGATCGAAGAGGCGCCCTCTCCGGCCATGAGGCCGGAACTGAGGAAGGCAATGGGCCAGGCCGCCATTAGAGCGGCAAAGGCCGTGAACTATTTGAATGCAGGCACGGTTGAATTCTTGCTTGATCGGGAAGGCAACTTCTACTTCATGGAGATCAATGCTCGCATCCAGGTGGAGCACCCGGTCACGGAGATGGTCACCGGCGTGGACCTGGTCAAGGAACAGATTCGGCTGGCCGATGGCGGAAGACTGGAATACAGTTTCGACGACATTCGTCTGAAAGGTTGGGCCATCGAGTGCCGGATCAACGCTGAGAATCCGGACCTTAACTTTCTGCCTTCTCCCGGGATTGTTAAGGAGTACAGTCCTCCTGGCGGCTCCGGCATCAGACTGGATACGCACCTCTACCAGGGATACGATCTCCCAATATATTATGATTCCCTCGTGGCCAAACTCATCGGGTACGATCTCACAAGAGACGGAGCTATTCGCGTTCTAAGGAAAGCTCTCGACGAGTTTGTAATCCGGCCGGTAAAAACGACAATTCCCTTGCATCTGAAGATTCTCGATGATCCCGCATTCCAGCGAGGAGATATTCATACCGGGTATATCAAGAAATTCGTTCCGGATGACGATGATGACGATGAAGAGTAAGTCCGGGAGGCACGAATATGTCATCGGAGACGCGGATTATCATTCAGGGAAAGCCGCCGATGCCCTCCTGGGGGATTGAATGGGATGGGAATCACGGCCACTGTTGAAAGTTTTGACACCATCGACTCTTATTTAGACCATTTTGAAGGCATCCGGGAGGGGCGGCACGTTTTTATGTTGCCGCGTTGGATGCAGACATGGAGGCAGGCGTTCAAACCGGATGATGAACTCTGTGTATGTCTGATCAAGATGGACAAGGACTTGATCGGTGTCGCCCCGCTATCCATCAATGGTATGACGGCCTCTTTCGTAGGCTGTGCCGATGTTTGTGACTACATGGATTTCACCGTAGCGCCCGGATATGAAAAAGAATTCTACAACGTGCTTCTCGATAATCTTCAAAAACGGTGTATAACAGAACTTGACCTAAGATGTCTGCGACCGGAATCAACGGTATTTTCACACCTGGTGGAAACGGCGCAAGAGCGAGATGGAGTATGCTCCTTTGAGCCGGATGGGGTGTCGCTGGAAATGGATTTGCCCGGCGACTGGAATGAATACCTGAATTCATTGAACGGAAAACAGCGACATGAAATCAGACGCAAACTGAGAAGACTGCACGAGAAAACGGATGTAAGTTTACTTGTTTTGGAAAACCCCGAGGAAATAGCGGAATACCTGGATGCTTTCCTGAAAATGTTTCGCGAAAGCCGGTCGGATAAAGCGGCTTTCATGGACCCTCGAATGGAGTCTTTTTTCCGGTCGATGATACGGGCGATGTCCGAAGAAGGAGTTCTTCGACTCTTTGTTCTTAGACTATTCGATTTAATCGCGGCGGCGGCTGTATGTTTCGACTACCAGAAAACCATGTACCTCTACAATAGCGGATATGATCCTCGATACGCTTCGTTGAGCGCCGGGTTGCTCTGCAAGATTCTCAGCATAAAGCATAGCATCGAGATCGGCCGGAAAAAGTACGATTTCCTGAAAGGCGCCGAGCCCTATAAATACCGGTTAGGCGGCAGGGAAGTCCGCCTGTCGAGATGCCGGATCACTATTAAGCCATGAACCATAGACCGTGAACCGAGTTTCTTGGGAGGTGAAAAATGGAGCAGATCTGCGAGGATCTAAGAGCTGAACATGAGGCTTTGGACGCCGTCGTGGCGAATCTGGAAGAAGAGAGATGGATGACCATGACCCCTTCACGCCCATGGAACATCAAAGACCAAATCCGCCATCTGGCGTACTTTGACGATCGGGCTGCGCTTTCGGCGACTGCGCCGGATATGTTTGGTAAACACATTGAAGAAGTTGTGAGCGACATCGATGCATTCATGAAAAAGCTCGAAGGTGTCGGCAAGGATATGCCTATTCCGGAACTGATGGGCTGGTGGAGAAGAGAACGGAAAAGGTTGGTAGAGGCATATGCGGCCATCGGTCCGAAAGATCGGCTGCCGTGGTATGGACCGCCCATGAGCGCCCTGTCTCACGCCACGGCGCGGTTGATGGAGACATGGGCTCACGGCCAGGATGTGTTTGACGCCCTCCGTCTAAAGCGCATAAACACCGATCGCCTGCGCCACATCGCCCACCTCGGTGTAACCACATTCGGCTGGAGTTACACAAACCGTGGCTTGGAGGTCCCCAAAACACGAGTACGCGTGGAACTCACTGCTCCGTCCGGAAACCTTTGGACATGGGGACCGGAAGATGCGTCAGACAAGATAAGCGGCCCGGCAGAAGGTTTCTGCCTGGTGGTGGCGCAAAGGCGGCATGTGGATGACACCCGGCTCGAAGTCGTCGGAGAAACGGCGCGCGACTGGATGCTTAAGGCCCAATGCTTTGCCGGTCCTGCGACAAACGGCCCCAAACCCGGTGAGCGGGTTGTGCAAGGGAAAGACTGACCTTTTCGTCTATGGCGTGACCGATGGATAGCGATTCCTGCGTAATAAGAAATTATTGTTCGGCTGACTTGGGTCAATATGTCCGATTGCATGCAGAGGCCGAATCCATCTGCGGGTCAGTTGATACGTTCCTGCTCGGTTGGCTTACAGGCGAGTCGCTGAAACCCACCGATTTTTCCGGAGAGAATCTATTCTTGGCTGAGGAACAAGGGAGAATTGTCGGCGCATGTCGGGTGATCCCGGAGTTGGCCATTGGCCGCGCAGTGTTGAGGCTGTTGGTCAGGCCCGGTTTTCTTGGCCGGAGAGTTACGGCCGGCTTACTCCGTTCGGCAATCAAGAGGGCCAGCGATCTCAAAGCGGCAATAGTGCATGCGGACCTGAGAGAAAACGACCGGGCCGCCCGTAATTTGTTCGCCGATTTAGAATTCAGGCCGGTCCGCCGGTATGCAGAGATGAGGCTGGAACTTTGGCCTGCCCTGGTTGTTGAATCAAAGTATATAGGTCTGTCCCATCGACCACTCGAACCGGGCGCTGAGACGGAATTCACCCTGCTTCAGAACCGCGCCTTCGGTGAATCCTGGGGGTTTTGTCCAAATACGACATCTGAGATTTTCCAACAGTTGAATACATGTGGCTACGGCCATAATGGCGTCATATTGACGTATTACGGAGAAGATGCCGCCGGTTACTGCTGGACCGCGAAAGTACACCGGCCGGACGGCAAGACCGGCGAAGTAGTTGGCCGAATCCACATGATGGGCATTGTGCCGGAGTTTCGCGGCCGGGGCTTGGGAAGGTCTGTCTTGTGGTCCGGCTTGAAATATTTGGCGGGCAGAGGCCTTCAAACCGTTGAACTGACCGTGGATTGTCAAAACGAGGCGGCCTGCTCGCTGTACAAGAGGGCCGGGTTCAAACTGAAGACAGCGCTGGTATGGTATGAGAAAAGAACGGGCTTAGCAGCTTCTCAAGTATGAGCAGTAAGGAATGAGTAACAGGTTTGCGCAAATGCCGTGCGCCATCACGTTCATAAGCGTGAATCTTCTGCTCCCTCTCTCATGGTTTTCTCTCTCCGGCTAGTGTTGTCAGCGATGTTGTGCGCAATGGGCGGATTCAGGTTCGGCCTCATTTGTGTTCTCTCTCTTCTTTCTCGTCGCGCGGGCGATGAGCGCGCAGATAATGAGGGCGAGGCCGAATGCTGAAACGATGGACGCGCCCGTAGGGAAGTCCCATTTTGTGGACATGAATATGCCCGCTACGCTTGCCAGGAAGGCGATTCCCCATCCCAGAAAAAGCCTCGAGGAGGTCTTGCGGGCGAAAAGGATCGCACATGCGGCCGGAACAACCAGGTAGCTGAATACAAGCAGCACTCCCGCAATCTGAACCGAACTCGTGACGACGAATCCGAAAGTGACATAGAAGACGAAGTCCCACCAACGCACCGAAAGGCCACGATTCCATGCTTCTTTTACGTCGAACGAGATCAACAAGAATTTGCTCCTGAAGTAGTAGTGAATCAGGCCGACCACCGAATATACGAGGAACGTCTTCAGTATGCCCGGCCATGTCACGTAAAGAATGCTCCCAACGAGCATGGCGCTGATTGCCTCGTGGCCGTGCGGAGCGCGGTCGAGCACCAGAATCGCGGTCGCAGAACAAACGGCGTAGACGATTCCTATTATGGCTTCCTGCGGGATTCTTTCGTCGCGGAATCTGCCGATCGCGAAAATAGCGGCTCCGACGAATGTGAACGCGAGCGAGAGACAATAGGCCTCCGGGCTGTTCAACACGTAGCCGAACAAGACCGCAATTGTTGCTCCGAGCGCGGCGACTTGGGCGAGCGCCAGGTCAACGAAAATCACTCCGCGAGTAACAATGTGAAGGCCGAGATAGCAGTGGATGCCGGTCAGTATCAGACATGCGACAAATGGCGCCGCCATGAATACGAGCATATCAGTCATGTGTTGTTCCTCTTCCGTTGAGGCCGGAATTTATGCGACATGTATTGTGCAGAATGTCAAAGCCTGATAAATCCCCCCTTCCCCCTTTGTCAAAGGGGGGTGAAGGGGGATTTCTGTATGTCTACGCGGCCCCGAGTATTGCCTGCCTTATCTTTCCAACTGCATTATCGATCAACGAAAAGTAATCGGTCACTCCGGGCCAGCCATTGACTGCATTGGCGATTTCGACTACCTTTGCGCCCGTTTTTAGAGCCACGAATTCGGCGGCCCTTGGGTCATAAAAAGGCTCCATCAGTATTACTTTCACCTTCCGTTGCGATGCTGTTTGGACTACGCCGAGCAAATGCGAGGGACTCGGGGGTATCCCCGGTTTCGGCTCGAGTTCAGAGGCGATCTTGAGGTTGAAGCGATCCGTGAAATAGACCCAACTGCGATGATATGTAATTACCTCTGTTCCGCCAAGCGGCTTGAGTTGGGCGTACCAGCCACCGGTGTTTCCGTTCAATCCTTTTTCGATCAGATAAGAATCCAGTTTGCCGGATAGGTCAAGCGACCACAGCTTGTCGCCGCCAAGTTGCTCAACGAGTGACTTTCCGAACATCGCTTCATCAACTCGCCTGACGAAATCCGCGCTGTTAGCTGTATAGTAGGCCGTATTTTGAGGGTCCAACTCGGCGAGTTTGTTGGCTATCGTGTGCGCCATGATACGCGCGTTGTAAGGGTCCATCCAATAATGCGGATTGCCGAGGGGATGGACGTCTCCGAGCGATCTGTCGATCCGCGTCGTGGGGACCTCGCGCCGCAAGACGTCTAGTGAAACATCCAGATAGCCCGGCTGGCCATACCGGATTTTGTAGTTCCGGGCTCCGTCAACAATGAGTTGTTCGTAGCCGATTTCCAACTCCATTCCCATCTTGATGAACAGGTCCGCTTTCCTTGCGCTCACCATGTAACTGGGTTTTGCCGAAATCGCATGCGGGTCCTCTTTCCCGGTGCTGAGGCACGAAACCGAAACATGATCTTTCCCAATTGTTTCGGTTATGGATTTCAACACTGTGTGTGTTGTCAGAACGTTGGGTTTCCCCGCGCATTCCGCTCTCCGTGGAGAATGGAGAGCCAACAGAAATGCAATGGCCACAGTCAGAACTACTGTGATTCTTTTTCTCATTGGGTTTCACCTCAATCAATGTTTATCGTTGTCCATTTTGGCTTTCGACCTTCGGAAAATCGGCGACATGATGCCGCATCGTGTCCCCGATTTTCCGTTCAATATTCATGAGCGCGATGCGCCCCCAGACCGAAGTTCAGTTGAAGCCAGACAAGGTGCTCGTCTTCATCGACCGGGTCAGCAAAGTTCCGGTCAACGAACATGTAGCCGAGCCTCCAGAACACAAATTCGCTCTGGAGGAACGTGAGATAAGCCGAATAGCCCTTCTCGCGTAAATCTTCGGAATCAGGAAATTCGGAGTAATCGTAACGCGCTGCCGCTTTCCATCGTCTGGAAAGCCGATATTCCAGCGAGGAGTAAAGCCCCCATGTGTCTTGTTCGCCTACGTCGGTGTCTTTTTGCGAGAACAGAGCCTCAGTCTGCCACGTCAGACCTCTATAGAGAGACTTTTCCGGGGGCAGCCATTTCACGGTCAGGTCTGCTCCTTCGAGCCACGTGCGATTAGCGCCATGTCCGTCGTCGTTCGGAGCAGTCGCAAGCGTACCACCCACTTCAAGAGTTGTGGCGTCCGAAAGCTCAAAGAGATTCTTTGCATGGGCAAGATGCACGACGTCGTCGTGGTCTCCTCCGGCAAATGAAGAGTCGTTGTCATTGTTGAAAATCTCGTAGGTGAGTTCGAGATAATGGTCGGTAGGCGCCAGCCAGCTCACCTCGGCGCCTTCGCCTGTAAGACCCTCATCGCCGAAGAAATTCTGAATCATGAGTGGTTCCTCGACCCACGGAAGTGAATGCCCATGCAGTGGATTAGCCTTGCCAAACTTCTCCCGCATCTTTCCCACGCGGGCCTGCAAGCCATGGGGGAGAGAAAGCACCGTCAAGTAGGCCTCCTCGACGTCGATCGCGAAGCCCTCTTCCCCCTCAGGTTCTTCTCCCGGAAGAGCGGATTCCGGGAATTCCTTTTCGATGGAAATAGTCACGTCGGCCCGGGCAAACGGGTCGAGCGCTCCAGCGAAGTTGAGCTCGAGTTCACGGAATATGAACTCGTCATCCGGCCTCTGGCCTTCGTTCTCATGACTGGTATATTGCCCGAGCACGTCTCCGATTACTGCTATGTCGGGATTGAAGATTTGCGATATGGCGCGTTGGCCAAAAGCCGCATATGCGGGTGGTTGGACTTGCTGGACTTCCGTGTAAGCGACGGACGCCCCTCCGGACTGAGCCGCGCGTTGTTCTGCAAGTTGATCCGCGAGTTCGCGGATACGATTCTGCATCTGCATGACTTCTGCCTCATCCCGCTGCCGTGATTGCTCGAAATCCTTTCGAAGATTCTCGATTTGAGCCTTGAGAAGCTCGAGTTCGGATTCGGGTTTTCCGACGTCTGCCCAAGCGGTGAGACATAAGGATAGAGACAAGAGAAACCCAGGAATCATATGCCTCATGATGTCCTCTCTCCTTTGTGATGAGTGTCAAGGTCATCGACAGGGACACTGAGATAAGAACTGAAACCCGTAGGGGCGAGCCTTGTGTTTGCCTGAATCGAATGCAGGGCGAACACAAGGTTCGCCCCTACAAACAATGGTCATCTCCAAATCGCCGTATTTATCGGACGGAATGAGCGAGTCAGGCGCAAACCATCAAGGAAGGTGGACCGCGTGGGTCGTGGAAGGAAACAGCCGGCGAGGAATCACGTGAGAAAACGGGTGTTGGACAGGTGTCCGTTGAGAACAGAGAGCTCCATTCAGAGCGCTGCGAAACGTCTTCCGCCTGGGAGCTTTGATAGAACTTGCAGACGTGGCAAGTGGCGTCTTTGTGGAAAGGATGCGAGCCCGAAAGGTGGAAGGCGTTGAGAAACAAGGCCCATAGCAAAACCAGTGCGCCTACGAAGCAGACCGTACGCCGAAGCAAGTTCTGGTGGGTATTGGGACAATTCTCAGTCATGGGTATGATTCACTTCTTGTATCCAAGCGCCAATGGCAATCCTTTCGCGCGCGCAACACTCTAGCACAGTTTCCGCAGAATAGTCAAAGGATGTTTTCTCGCGCTGCATTATGTGCGAATGAATTGGCCCTTCCCTTCCTTCTATTGCGGTTTAGTGCCGTAGACCATGTTGTATACGACAGGAATGACGAAGAGGGTGAATGCGGTCGAGGCGAAGAGGCCAAAGATGATCGCCCATGCGAGACCGCTGAAAATCGGGTCGAGCGTTATCACGACGTTGCCGAGCAGCGTTGTGCCTGCGGTCAAAAGGATCGGCCTGAACCGCACCGCGCCGGATTCTAGAAGAGCATCCTTCAGCGGTTTCCCCTGCGCAAGCGAATGGTGGACGAAATCTATAAGGATGATTGAGTTCCTGACCACGATTCCTGCGAGAGCAATCATGCCGATCATCGCCGTGGCCGTAAAGAAAACCGGGTTGTCATAGCCGCCGACTTTCCCTGCGGTGAGCGCGTTCAGGAGCCAGAAGCCGGGCATGATGCCGATGAGCGTCAGCGGAATCGCCAACATGATTATCAGCGGCATGAAGAACGAATGGGTCTCGATTATGAGGAGAATGTAGATGGCTATCAAGGCTGCCCCGAACGCAATGCCGAGGTCGCGGAACACGTCTACCGTTATTTTCCATTCACCTTCTCCGCTCCACACGATTTTGAATCCGTCCGGCAGGGGATTCTTCTTGAAATGCGCCTGCATGTCGAGTATTGCTTCTGCGGGGCTGCGTCCGGCCATTTCGCCGAAGACGTACGAAACACGGGAGAGGTTTTTGTGGTAGATCGTTTTGTCGATGGTATCGTCTGTGAAGCGGCCGATCTCAGTCAGTTGCACGATGTTTCCCATAGCGCCTTTCACGTAGAGGCGGGCGAGTTGCTCCACGCTCGATCTTGCATCGCGTGGCAGGCGGAGTTGTATCAGTAGCGGGTTTCTCTCCGTGGGAATGTGGAGCGTTCCCGGAGAATCTCCCTGCAGCGCCAGCCGAAGCGTACTCGCAACGTCGGCTGTCGTGATTCCGTTCAGGCTGGCTTTTCCCTTGTCCAGAACGAACGTGAACCGCTTCTGGTTTGCCTCGACCGTGTCATCGACATCGACGACGCGATACTCCTGTTTCATGCGGTCGCGCACGATCGACGCCGTCTCGATGATCTCGTCGTATGAATAGGAGGGCTCTGCATAGACTTCGGCCACAAGCGTCGAGATGACCGGCGGGCCGGGCGGGGGCTCGACAATCTTTATGAGTGCGCCGTTGCGGTCGGCAATTTCCTGCAAATCGTTCCGCAGCCTGAGAGCGATTTCGTGGCTCTGCTGTTCGCGTTGTTTCTTATGAACCAGGTTGATTCGGATGTCGGCCAGATTCGGCAGGCGGCGCAGATAGTAGTGCCGTACCATTCCGTTGAAATCCATCGGCGATGAAGCGCCCACGTAGCTTTCGAAATTGGTGCACTCGGGGACGGATCGAAGATAGTTCTCGAAATCGCGGACAACTTTGTCAGTCTGCTCGAGCGTGGCGCCCTCCGGCAAATCGATGACTACCTGCAATTCGTTCTTGTTGTCAAACGGAAGCATCTTGAGAGGAACTTTTCTGAAAAGCGCAAGCGAGATGGAAAACAGCAGCAGCAGAACAACCACACCGAGGGATATGAAGCTTAGCCCGCGCGAAAGGAGGAAGGGCGCAAGGAGTCTGCTGTATACGCGATAGAACGTAGTCTTGCGAATATCGAACGGCTCTTCCTCCGCTTTTCCATATTCCTTCTTCAATATGTGATACGCCGACCAGGGGGTTATCGTAAAGGCGACAACCATGGACATCATCATGGCGAGAGGAACGTTGACGGCCATCGGGCGCATGTAGGGTCCCATCATCCCGGTAATAAAGAACATTGGAAGGAACGACGCGATAACACTCAGCGTCGCAAGAATGATCGGAGGTCTCACTTCGTTCACCGCGACCAGCACTGACTGCATTGGCGGATACAGGCGCATCTTGAAATATCTAAAAATGTTTTCGACGTCGACAATCGGATCGTCCACGACGAGGCCGAGCGAGAGCGTGAGAGCGAAGAGCGTGACCCTGTTGATTGTATATCCAAATAGATAGTTCAGGATCAGTGTAAGCGAGAACGTTATCGGGACTGCGAGCGCAATAATCAGCGCTTCGCGCCACCCGAGAATCAGTCCTATCAGCGCGATGACCGTGACGATAGCGACCGCCAATCCCTCGACAAGTTCATTCACTTTGTCGTTCGCCGTTTCACCATAATTGCGGGTTACCAGGACGTTGACATCGCCCGGTATGACGCTTCCCTTCAGATCGTCGATGCGCCTGAGAACTTCCTCGGCCACCCAAACGGCATTCGTTCCGCGCTTCTTGGCAATCGCCAGTGTCACAGCCGGGAGTGAAGCTGTCTTGGATGTATCGCCGATTTCCTTATGCTCGGCGGCCGCTCCAAAATTGACTCGAGAATATGTCGTCACTTCGGCCGGGCCGTCCGAGATATCCGCGACGTCTTTCAGATATACGGGGCGCCCGTCGTACACGCCCACCACGAGTTCCTTGACCTCTTCGGGGGATGAAAAGAAAATGCCGCCGCGAACGACGTTTTCGACGCCGTTCCGGGTGAAGGAGCCCGCCGAAAGCGTCACGTTGGCGACGCGGATGGAGTTTGCAACCTCCAGTGGAGTCAAACCGCGGGAAGCCAGCTTCTCAACATCGAGGCCGACCCTGATCTGTCTTTCACGGCCTCCCACCATGAAAGTGCGGGCGGCATTCTTCACCCCTTGCAGGCGGTCTATCACCTCTTCAGCCACACGGCGCAACTCATAGTCAGAGGCGTTCTCGCCATAGAAAGTGAGTGTGACAATGGGAACGTCGTCTATCTCGACCGGCTTGACTATCCAGCCCGCGAGCCCCGGCGGCACAAGGTCGATGTTTTGCTGTATCTTGTTGTAAAGCTTGATTAGGCTGTCCTCACGGTCCTCGCCCACGAAAAAGCGGACAGTAACTATTGCGACGTCCGGCGCGGACATCGAGTATACATACTCGACACCGTCTATTTGCCAAAGCAGTTTTTCGAGGCGCGTCGAAACGAGTTGCTCGACTTCTTCTGCGCTGGCTCCCGGAAAAGACACATAGACATCGGCCAGCGGCACTACGATCTGGGGTTCTTCTTCACGAGGCGTCACCAAAAGAGCGGCGACCCCGGCGATAAGTGAGACTACGATGAGGATGATCGAAAGGTCAGTCGTAAGAAATTTCTCGACTATCTTTCCGATAGCCGAGAGCTTTTGTTCCGGTTTGACCTGGCTGTCGTTCATCATAATCTTTCGTGGATAATCAAAAGGAATTTACCGAAAAGGAGCAAAGGTAACGATGATTGTCTTCTTTGCGCCGTTTGCTCCTCGGGGCTGTGGCCTTTTGCGGTGAAGACATCTCATGGCGCTGAAATCATTTCGCCCGCGCGCAGGCCCGAGAGAATCTCGACGCCCTCGGGATATGTTTTCCCTGTCTTCACGGATCGTTTCTGCGCAATTCCGTTTTCCACCACGGTCACCATATCCAATTGACCGACATGCTCCAAAGCTTCGGGTGGAATCAAGGTCACCTCACCCTTGTCCACGGGCAGCCAGATTCGTCCATACATGCCAGGGTATGCTGTTTCCGGCGCAGGAATCGATGCCCGGACAATGAATGACCGGCTTGATGCGTTTGACGCAGGCACAATCTCGATAATCTTGCTGTCGAATGTTGCGCCCTTAGGGTCGATTGAGGCGCGGACAGACTGTCCCACTGAGACTTTTGGGCGCAGATGTTCTGCGACTGAGACCTCCAGCCTGAGTGTTGAGGGATTATAAATCGACATGAGTGGTTTTCCGGGCATGGCCATCTCTCCCGGGTTAGCAAGACGATCAATCACCTTTCCGGGAACCGGGGAAACAATCTTCGTATAGGAAAGATTGATTTCGGCCTCGTGGAGCATTGCCCTGGTCGACTCCGCAGAGGCGCGCGCCATCTTCAACCCTGCCTGTGAGCGGTCGAACTCCTGCTTTGTGGCCGCCTGCTTGCCATACAAACGCTCTATGCGGCCCGCATCGAGAGTCGCCTGTTCCAATGCCGCCTCAGCCGATGCAACAGCCTCGCCTGCTTGCATGACTCGGGTTTGGGCGTCTCTGGAATCAAGGGCGAAGAGCGGCTGTGCCCTTTGCACTGTATCGCCTGCGTCCGCGTTCACAGATATTATGGTCGCCATGATCCTGCTCGTGATCTCAGCCGTCTCCCGGGCCGTCACTGTGCCGATGGCCTCGACTTCGACTGGAAACGCAATGGTCTTCACTTCAATAGTTTTGAGAGTGGTGGAAGGGGCCTGTTTGATTTCTGCTTTGTCGGGCGCAATCTTTCCACCGGGCGACAGACTTCCCATGAGCCACAACAGCATCAACACGAGCACGGCGCCGGCGCCGGCAATTGCAAAGAGTTTGTGCCACCGCTTCATTGTTTGAATCCTTCCGAGATTGCTCCGCCCGTTGCGCGCTCGATCGCCGCGGACGCAACCATGTAGTTGTATTCAGCCGAGAGGCGGTGCAGGCGCACGTTCGTGAGGGCAACCTCTGCGTCAAGCAATTCAGTCACAAGAGCGAGCCCCTCGGAATATCTGTCGGAAACAATTCGAAAGGTCTCCTCGGCTTCAGCAACGCTTTGGGCGAGCGCGTCGAGCCGGGTTGCCGCCTCCGACTTTGCGAGGATCGCGTTCTTGACTTCAGACTCTATTTGCAGAAGAAGTTTGTCTCTTTGCGCCTCTGCCTCGCGAAGTTTGGCACGCGTCGATTGTACTGCCGATCGCGTGAGGAAGCCGTCGAAAATCGACAGACTCGCGCCGATGCCTATTGTCCAACTATCGTTCGAATCAGAGAAATCTTCGCTGTCAATGTCGTAATGGGCGAACGCATTAATCTGAGGATAATAACCGGCCTTCGCGGCGCCGGCCGAATTTTCAAGGGCCTCTATGTTTTTGTTCATCCCTTCGAGTTCCGGCCGGTTTCGACGCGCAAGTTCCAGCGACTCTTCAAGGCTTGGCTTGTCAACGAAACCGCCTAGTGCTTCCGACGTGGTCCCCGCGAGTTCAAGGGGGCGTGTCACTGGCTGTCCCATCGCCAGGTTAAGTTGGGATTTTGCCCTCTCGATGTTGTGGCGAGCGATTGCGAGCGCTTCTTCTGATTCGGCAAGTCGAACAGTCACTCTTAGCACGTCCGACTTGAGCGCGACCTCATTCTCGAACCGCGCACTTGCCACATCAAGTTGTGAGCGAATCTGCCGAACGGACTCCTCCGCGATCTTGATGGAGTTTTCAGTCTTTAGGATTTCATAATAGGCGGATGTGACCGCGAACGTGAGGTCATTGTGAACCGTCTTCAGACCCAGTTCCGATGCGCTCAAGGATCGAACAGCGGCCCGATTTCCGTAGAACGTGCGACCACCCTGAAAGAGCGGCCACTGCAGCAGGAGTTGCGTGTTCCAGTTGCTCAGAGGTGGAGGATTATTGAATCCGCCAAACGGATCGAATCCGGGCGGGGGAGGGAAGGGGAAGCTGCCCGAGAGTTGTGCCTGCGCCAGTTCGTTGCTGAATACCATCGGCGCGAAATTGCTTCGAAGAAAGGTTTCGTTGATTGACAGCCTCGGATAAAAGCCGGCCTGGGCCTGCTTCACGGCGGCGCGAGCCTGCTCGATTCGTTCCTGCGCCGCAAGAGCATCGGGACTCGACGCAAGCGACAAATCGATGCAATCCCTAAGGCTGAGCGGATGAGTTGGTTCATCCTGAGCCGATGCATCAAAGGGCAGGGCGAATACCGCGAGCGGAAGAATGGCACATAGCAGAATCATCAGGAACCGCGCCGGGGCGAAACGTATTCGAACACTTATGACGCGCCTTGGACTCCGCATAATTGAGATGCTCGCGTATTCTGATCCAGGTTATCTCTTAAGCTACTGTGACTTGAGGGAGAGGCGTCAAACAACAGTATTACACAGAATCTCTGAAATGTTAATGGTTTGTTTGATTATCCGGTTCTCTTGAGAAGGGTGGTCATGGAAAAACGCATATTAATCATGGGCGTAATGAATTGCGCCCCTACACACATAAATGAAGAGAATCGGGGACACGATGTAGCATCGTGT
>JACRIR010000173.1 GCA_016215705.1 Candidatus Poribacteria bacterium | reverse complement strand
GTTCGAGTACCCCGTACCGGTGCCAGGCTCATCCAAGTGGCCTCCCGCCACGCTTCTGCGGAAGACTTGGACAGAGAAGCGCGTTAACAGGCCGGGTCTACAACCGACATGCGCCCGTCATGGAGAATACCCTCGCCATGCGGCGGCCCCGCAGTCCCAGTGCCGTCGCATAGAAATCACACAAAGGGTGTCGTCCTGAGCGCCTGACTGCGCCTGTGGCGCGGTCAATCGTGAGAGGAAGGCTTCATGCGCGACGGTCATTGCGAGCGGAGCGAAGCAATCTCTTTTTCGTCTTTGCTTTTCCCGTTTCGCCTCGGGCCTGCGGCCCTTTGACCTTTCGCCTTCCTTCGCGAGAGGAAGGCTTTATGCGCGACGGTCATTGCGAACGGAGCGAAGCAATCTCTTCTTCTTTGCTTTTACCCTTTCGCCTTTTGCCTTCTTTCTGGCAGGCGTGGTGGGGGACCGGAGGCAGCCGCTTGTCTTCACAGTTCAAAACATGCGCGCGGGAAGGAGCGCATGGCCAAACAATCAACTCCACGCCCGGGCGTGGAGCACCAGGCTTCCTTATCAAGGGGAACAACGAAAGGAAAACAACCAAAGCGCACTGCTCAACATTTGCGGTGGAACCTATTGACTGTAAACCGTAGACCGTGAACCATAGACCATGAACCATAAACTATGAACCATGAACTATGAACCATAAACCATGAACCATAAACCACTTAGCAGGTAATACGTAATACAGGCGGACGACTCTCTCTGAGACCTCTGCGCCCTCTGTGGCTAGGATTGTCTCTTGGAGTCTTTCGGTGAGTTCGTGTAATTAGTAATTGGTCCTGAAAAAAGGGAGGTATGTCCATGATGCGTCACTCGCATCACGCTTTGCTTCAGCGTTCATTATTCATTATTCGAAAATCCTTGCCGGATTCCTTTCACCTTTCGCCTTGCTCCTTTCGCCTGCTCCTCCCCGTGACTCCCCTTGATCCCTGTGGTTGGTTCACGTCTTTCTTTGCCTGTTTGGCCGCCAAGAGGCAGGGGAGAAGCGGCCATTTTGGGCCGTTTTTCGTTGAAATATTCCCCAACTTCGTGTATGATAACCATGAAAGTTCACGGTTTCCGCTCTACAGTTCACCGTTTACGGTCTTGCGCCATCATTGTGACCACAAACCGTTGACTTTGGACGGTGAGCTCTAGTCTGTTTACTGTAAACCGTAAACTGTGAACTGTAGACCGTGAACCATAGACCGAGGTAGTAATGCTCATAAAAGCTACAACTCCCACACGTATAGACCTGGCCGGCGGCACGCTCGACCTCTATCCTCTATACCTCTTCGAGGAAGGAGGCCTCACCGTCAACTGCGCCATCAATATGTACTGCCTCGTCACCCTCGAGCCCCGAAACGACAAGCAAATCCACCTGACCTCCATCGACTTGAACATCCATGAACAATTCGCAAATATAGACTCGATATCCACTGCCGGCCCCCTCGAAATCGTCTCCCGCGCGGTCAAGTTCTTTCGTCCCGGCGTCGGACTGAATGTGACCACCGAAAATCGCGTCGTCAAAGGCTCCGGCCTCGGCGCTTCCTCGTCTCTGCTCATCGCAACTCTGGCAGCGCTAAACGAACTTATGAACTCTGTCTATTCATCCGACGAATTGATCGACTTTGCCGCCGACATCGAAGCCCAATGCATACGCATCCCAACGGGAAAGCAGGACTATTTCGCCGCCGTGTTCGGAGGCGTGAGCGCATTATGGTTCGAGGTCGGCGGAAACCAACGCGAGGACTTGTTGAAGGACGGCGATGGAATTGCCGAGCTTGAGAATCGGATCATCCTTTCTTTCACCGGGGCCCCCCGATTCTCAGGCGCCACAAACTGGAGCATGATTAAGAACTATATCGACAATAATCCCGGCACTCTCGCCGGTATGAAGCAGATAAAGGAAACCGCAATCGCCATGCGCGAATGTATCCTCGCGCGCAACTGGAAGGAGTTCGCCTCCGTCGTGAACCGCGAATGGCTCAACAGGCGCACCCTCGCCGAGGGTGTCACGAACGAACAGGTGGAAACCGTAATGCGGGCCGCTCGCAGCGCCGGAGCGCTCGCGAACAAGCTTTGCGGCGCAGGCGGGGGCGGCTGCATGATAACATGCGTCGAGCCGCAAGACAGAAGCAGGGTAGAGACGGCCCTGAATGCCGTGGGCGCGCAGGTGCTCCCTTTCAAAATCGTGAAGAATGGTGTCAAGGTTGAACGCATACCATAACGGAGAGAAAAATAATGGTCCACAAAATCATGGTTCCGACAATCTGCATGATACTTATCCTCGGTCTCACCGTCGGGTGCTCATCCGCGAACAAGTCTCGCCTCTCGGAGAATCCTGACCCCGTCATCAAAGGCGAGTTGAACGAGAACAGTGCGCACGACGCCCTCGAGACGAAAGTGACAAACCAAATGTCCTTCCTCGAACAGAACAAGGAATCCTTCCGCAAACAGGTGGTGTCGGCGCCCTCGAGTGATGTCACCTACTATTACAAATACTATGATGAGTTTCCGGAAGGAACAAAGAGCGCAGACATTTCGATCCAGCCGGGCGATACGGTCCTCTCTCCTGCATACGCAGCCACCGTGAAGTATCGTAAAGTGCGTTACCAGACCCGCTATACCAAGTCGGAAGCAAAGGCGGAAAACGACAATGATTTCATTCGCGACGAAGGCATCGAGAACGACGACTATGAATTCATTGACGGCAAGTGGCGTCTCAAGAGCGCCGTTTTCGAGGTGACAAAGACCTCGGTCTACAGAGACGACCGCTGGACAGCCACGCAAGGTCGAATAAAGCGCACCGAAGAGGAAAAACCCGAATATTTTGTCGACAAACTCCGAACCCTCTTTGGTTTGCTTGACTAGAGACATGTCCACGAAAGGACACGCAGATATCCACAATCCGTACTGCTCATATTCGAAATCATGAATTTTCGCGCTTTCGCGGAAACGATAGTTATAGCGGGAATGATAGTAGAGAGGCTGTTTGTTCGTGTAATTCGTGCAATTCGTGTTCCAAAGTCTCTTCTTCTTCCTTCCCGGCGGGAATGACATTGAGGAGGCTGTATTCGTGTGATTCGTCCATTCGTGACATTCGTGATCCCAGTTTCTTCTTCTTTGGTTTCTTCTTCTTTTTGCTTGCGGCTACGCCCTCAGTGACCTCTGTGGCTATTAGCAAGGGAGTGTTTGTGTGATAATCTCACGTCAAAAACCGCTCGATGAAATCAAAGCCTCCGTCGCAGGTTATCATAAACTCGCGATCATCGGATGCGGAGGATGCGCCGCCGTCTGCCAATCGGGCGGAACAAAACAGGTCGAGGAAATACAAAAGACCCTCGGCGATAAGAAAGTTGTTTTCACATTCCAGATTGATGAGCCTTGCGACCAGCGCATACTCGCGCGCGAATTGCGACGCATCGAAAAACGATTGCAGAATGTGGACGCCGTTCTTGTGTTGGCGTGTGGGACCGGTGTCCAGACATTGGCTTCATCCATCGACAAACCGTGCCTCACGGGTCTTGACACCCTTTTCCCCGGCACGGTCATTCATTCGACCAGTTACGCCGAAAACTGCGATGCCTGCGGAGAATGCTTGCTCAATTTCACCGCCGGCATTTGCCCCAGGACGAATTGTCCCAAAGGCATTGCCAACGGCCCGTGTTCGGAAAAACTCGACGAGAAATGCCCCGTCGATCCGGAGTCGGAATGCGTTTGGGTCACCATCGACAAACGCAAGGAATCTCTCACGCTGTCGAACGACATCCAGGAATTCCCGCCTCTGAATTGGGAACGGCGCACGCGCCCGCGCAAAACAGAGGGCAAGAAAGCTTCTCCGCGAGAATGAACTAAACGCTATGAAAAAACTTATAGAAATACGGACACCGCAGTTGCCCGATATCGAAACATGTATGACGACAATTGTCGAGACGAAGGATTTTGATTCAGTAATCCTTGAAGAAGCAGGCGGAGTCAGCGCCATCGAGATGGGTGTTGTGCTCGGCCAGTATTGTACGAAGGAGATATTCCTGAAAATCACGTGCCGCGACAGGAACCGGATCGCGTTGCATTCCGAGATGACAACGGCCGCGGTCGCCGGTCTGTTCAAGGTGGTTATCGCTGACGGAACACATCCGGCGCACACTCAATTCCCTGCCGCAAAACCCGTCTATGAACTGGATGCCCTGAATCTGCTGCGAATGATCAAATCAAATAGTCCCCCTTTCGGAGTGGCAGACCTGTCGCCGCTAAACTCGCAGCCATGGAATATAGGCGTTTGCATCGGCGGACTCACGCACGCGGATATCGGCCGGGCTCGCAAATTCGCGTCGGCCGGAGCCGATATGTTCTTCGTCGGATCACTCGCGGCCCTCACAGAGATCAAACAACTAACGGACAAGCCTATATTCTTGTCGGTCGCCGCTGAACAAACACAGGATTTTTCGGAAACCCTGCGCGAAGCCGAAGAGGCAGGCGCAAGCGGCATAAATCTCGTGGTCGGTTCCAACAAACTGAGCAATGGGATTCTTCGCTGAGGTTACCATGAATCCAGCTTATTCGGGGACACCATGCCTCATGGTGTCCCCGAATAAGCGCTGGTTTCTCGGAAACGGAGCGAGAACTCTCTTGCTCCGTTGGCGTAGTCAGAATGACAATGAGGCTTGAATAGGGTGTCTGATGGAAGAGCTATTACGCCCGCAAAATGAAGTCATACTCGCAATGGGCAACGAGGCCATTGCGCGCGCAGGCATCGAGGCCGGCATCGGATATTTCTCGATGTATCCCGGCACGCCCGCTACCGAGATCGGCCAGACATTCGAAAATCTCAAGGACCAACTGCCTGATTTCTACATGGAGTACAGTGCAAACGAACACGTTTCGCTCAATGGCGCTATGGGCGCTTCATGGGCAGGCGCCCGCTCGATGGTCGCCATGAAACACGTCGGCATGAATGTCGCCTCGGAGCCCGCCCATTTCCTCGGATACACCGGTGTCGGAGCCGGTCTCGTAATCGTGATCGGCAGCGACCCGGGCGCAACCAGCTCGACGGGCGAGCAGGACGACCGCTGGTATTCGCTGCATACACACCTCCCGTTGCTCGAGCCCGGCACAATCCAGGAGGCCAAGGATTTCACGCTGGCTGCCTTTGCGCTCTCCGAGAAATACAGTCTGCCTTTCGTCATAAATGCGCCGTCTCGCCTCTGTCACAACATCGGAGACCTTCGTCTCGGCCGGATTGCCCCTCGAAAGGGTAGGGGAGAGTTCAAGCCGAATTATCAGCGCTACTTCAACTTGTTTGGTCAGGCCGTCCGCAACCATCAAGACTGCCTCGATCGGGTCGCGGCCCTCGCTCGCTCGGGGGACATCCTCGCTTTCAATAAAATCATTTCCGGCGACGCCCCGTGGGGTGTCGTGACCTCCAGTGTCAACCACCTATATGCAATGGAGGCCCTCGAGATTCTTGGGCTTTTTGATGTCCCCGTTTTCAAGGTCGGAATCACTTACCCGTTTCCATCAGCGCAACTACAAGAGTTCGCGAAGAACCTTAAGAAGATCGTGATTATCGAAGACCTTGAAGGTTTCCTCGAATATCAGGTCAAACGACACGGCTTCGAGCTCGGTCTGAAGTGCGAAGTCATCGGTAAGGAGCTGATTCCGCCCTCCGGCGAAACAAACCCCGATATGGCGCTCGAAGCATTGAGTCGAGTGTCGGGCAGAAAAATTCCGGAACATATTTCGCGCGCTGCAAGCGTCGGCGATGAAATCGCATCGAGCATTCCCCAGCGAGTAGCGACATTCTGCATAGGATGCCCGCACCGCGCATCTGTCTACGCCGTCCTTGCGGCCACCGGCCGCAATGCTATTATCGGCGGCGATATCGGTTGCTACACAATGGCGTCTCTTCCGCCTTTCCGGGCGGCGGAATGGTGCACGTGCATGAACTGCGGTTTGAGCGCGGCCCAGGGCATAAGCCACGTGGGCGAAAGCAAACCGATTGTTACGTTCGTCGGCGACTCGACGTTCTTCCACTCGGGTATCCAAAGCCTGCAAAACGCAATCGCAAATAACGCCGATGCGCTGCTCATCATACTTGACAACCGATGGGTAGCAATGACCGGTCACCAGAAGAGTCCCACGACCTCGTTGGGAGTCAAGGGCGAGCGCATGGACGGAATCGACTTGAAAGCGCTGCTCAAGGCTCTCGGCGCAACGCGCGTCCGCATGGTGGACGTATTCGACGTCCCCCGCTTGCGGTCAGTCATTGCGGACGAACTCGTTCGCCCTGGCATTCGTATCATAATTGCGAAAGGGGAGTGCTCGCTTCAATCGCTGCGCCGCGAGAGATACGTGCCGCCCGAATATGGCGAGTTTTACACGATTGTCCGTGAGAGATGCCAAAGGTGCGGCGCATGCTATAAGGAGTTCGGCTGTCCCGCAATCATGGAAGCCGACGACGAGGTCGGAGAATACTACTACATCGACGAAGAAACATGCGTGCGGTGCGGAGCCTGCAAAACCGTCTGCCCTAACTCCGCAATCGTTCTCTCGCGGCTAAGTCCGCGCAAAGAAGCACAGCCGGAAGAATCTCTGAGGAGTAATCGTTGATGCCCGTATACAACGCGCTCGTCGCAGGCATTGGGGGACAAGGTGTGATAACCCTGGGAACCCTCCTCAAGAAGGCTGCCCTCAAGGCGGGCATCCATGTGAGCGGCTCAGAACGCCGAGGCGGCGCCCAGCGCGAGGGACATGTCTCAACTATCATAAGATATCAATGGCATGAGGACGGCCGCGAGGCGGATGAACGCCATGAAATTTGCTCGCCGATGCTCCCGGCAGGCAGCGCCCATCTCCTGATAGGGTTGGAGCCATTGGAGGCTGCACGCTTGGCCCGATACCTGAATACCGCCTCCACCGTGATTCTGAATTCGTTTCCGCTTACTCCCATACCCGTAAAACTGGGCGAGGCAAAGTATCCGCCGCTGGAAGTGATTATCGAAATGCTTCAAAGACTGGCGAAACGCATTTACACATGGAACTTGACGGAAATAGCGCGTGAGGAGTTCGGGCATTCTCGTGCGATGAACGCCATTTGCTTGGGAATCGCCTCGAGGGTTGCCGACTTGCCCGTGTCTGAAACAAGCCTGCTCGCAGCTCTGCAGGAAGAAGGCCGCCCTGCTGACATCGAGTGCTTTCGGAGGGGAATCAGTCTAGCCGATGCAGAATATGGACAAAAATAAGATAACCGGCAACGCCGATGAAAATATTCTTTTTTCGGCGCAAAAAAAACTGCTTAAGCCGCGAGTTCAGAATAAACTGATACTGGCATTTGTTTCCACTGCGCTTATTGCCATTGGTGTCTCGACCTATCTCGTGGTCCGCATCAATTCCGAACTCACGGAAAACGAGATCGAGCGCAAAATCAGGGAAGCAAACGCAACCGTGATGTCGGTCATCGACCGCTACGAGGAACAGAGCCGGGAAAACATCAGGTCCGCTCTTGAGAAGCCCGGTTTCTCCGAAGCCCTCAAAGCACAAACCGTCCCCTATTTGTTCACGCCTCCGCTCTCCTCCGGAAACGAGGTCCCTGTTGGACTATGGCTTCCCAGCGGTCAACCGGTGCGCGGGAGCGGCCCGCCTCAACCTGCTCCCCATGTCCCTCCAACAGGGGTCAAAACCGTCATGCAGACTGAGATCAATGGCATCCAGACGCTGCTTGCCGGCACAGTAATCCCCGTCGCTGACGGTGACCGTCAATACGGCACCCTGGCGGTCGGCTACGTCCTCGGAAAAAGCTTCGCCCAGGACCTCGAGATCATGACAAACGCCGCCATTCGCATTTTCTTCGAGAAGATTCCCACCGGTCCCTCCAGCATTTTTTTTAAAGGCAGCAGTTCGGAACTGCCTGAAGCCGCGATGAAAGAGATTCGGGAGATAGCTTCTCTCATGCAGGCGCGCCCTCGCCTCGAGTTGGTCATAGAAGGACACACCGATTCGACCGGGTCCGAGAAACAGAACTACCGAATCGGCCTCAGACGCGCCGAGGTGGTCAAGCACGCACTCGTGAGAAAAGGAATAGCGCCGACCCGCATCCAAACCATCAGCTTTGGAGAAACGCGACCCATCGCGCCCGAGACCACCGAAGAAAGTCTGGCAATGAATCGGCGGGTAGAACTGGAGTTCAAGCTCAACGAGGACCCTCTTGTCGGCGCAATTCAGGACCTGCCGATGACTTCGGCTGTGAAGCAGAGCATATTCGTGGACAAGCAAAGCTTGTATGACCGTGACGCGCTGCTCAAAGGAGAACCCTACCGCGCCGTCTATCAACCCCTGGTAAGCTATGGCGGAAAAGTCCTCGGATTGATTTTTGTGGGCATCCCGCGCAAGTACACCTTCGAGACAACCGTCGCAACGTGGCACTTTTTCCCCATCATTCTTCTGATAGGTTTCCTGCTGGCAACTGCTCTTGGGTACACCATATCCCGGGGAATCTCACGTCCGATACGCCATCTCTATCGCGGCGTCCTTGCGGTATCCGAAGGCGACCTCGATCAACGATTCGAGGTCAAAACGAAAGACGAAATAGGCGACCTCGGAAGAGCATTCAATATCATGACGAAGAAGCTGCGACAGTTGAGGGAACTCGAACAGGAAATGCAGCGTCGCAACAGGCTGGCGGCTCTTGGAGAATTGTCGGCCGGCGTTGCCCATGAAATCCGGAATCCCCTGGGCATCATCAAGAATTCCGCCGAAATGCTGCGCGATCGAATTCAGGACGACTCCAAAAGGCGTGAGCTTGCCGACTATATTGTCGAAGAAGTTGAACGGCTTAACAAGGTCGTCACCAACTTTCTTCAGTTTGCGCGGCCTTCAGAACCGAGACTCGAGCCCCTGAACATCAATGGCGTTCTCGAGCATACCCTGACTCTCATTGCGTCCGAAGCCGATTCGAGCCATATTGCAATCGAAAAGTCGCTTGCTCCCGACCTTCCGATGGTGCTCGTCGACCCCGAACAATGCCATCAAGTGTTTCTTAATCTGTTCATGAACGCTTTTCAGGCGATGCGCGGACACGGACAACTCCGCGTGGAAACGAAGCTTGTTGCGCATTCCGCCAACCATGATATGGCAGCCGCTGTAACCGACTTTTCGCCGAACGTGACGTCATCGACCACTTCGGAAGTCTCAACGCCGACGGTGGACGTGGTCATCAGCGACACAGGAGAAGGCATTGCGCCCGAAGCGCTGCCGCGCATATTTGATCCCTTCTTCTCAACTAAAGATGAGGGGATAGGACTGGGTCTCTCATTGGTTCACAAAATAATTGAAAATCACAGCGGCAGAATCAGGGTGGCAAGCAAACCAGGCGTCGGCGCATCGTTCTCCATTTCGTTGCCGATAGTAAGCCCGAATAAATCGAAAGGGTAAAGGAAATGCCGTCGAAAATTCTCGTTGTGGACGACGAAGCAAAGATGCGGAGAGTTCTCCAGATGTTCTTCGAGGAGGACGGCAGCGTCGTCGACCTGGCTGAAAACGGCGAAGAGGCGCTCCAAAAGATTACCTCCTCGCGGCCCGATCTCATAATATGCGACATGCGTATGCCCAAGATGAACGGGTTGGAGCTGCTTCGGCATGCCAAAACCGAATACCGCGAATTGCCGGTCATAATCATGACGGCCTACGGGGAGGTCAAAACCGCAGTCGAGGCCATGAAATTGGGCGCTGAAAACTATGTCACGAAACCGCTCGACATGGAGGAGCTGCGGATACTGGCTCTGCGCGCCATTGAAAAACGGTCTCTCATAAAAGAGAACATCCAGTTGAGGGCCGAACTCGATTCACGGTTCCACATAAGCAATTTCGTCGGCCAGTCGCAGAAGATGCAGAAGGTCTTCGGCCTGATCGAGCAAGTGGCCGCGGCAAACACCACGGTCCTTGTAACAGGGGAGAGTGGGACAGGGAAGGAACTCGTTGCACGTGCAATTCACTCGAAGAGTCCTCGCAACCTCAAACCCTTCGTGGTCGTCAACTGTGCGGCGCTATCGGAACACCTACTGGAAAGCGAACTTTTCGGCCACGTCAAAGGCGCATTCACAGGCGCGCACAGCGATAGAATGGGCCGCTTCGAGCTTGCCGACGGCGGAACTCTTTTCCTTGACGAGCTGGCGCTCATGTCCATCCCGTTGCAGGGAAAACTGCTGAGGGTGCTGCAGGAAAAAGAGTTCGAACCCGTCGGAGGCACACAAACAATACGGGTGGACGTGCGTATCATAGGCGCAACCAACAAACATCTGGAACGCCTCCTGGAAGAGAGAACTTTCCGCGAAGACCTGTACTATCGGCTCAATGTCGTGGAAATCCATTTGCCGCCTCTGAGAGAGAGGAAAGAGGACATTCCCCTTCTTCTCGAACATTGCTTGTCAAAGCTCAATCGAGAACTGGGCAAGAATATTATTTCTGTTTCGAATGAGGCGCTCAATTTACTCACTGAATACGATTGGCCCGGCAATGTCCGCGAGCTCGAAAACGTGATAGAGCGCGCCATGGTCCTCGGAAAATCAGACATATTAGGAATCGAGAACTTTCCGGCCCAAATAACCCGGCTCCGTGAGCAGATAGACCCCAAACAAATCCTCTTGAATGGCGTCAAGCTCCCCAATGAAGGAATTCCGCTCATAGAAACAGTCGAGGACCTTGAGAAGCGACTAATACGCGAAGCGCTTGATAGGACGGGGGGAAACAAGACAAAAGCCGCCGAGTTGCTTCAAGTCACCAGGAAAATTATGCGCTATAAGACCGAAAAATACGGGCTCGACAATTACAAAGACGAATCGGAAACTGCCTGATACGATGGTCGGCCTTTTTTGTCCGCCTATGTAACATGATGTTTAGCCATATGTTACAGTGATAAGCCCGCCTCCCGTCATATCTTTCATCGGTCTAAATTGCTCAACATGTGTGCAGTGTGCGTATTTGCAGAGGCGTGATGAATAGATGATCTTGAGGCATAAGATATGTCTTGACAATCACTTGTGGCACTCCTTTTCCCTAATCCAGTAGAAACTTTCAAAAGTGGTATGAATATTGCTCATATATGCCAAAGTTTAACGTATGCCAGGAAGCCGAGAATGGGAGCTGGCAGAGATAGGAGACACAATATGTTGAGATCATCATTGGCGACGCTGGCAAATAATGGGCATCGCTATGAAATTGGTGTTGTCGCTCAGGATAACTTCATTCATCACACTGCTGTAATTGGAAAAAATGTCAGCATCGGAAATGATGTCGTAATCAACGCCTTCGTGGTCATAGACGATGGAGCAAGAATTGGAGATCGTGTCGAAATCGGCCACCATGTCTCTGTTGGCCCGCATACACGAATCGGCTCGGGAACGGTTATACTGCCTCATGCAACGATTCGCGAACGGATTCGAATCGGGCGAAATGTTACCATCAACAGCGGCGCTATAATCGGGAGCGACGGTTTCGGTTTCGCGAACAATTCCGGCATTAACCACAAGATTCCCCAGGTCGGAACAGTTGAAATAGAAGACAATGTATGGATCGGCTCTAACGTAACCATCGACAGGGCTACCATTGGGGCCACTCGCGTGAAACGTGGCGCCCGCATCGACAATCTGGTGCAGATCGGTCATAACGTCGAAGTGGGGGAGGAGACTGTGATTCGGCCCCAGGCCGGAATCGCCGGTAGCACCATCATAGGCTCAGAATCGTATGTAGGCGACAAAGCGGGCATCATCGGACACATTGAAGTGGGGAACAACGTCACAATCCATCCGTTCTCCGGCATAACAAAAGGACTGAACGACGGCCAAAGCGTGATGGGCGCACCTGCGAGGCCATTCGAGATGGAAAAATCGATCCAGGTTCTTGTACAGGACTTGCCCGAAATGCTTAGAGAGCTTCAGCAGTTGCGACGGCAACTGGCTGACAAAGAGAACGCCAACAAGCAAACTTCTGACAAACAATAGAAGCGCAATTCACCGCGCTCGAACTTGTGTGAGCATCGGGACAGACCCGGAACGTGGGTTCTGTCCCTGTTGCTTCAAGGAAACTGAAGTCGCCTTGTCGTTCTCATGTTCGCAGGAATGAGAATACTGACGAGGCGGGGCGCCCGGTCTTCTCTAAGTTGTCTCATCTGATGTGTATCCCATTGCTATTACAATACTTATAGAATATATTTTTTCGATATTGACATCGTCTTAGGATTTGTGTATATTTTTCTTTGGGCCGAAGGTACGTCCTCATAATCCCACACTGCACGTCGTTTGACCCCCAATCCGGATTCGTTTCACGAGCAGTTGATCGGCTCGGGCGCTGAGACCCGGCCGAGGTTGAATTGTCATGAGGTGGGGCACATGTTTGACTACTCTTATCATATGAAGAAACTTGTCGGTGACATATCTCGTCACTGTGAAGCTTTGCGGCATATTGACAGCCACAGAATCCTCGTGGGCGTGTCGCGTTCCCGCAACGGCAAGCGACACGGGCTCCAGGCGAAGCTCGTGCCGCTCAAATTCCAAGGGGGGCGCCGGACAATACAGACGAGCAGGAACTGGTATTGTCGGATACCCAAGATTATGTACAACGGGAATGAAATACTCTATGTGATCTATTTCTGCGTGCCGAGGTTTTTGAATCTCTCTTTCGACGAGAAGCTCACGATATTGTTCCACGAGCTTTATCACATCAGTCCCGCGTTCAATGGCGACATTCGCAGGTTCCCCGGCCGTTTCTACCAGCACTCGCACTCTGAAAAGAAATATGATGCGACTGTCCAGTCTTTATCAGAGGGATATCTGCGCGAGCCTCATAGCCATAAGATGACCCATTTTCTTCGTTTCAATCACGAGGCGCTTCGGAGGCGATTCGGCGAAGTTGTGGGCTTGAAGCCCAAGCTTCCGGAGGCAATACTTTTCAAGCGTGACAAACCGCATTGTGAGGGCAGGGGAGTTGGCTGAAGAAATAGAGGGCATTCAGCAGAAACATCGTATTATTGGCCGCGCAGACGAGCTTGCGGCCGCACTTGCGTGTGTCAGGCTTAACCGGAACTTGCTCATCGAAGGCCCCGTAGGTGTGGGCAAGACCGTGCTTGCGCTCGCAGTTGCACGCCATCTGAACCGTCCATTCTTCAGAGTCGACGGCGACGAAAGCTACAGCGAGCAAAAGCTCGTTGGTTGGTTCGATCCACCGATCGTGCTCGCGAAAGGTTACAGTCAGTCCTCATTCATTCCGGGCCCGCTGACCCAGGCAATGCTTGAATCCGGGATTCTGTTCATCAACGAGCTCAATCGAATGCCTGAGTCGGTTCAAAACGTCTTGCTCCCCGGTTTAGATGAACGCCTCCTGTTTGTTCCAAAATACGGCGAGATCGCAGCGCGTGACGGTTTTACGGTGATTGCCACTCAGAACCCGCGAGAATTCGTGGCAACCAGTCACCTAAGCGAAGCCCTTCGTGACCGTTTTGAACTCATCCTTCTCGAGTATCAGTCATATGATGAAGAGGTGGAAATAGTTCGATTGAATGTCCCGGAGACGCTGCATGCCCACGACGATTTGATCAGGACGGCTGTTACCGTAGTTCGGGCAACCCGTGAAACACCGCAGATACGGCGGGGGGCCAGTGTCAGGGCAGCGATCAGCATGGTGGAGTTGGCTGCGCAATTTCAGGGCTCCGACGCCATCCGAAGGGCTGCTCGCATAGCTCTGCCAACCAGGGTCGACCTCGCCGATGACGTCAATAAATCCGCCTATCAGATTATTGACGACATAGTGGATGCAGCTAAAAAAAAAGCTTCCTAGCGCCAACCCGCGAACCAAGCCAAAAGACGAACCCTGCCCACCAGGACTTCCTGAAACCGGCGCCTTCCAGCAGCGCTCTTCTCGACTTAGCTTGTGATCTTGGGTCAACTGACCTCGCGTGGGAGATTGCCGTGCGGTACCATGACCTCAAGGCTGCGCACAGGCATGCGCCAAGCCGCATGCTTGCAATCCGCGCGGCTGCTGTCCGGGCCGTCCTCACCCGCGCGCAGGCCGTTGTGGGCGTCTCCAGGAAAGAAGCGAAGCGGGTGAACGCCACATTCCGGAAACGCCCCCACGCCGAGCTCAATCTGGAGCAAACCTTTGATAATACGCTGGTTAAGCCACATCCTGACGCTGATGACCTTGTCGTTCACCACAGAGAGCAGAAGGAACTCAGTTGCGCCATGATGCTTGACACCTCGCTCTCCATGTCCGGCCAAAAACTTGCGCTGTTGGCGGTGGCAGCCACCGTACTGGCGTTCCGATTACCGTCTGCCGACTTCGCACTGATCGCCTTCGAGTCAGCGGCATCGACACTCAAAAAGATGCGCATAAAAATGTCTGTTCCGCAAGTCGCAAAGGTCATACTCGAGGTACCCGCAATAGGCTACACCAACATCGAGGCCGCGCTTGCGGAGGGGATTCAACAGTTGGCCCTCGGCCGCCATAAGAACCGCGTCGGGATCCTTCTAACAGACGGCAAGTATACAGCCGGCGCCGACCCAATTCTTCAGGCTGCCCGGTACCGAACTCTACACGTAGTTCTCCTGGGTGACTTCAACACCGATCCTGACGCCTGCCAGGCAATCGCCAAGACCGGACATGGACGTCTCTTTAAGGCGCAGGCATTCCACGAGCTACCGCGCACGCTCTACCGGCTGTTGAACGATTTATTGCGCTGAACCTTGCGAAGCACCGACAAAACCATAACCACCGCGCTGGTCCGTGAGATGCGTCCACGGGAGTCTGGGATTCCCTTGTTCGGACCGGATGACGGCTTGCAGTGCGAATGCTTGAGGTGTCCGGGTTGCGGTTTTGTGCGCTTTCCTGGCTGTCTTTTCAATGTCCGATAATATACC
>JACRIR010000169.1 GCA_016215705.1 Candidatus Poribacteria bacterium | reverse complement strand
GCCCTGCGCGACGGCCTCGGCGACCGCGAATGTCACCGCTTCTTTTGAAAGCGTGATGTTGATGAATCCGGGGCCTGCAACTTCCGCGCGCTCGACTTCGCCGAACGTATTTTTAATACTTCGCGCGAGCTCGTCCGCGAGTTCGCGCGGATTCCGTCCGAGCGCTTTTGCCGCTGCGAGCGCGGCGTTCGTCGCATAGTCTCCATGCGCGGCGACGCTCGACCGCTCTACCGCAAACGCCGTTTCCGGCGCCGCCGCCTGCGCGAGTGCCTTTTTTATTGCTTTTCGTATCCGCTCTTCCATATCAAACAGTATAACTATTTCCTAGAATGAAGCGAAGGTACTATAGTTCCCATATGCTGACCTGGAATGAGATGCGCAACCGCGCCACCATATTCGCTCGAGAATGGAAGGACGAGAAGCGCGAAACGGGAGAATATCAGAGCTTCTGGAATGATTTCTTCGATATCTTCGGCATCAAGCGTCGTTCGGTCGCTATCTACCAGCAACAAGTAGAGAAGCTCGGCGGCGGACGCGGCGCGATTGACCTCTTCCAACCCAGCAAACTCATCGCGGAGCACAAATCCGCAGGAAAGGATCTCGACGAGGCGTTCGCGCAGGCGATGGACTATGCCGTGGCACTCCCTGAGGACATCCGCCCGCGCTACATCATCGTCACCGACTACGCGCACATGCGCCTCTGCGACCTCGAAGGCGAGGACGGCAAAATAGAAAAGCACGAATTCCCGCTCGCCGAGCTCCCGAAGCATATCCGCCACTTTGCCTTCATCCCCGGCTACGAAGTGCGCAAATATCGCGAGCAGGACCCGGTGAACCGCAAGGCCGTGCGCGTCGTTGTCAACCTCTATCAGACGCTCGCGAAGAGCAACTACCCACGCGAGCATCTCGGTCACTTGCTCGTCCGTCTCGTCTTCTGCTTCTTTGCCGACGACGCGGGCGTCTTCCCGCCCGGCGAGCCGTTCAAATATTATCTCGCGCTTGGAAGCAATGAGGACGGAAGCGACTTCGGCGCGCGGCTCGACGCCGCCTTCTCGACCCTAAACACGCCGGAAGATAAGCGCCAGACGACGCTCGGCAACCACCTCGCCGAGCTTCCCTACGTAAACGGCGGACTCTTCGCCGACTATCTCCCCGTCGTCTTCTTCGACCACGAGATGCGTCGTGCTGTGCTCGACGCGTGCGAGTTTAACTGGAGCGCAGTGTCACCAGAGATCTTCGGCTCGATGTTCCAGTTCGTGCTCGAGATTGACCCGGGCGACCTGCGTCACGATTTTGGTGCGCACTACACTTCCGAGAAGAACATCCTCAAGGTCATCGACGGTCTCTTTATGGACGACCTCCGTGCCGAACTTTCAGTAGCCGGTAAAAACACGTCGAAATTGAACGCTCTTTGGGAGAAGATCGGTCGCATTACACTTCTCGACCCGGCCTGTGGCTGTGGCAACTTCCTTGTTGTCGCGTATCGCGAGCTCCGCCGACTTGAGCTCGAAATACTGAAACGTCTGCATCCGCACGTCGCTTCGCAGGTAGAGGGTGGCGGACAGACCGCGCTCCCCATTGATATCCGTCATTTATCAAAGCTCTCGGTCGAACGCATGTACGGCATCGAACTCCTACCCTTCCCCGCGGAGATAGCGAAGCTCTCGCTCTGGCTCACCGACCACCTCGCGAATAAAGAACTAGGCGACTATTTCGGCGTTCCATTCGTGAAGTTGCCACTCACTGAACGACCACACATCGTCAAAGGAAATGCTCTCACAACCGATTGGGAATCCGTGGTTCCGAAAGGAAACCTCTCCTATATCCTCGGCAATCCGCCGTTCATATCGAAGCAAGACCGCGACGATAGTCAGAAAAACGATATGGCACTCATTTTTGGAAAGCTGAAAGGAGCCGGCGAACTCGATTATGTGACCGCGTGGTATGAAAAAGCCATTAACTATATCCAAGATACACGCATACAATGCGCATTCGTCTCGACCAACTCAATCATCCAGGGCGAGCAGGCGGGTATCTTGTGGCCAAATCTCTTCGAGAAAGGCGTGAAGATATCCTTCGCTCATCGCACGTTCAAATGGAGCAATGAGGCGCCAGGGAAAGCTGCTGTGTTTTGTGTCATTATCGGATTTGACCTTTATGAACCAGAACATCGCTATCTTTTTGATTATGTAGATCCTGCTGGTGAACCGCACGGGATTGAAGCGAGAAATATAAATCCCTATCTTGTAGACGCGCCGGACATCGTCGTTACCGCACGCCGCAAGCCGCTCTCGGATATTCCACCAGCTGTGTTCGGTAGTATGCCGAACGATACCGGGCAGTTCCTTTTCGAGGATGCAGCAGAAAAAGACGCTTTCATCGCGCAAGAGCCAGGCGCGGCAAAGTTCATCCGCCCGCTCTTGTCTGCAAAAGAGTATCTGCAAGGCGGTCTCCGTTACTGTCTGTGGCTAAAAGATGCATCGCCGGAAGAGCTTCGTGCTCTCCCGCTCGTGATGCGTCGCGTAGAAACAGTCCGTATGAACCGAGAAACATCGACACGTGCCACAACCAAAGCGCTTGCCGAAACTCCGTATCTTTTCGGAGAGGACAGACAGCCCAGCACTGACTAGAACCCATCTCAAAAATAACGTTTAAATAATAACATAATGCAGACGAGCTTCACGAACGCAAGGAAATTCTCCAGCAAGTATTCATACCGCGTCACGAGCTTGCGCCAGTTTTGCAGCCACGCGTTGGTGCGTTCG
>JACRIR010000172.1 GCA_016215705.1 Candidatus Poribacteria bacterium | reverse complement strand
TCCCTGGGCTTCCAGTGAAAATCACCTACTACCTCCTTGTATGTGTCGAATATCTCGTCATCGCCATCTGCGAAGCCGATCAGTGGTTCATCGAACATTGGCGAGTTGTCTATCATAGTGAAACGATTGGCCTCATTCTCAGCCACAAATCGTTTAATTTCTTTTTCGAGAGACATCTCCGGATTGTCCAACATTGAATGTCGCATCATCCTATCCTTGTATGGTCGGCGTTGTTCGTATCGCGCATGGCGGAATCCAGCGAGAATTGCCCCCATTGGTAACCCCCGCCTGCTTTTTCTGAAAAAACTGCTTCGCTTCGCTCGCAATGACAACAATGGGAATGTCCTAGACCGCGTCGCGCGAAGCGCGCGGAAACCGACCATCATCCTATCTCTTTCTGTCTCTTATACGCCTCGACCACTGCGTTCTTGATTCGTGTGGATTTTACCTCATACCGATCGAACTCAAATATATTCTCGCGGTTGAAATGCAACTGTCCTTCGCCGACATTTCCACGGTGCTGTCTTTTCGAGAAATACTTGTTGTTCTGAACTTCGTCGGAACACAAGACCCAATACCGGATTTTGTCTCGCCACACCGCGATCCAGAGAAATACATCTGCGCATTTTGTTTTGATCTGTTGGAAGTTCATGTCGAACGGCCGATCGGAATCCGAAGGCAACGCTTTGATATAGAGAGGTTCGTCGGGTCTCTCGTAGTCAACGGCCCTCGAAGTTTTGATCTCTATCCGAATTCCATAAGATTTATTCCCCTTATCGGACAAATCCAACCAGAAGTCATATTCTCCTGAATACTTTGGATCGAGTTTCTTGGAAGGCCGTTGAAATTCCGGGACGAGTTCCTTCAGATGACCGAATGCCCATTTGTCGCCGAAACCTCTCGGCGCAGAGATTTCGAATATGTACAGATACAGATTTCTATCTATGTACGAGATTCTCAGGTCGTGATATTCGTCGAGCGTGAGCTTGCGGGCCGCAAGCAGATGAGAGATGACGTATTCATACTCACTGAACGGATAGACCGATATGAGCCTTTCCAAGATTAAACGGAAATCATCGGCATTCTCCAGCTTCTCGATCAACTTGTCCAGTTCTTTCTTCAGCTTCTCCATGCAGGCCCTTTGCTTTGTCCAGCAGCCCCCAAATCATCAAACAGCGTTCCTTGTGACGAAACGCTTTGCTTAGCGGACTCTCTCTCTTGCTCGTCCCCATTTTCCCACTTGACACCCACTTCAGGAAATGGATTCTTGAACTGCCAGCCGGTTTCCCCCGTCTTCCTGAAGCGCTCCACTCTTCTTATGGTGATTTCCGCAAAAATCGGATCAATGTCGGCGGTAAAGCAGCGCCGGTTCAGTATTTCGGAGCCGAGCAGTGTGGCGCCGCTATGAGAGAAGAAATCAACGATCAAATCGGACTTTTGGGTGGAGGCAGATATGATTCTTTCAATTGCCTTGAGCGGCTTTTGGGCGTAACATCCCGGCACGTTTTCTTCCATTCTGTAGAATACTTGTTGAATGTCAACCCAAACGTTGCCTGCCCGTATGTTTTCAGATTTGCTGCGCTCCAAGTTCTCTGTTACCTTGCCATTGACTCTCTTATAATAGCCTCTCAAGATTTTTGGAATTTCCGTGTACTCCGCATCAACATTAAAATCGGGATGACCTTTGACGTAGTACAAAAGCTCTTGCCTGACCGCCATCCAGTTTTTCTGCGTGCCGTATCCTCGTTGATTCCTCATTGTTATGAAGCTTCGGGACCGTAAGTCTTTGAACTCCCTCATCATGATCATGAACTCAGGCAGGGGCTGAAACCCTTCGTTCTGATCCGCACCCATCCAGACGTACAGATGTGAATTGTTTGCCAATGCCCTGAGTGTGTTTTGTACCCACATTCTGCTCCAGGGCAGATACGATTGCACCGAAATCTTTCCCAAGGCATGTGAATTCGCGTTTCCCACGACAACATTGTAAGGCGGGTCTTGAATCGCAAGTGCGGCTTTCTTGTCACCGACCAGTTTGATGAAATCGCTTGCATTGGAGGCGTCGAGACAGCCCACTCTATGGCCGGAACGGGTGTCTTCCCAGACATCTCCGTATTTCAAACGACAATGTGGGAGAAGTTGCGCGCGAACCTGCTCATCACAATCAATTCTTGGTATTGGCTCTTTTGCCATGTTTCGCTCTCTCTTTCAGAGGGACAGGCTATTTTGAGGTCCATTGCCATGTCATAGTATCACAAGCGCCCGATTATTGTCACCATGCTTGTCTCATCAGGTGGAATCTGCATTTCACGCTTACTCGGCAAGAGTACAGATACTCATCGCCGCTGTCCAAGACAAGCCTTCTTTCACCGCAAAGGGCCGCAGTCCCGAGGCGCAAAGGGCGCAATGAGAGAATCAGCAAAGAAAAGGAGATTCGCAGAGAAGGAATGGTTTCCCGGAAAGCAAACGATGAAGAAGTAGAAGCGAACGGCAAAGGGCGCGGAGTCATCCGTATCGACATTTCAGTGGAAAATCGGGGACACGATGAGGCATCATGCCCCCGATTTTCCCAAGCTCAGCCATATCGATGGACGCGGATGTTCCTATTTCGGATTTCGGATTGAGAAGAAGAGGCGAATCGCGAAGGGCACAAGTCCGAGGCGCAAAGAGAGCGAGGAATGGATTCCTGCTTTCGCGGGAATGACAAGAAGGAGCATCAACCGTGAAGGAGGACGGCGCGAGGTTCTGGTTTCTGGGGCTTGTTGGGGCCATCTTCATGGCGCGAAGATATTAATTTCTAGGTCGGGCGAGTATTTTACTTTGCCTTTCAGGCCGATGACATCGCGGGTGGTCAAGAATTGGAAGAGGGATGGGTCTCTCTCGGTGTTCGCGATGAAGCGTCGCCCGTCGTTCTGGCGGCCGATGATGATGGCATAATCCGGCTGACCATCATGGTTATGAACCACGGTGAAGGTTTCGAGAGTGGCTTCGCCCTCTGCCTTGAGGATGAAAGGCGGATATGGTAGATTCGCGATCTCGCGGCGTATCTGCTCACAATTGACAGTTCCGAATTCGGTTTCTTTTGGTCTCGCGCTGTAGATTCCGACCGCATGTTTGGCGAAGTACCAGCCTGTCGCATAAGTCAGGCCGAATTTTCCAGGCTCTTTTCTCAGGCGTTCGACTAAAGAGCAGACGGCATGCGAAGAATAGTTGTTGCCGGGTCCTCCGAAATAGGGGAGTCCTCCGGTGACGGTCAAGGCGCCCCAATCCGTCGTCTTTATCCCCATCATCTTCTTCGCCATCTTGGGAACGCATGGGAAACAACTGTAGAGGTCGAATACCTCGACATCGTCAATCGCGACGCCTGCCTGAATCAGAGCATAATCGGCGGCCAGACGTATTCCCGGGATGCTGTGGTAGTTGAGTTTTTCGGTGGGATACCATGCATCGGTGCAGTCTCCTGCTCCATGAATGAAAACCCACTTTTCCTCGGGGATTCCCAGCTTCCGCGCAGTTGCCGCACTCGTAATAATGATTGCAGAAGCCATGTCAACGTTCCAGATCGAGTTCATATATTTGGGATATGGAAAGCAGACCATCCGGTTGGAAGGCGTGATGGTCTTGATTTGCCCGACGCTCTTGCCGTCTCTGAACCATGCGTGAGGATTCGACCGCGCGACATTCGCAAAAGCGGAACACATTCGGGCCGTTTGCTCAACGTTCTCCTCGATGGAGAGGCCATCTTCTTCTTCTCTTAATGCATTCTCGAATAGCGGGAAAGCGTGGATGGGCAAGCGCAAGCCGTGCTGGAGTTCAATTTCGTTTGAACCACCTGTCTCTTCCCCATAAATCTGAGGGACGCCGGAATACTGTGGCCAGGGCAGCGGCTTGCCGAGTTTTCTTGAGAGGTATCTCGAATGAAGCGCCTCGCCGCCGCAAAGAAGAGAAATGCCGGACCTGCCTTCGGCAATTTCCCGGGCGATTTCGTTGATCATGAATTGCGGATTGTTGCCTCCGGTATTCGTATAGATTTGCTCCCGTGGTCTTGCGCCAACATGTTCAGCAATCATCGAAGGGATGTCAGCGTAATGCCATGAGAAGATGCCGACCACGCGGATGGAGTCGGCCATATGCAAGAATGGCTTTGCGTTCGTATCCTCCGTTGCGCGTGCGATGCAGACTTTGATCATCTCGAATGGTTCTATGGCATGTTCGATTTCGGAGGGTTTGTTGGTGAATTGGCCTACTCCCACGATAACCGGAATTCTGCTTTCGCCCATCTTGTTGTTCACCTCACGCACCGGGAAGATTGGTTCATAGTTCATAGTTCATAGTTCATGGTTTATGGTCTATGGTCTACGGTTTACGGTTTGAATTTATGAGTGGGCCGGGGGTCGTCAGGGGGTGTCGCCCGACCGCCTCCTCTGCTAAGAACATGGATTCCCGCTTTCGCGGGGTCACAAAAAGAGAAGAAACTCCTTTCAAATCGTGTCCCGACTGGGCAGGGAATTCATAGTTGAGCCAGGGTCAGGTCAAGTTTGTCTTGTCGGTATTTGTAGGGGCACGGCGCGCCGTGCCCCTACGAAGAACTAAGCGCCAATACTCTTAAATTTTGTCTTGACGGCGCACCAGTCTAGAAGCAGCCGAGTTGGCAGTTGTGGATTCTGATTTTGAGCTCGGTCGCAGCGTTGCCGACTTCTTTGCGGGGGAGCTTGAGTTTTTCGGCGATTGCGAACATCTCGGCGCAGGTGATTCTGTTTTCTTTTGCGCGCGCGCGAAGGGCGGCCTCGAGTTCTTTGTTGTCGATGGTTTCTTTGCCGGTTACTTTTCCGAACTTGCTTACGTTGTCGTGCGTCATTGCGGGTCTCCTTATCTAAGAACACGGAATCAAGAAAAGAAGAAACTGGGAACACGAATATCACGAATGAAAAAGCGAATGTCACGAATGGAGAAGAAGAAGCTTGGAACACGAATGCGACGAATCACGAATGAGTCCTTTTCTTATCCGCAGATTTCGCAGATTCTCACTGATTCAAGAACTTATTCACGGAGATCACCGAGGTCACGGAGATTTGCTCTTTCTCCATGTTCTCCGTGCGCTCCGTGGTTGCCGATGTCTTCTCTTCTTTAGTCTTCTTTTTCTTTTCTTTCATCATCATCATCATCTTCCCTGGATCTGTGCAAATCTGCGAAACCTGCGGATTCCCTCTTTCTCTTCGGCTGCGGCTATGCCGTGCTGCGCGAGCTGGCGTGATACTGCGGATTCACCCCTTTTTCAGTTTCTCGGCGTTTTTGCGGAGTTTGCTGACCGTCAGCGCGCCGCAGATGGCGAGGTCTTCAGTGCGCAGGATTTTATTGGCCGTTTTGTCGTAGAGGATGTTGGCGTCGGGCGGGAACTCGGAGTCGCCGCGCCACAGGACTACTGCCAGCGGCAGTTTCGGAAACACGGGAATGCGCACGCCGACATCGCCGAAGTCGAGCGAATTGGCTCCAAGCGGTCCAGCGGCCAGCGGAAGCACGTCGGGCTGGTTGCCGAATGCGTTTTTGAGAGGTGTCAGGCTGCGGTCATTGAACGAGCCGAAATAGACGTTGCCGCCGTCGAACTCGCGGAACGAAATCCATTCGTTTGCGAGCGGAGTCTCATCGATTCCGACAAGATAGTGGAGTATCAGGACGGACAGGAACGGAAACAGTTCGGCCCCATTCTCGAAAAGGACCTTTTGTGATTGAATGTCCACCAGGTAGTTGTCGGCGAGGAACGAAACGATGAGCCGTTCGCTGGAATGGTTGAGATTCACGAGTCCGTCCGAGGCGACTTTTGCCGGATCGCACTTCGACAGCCGGTCCCACGCGAGGGTGCGGGCTTCATCGTATGTGTTTTGTGGTGTCATTTGTTCCGTCCACGTGATTCGTGGTCCGAATTATTCATCCAGGATGTATTCCTCGATGACTTTCCGCTTTGCTTCCTCGTCATCCACTATGGCGTAGTCGGGGCACTGGATCACACAGAGTCCGCAGCGCACGCAACGGTCTATGTTTTCCGGATGCGGATAGCCTTCTTTGTCAATCGTGAAGACTTCTCGCGGGCAGAACTCTTTGCAGAGTCCGCACCGCTTGCACCATTTTTTGTTCACCCATATGAAGGGTTTTTCTTTTGCATTCTCCATTGCTGCCGTCCGGGAAAAAGAATCTGACCCGCAAAGAAGAAGCTGCGGATCACGAATCGCGCAAGGCGAGGAATTACACGAAGAAAAAATTTCCTTTGAGCGCCGGGTGCGGATCAATTCGCACCGGCAAGGGCGCAATGAATTGAGCCCCTACACTGTTTCCTTCACATGCTCGTTCGCGAGTGAATCGCGCCCCTATGTTGTTTCCTTCACATGGCCGTTTGCAAGCGATTCGAGTCGCTGGATATCCTTTACAATTATACTTCCTCTCTTGAACTCAATCAATCCTTTTTCTCTGAATTGGTTCAAGGTTGTTGTCGTGGTCTCGCGGGTGGAACCGATAAGGCCGGCGAGGTCTTGATGAGTTATCTTCATTTCGATCACGTGTTCGCCGGAGGTCTTCTTCTCTCCGTAGTCGTGCGCGAGGTCGACGATCAGGCTGGCGAGCCTCTGCGCAACGTCCTTGAAAGCAAAGTCGGAGAGTTTCTGTTCGAGTGTCCGCAGCCTTTCACCCACATGTTTTCCCAGCGCAGTGACCACGGCAGCGTCTTCCGCCATGAACTTCGCGAGGTCCGAGCATTTGACGGAAAAAATCTCGGCGTCTTCGAGCGCCGTGGCGAGCGTGCTGTGCGGACCCTTATCAAACAGGCAAAGCTCCCCGAACACGTCGCCCTTGCCCAGGACACAGAGCACGAGTTCTTTGCCCTCAGGGGAGACCTGGGTAAGCTTGACCCGCCCGCTGAGAATGGCGTAGAGGCGGGCGCGCGGGTCGGAGGGCATGTATATTACCTGCTTTTCGGAGAAACGGTGGTACGAGATGAGAGGCAGAATCTGGTGGAGGCGCCTGTCGGTCAACTCCCCAAAAACGTCGATCTTTCTCAATAGATCGATCTTCTTTGGGTCCATGTTCCTCTCCTAAGAAAGGGGAAAAACGAAAGGAACAAGACGAGGAGAATCCGGAAAAAAAGAGAAAAATCGTCTCTAATTCCCACGCTTTACCTTTCTTCCACAACTAACCACGCCGTGGCGTGGTCAAGCGCTCCCAAGAAACCGGTTTCGGGTCAATCGTTTCAGGTTTCAAGTTCCAGCTTGGAAACGACGGGCCTGTGTCCTTGAAATGTTTTCTCGCTTACCTTACATAATCTTGCATAAATGCGGTCGTTTAGGCAAATGTAGGGCCAGAACGAAATGTAGGGCCAGAACGAAAAGAAGGCGAAAGGGGCCGCGCGAAGCGCGCGGGGTTCGGAGTTTCGGGTTCAGGGTTTATGGATGAGAAAAACCAAGAAAGAAGAAGAAATTCCGGGAACACGGATGTCGTCCCGCGAAAGGCGGGACACAAGGCGCGGGACGAATTACGAATGAACAATGAACAGGGAAAGGGGAAGAGGAAACTGCAGAAAAAAAAAGAAGAAACAACCAATGAAAAGAAAAATTTACAGATACACTTGACTCTACCAGCCCTGAGTTGTTTCAATCATAAACCACAAACCATGAACGCACGACGGCAGTGGATACGTTATTTCCCGGGGCGCTTGAATATTGTCCGGAAGACCTCGATGGCGCGTTCGATGTCGTCGGCGGAAACATCCAGATGCGTTACCGCGCGCATGGTGGTGAACGAAATCGGGTCCACCAGCAATCCGCGTTCAGCCGACTCGCTCTTAAGCTCGAGCGTATTCATTCCGGTTCGGGAGACATCGAAATAAACGAGGTTTGTCTCGACCGGATCGTTGACCACTTTCACGCCGTCGAGTTCGGCGAGCGCACCGGCCAGGCGTTTTGCGTTCTTATGGTCTTCCGCGAGTCTCTCGATATTGTGGTCGAGCGCATAGAGGGCCGCAGCCGCGAGGATGCCCACTTGTCTCATGCCGCCGCCGAGCATTTTGCGATAGCGATGCGCGCGCGTGATGAATTCGGCGCTGCCTGCGATTATCGAGCCGACCGGCGCGCCGAGTCCCTTCGAGAAGCAGAAATTGAGCGAATCCACCTGCCGGCTATACTCCTCCGGCGGCACGTCGGCTGCGACGCACGCGTTGAACAGGCGGGCTCCATCCATGTGCAGTGGAATAGAATAGTTCAGAGATACGCTCCTTATTGCCCTAAGTTTTTCGAGCGGGAACACCGTTCCGCCGCCGCGATTGTGGGTGTTCTCTATCCAGATCAGTCTCGTTGGCGGCAAGTGAACGTCGGCAAACCTGATTGACTGTTCCACCTGTTCCGCCTCGATGATTCCACGCCGGCCGTCAAGAAGGAATGGTTGAACGCCCGCCACCGCCGCGAGTCCGCCCGCTTCATAATAAAAGAGGTGCGATCCGCGCTCGAGGATCACCTCGTCGCCATGTCGTGTGTGCGCGAGCAGAGCCACCTGGTTAGCCATTGTGCCGGACGGCACGAACAGCGAGGCCTCTTTCCCGAGCATGGCGGCGACGCGTTCCTGGAGCCTGTTTACAGTCGGGTCTTCCCCGTGAACGTCGTCTCCGACTTCCGCATTGAAAATCGCCTGTCTCATACCCGGCGAAGGCTTAGTTACGGTGTCACTGCGAAGATCAATCATTCTGGTCATTAATGTTTATCCTGTCCTCTTGACTGTTACCATATCATGCCTGAGAAATGTTCAGCCTTTTTCCCCAATCCCTTTGTCACATTTCTTTGCCTGCTCCCACAGCGCGTCCATCTCGGCCAGGGTCGCTTCGCGCGGGGTCTTGCCGACGCGGCCGAGTTCGGACTCTATGTACTTGAACCGCTCGATGAACTTATCGGTGGCTGCGCCAAGCAGCTTTTCCGCGTCCATTCTAACAAATCTGGCCAGGTTCACGCACGAAAAGAGCAAATCGCCAAGTTCGTCGCCTGTTCCATGCGGGTCGCCGGCGGCAAACGCATCGTGTAATTCCGCCATTTCCTCTTTGATTTTCTCGAGTATTCCATCGCGGGTGGGCCAGTCGAAGCCGACGTCGGCGGCAATTTTCTGCACGTGGTCCGCGCGCTCGAGGGCCGACCCGGATGAGGAGTCGCGGTCCATGAGCGATTTGGGTTCTTCTTTTTTTTCCTGCGATTTGATCTTGTCCCACTGCGCAATGACGTCTTCGACGGCGCTCACCGTACTGTTTCCGAAGACGTGGGGGTGGCGGCGTATCATCTTGGCTTCGACGAGGCGCATCGCCTCATAGATCGTGAATTGACCGGCCTCTTCAGCGATGACTCCGAGCATCAAGAGGATGAAGAAGACATCACCCCACTCTTCCAGGATTCCGGCCGGGTCGTTTTTTCTGATTGATTCTCCGAGCTCGTCCGCCTCTTCACGCACGTATTTGTGCATGCTTTCGAGGTTTTGCGTTCGATCCCAGGGACATCCGCGTTCGCTGCGAAGATGACGCGCCAAATCGTAGAGCGCGGCGCATACGCTCGCGGTCGCCGCGCTTGGAGGGGTTGGTGGGTCAGTCATGAGCGCTCCGAAGAGAAAGGCGAGGGAAACCAGGGACAGACTCTCTGAAACGGGTCTGTCCCCGTTTTCTCGCGGACTTATTCGTAATGTCCGGGGACCAGGACTTGTTTCTGATAAGTCGAGCCATCAGTCGCCGTGTAGGTGCGGTACTCATAGTGCTCGGGCACCCACTTGCGACCCTGGGTGTCGCGTTCTCCTTCGTAATAGTCACCGCCGCCGGAATACTGGCCCGTGCTGGAGGCAGGCGGTGCGGGAGGCGGAGTCGCCGAATAAGACGCGGGCGGCTGTTGCTGCTCGCGGCTCTTGTCTATCTCATGGCCGATGAGGCCGCCGCTGACTGCGCCGACGGCGCCGCCGATGAGGGCTCCTTCACCTCCACGACCTGTTTGATGGCCGATGATTGCTCCTGTTCCTGCTCCTATCGCGCCTCCTGCGATCGCGCCTTTCTCTGTGGTTGTGCAACCCATGAGCGCGACTCCCAGAAGCAAAGCGGTTGCGGCCAGAGCCAACTTTTTATTCATTATCATTTCCCTCCTTGGGGGACTCTGTGACATGACACTACTTGCTTTCGTCTATCTCATGGCCGATGAGGCCGCCGCCGACTGCGCCGACTGCGCCGCCGATGAGGGCTCCCCCGGCAGTACTACCTGTTTGATGGCCGATGATTGCTCCTGTTCCTGCTCCCAGCGCGCCTCCGACAACGGCGCCTTTCTCCGTTGTAGTGCAACTAACGACAACGAATGCAAGCAGGAGCGCGACGGCCAGGAACGTCAAAGTCCTTTTCATTTCGCTCCACTCCTTTCAGAAGATTCTCCTTGAAAGCTTTTTTCCTGTCTCAAATAGTCTTCCGCTCCAAGAGCGCGGATCACCTCTTCCATCGTGGTGTATCCGTCGCGAACTTTGCGGAGACCATCTCGAAATAGCGGCACCATGCCTTCCGCACGCGCCGTCTTGTGCAATTCATTTGTGCTGGCCTTTGCCGCAATCGCGCTTCGAAGTTTGTCTCCCATCACGAGAAGCTCGGAGATTGCGGTGCGGCCATAGTACCCCACATGGTTACAGCGATTACAGCCGGCCCCCTTGATCAGTCGAACCTTGCTGTCGCCGAACCATTTCTCGAGCGCGTCAGCCATGTATTCCGGCGCCTCGTAGGCGACTTTACACTTCGGACAAATCAAGCGAACGAGTCTTTGCGCGATTACCGCCGTTATCGACGATGCCACGATGAACGGCTCGATACCCATATCGAGAACTCTCGTTATCACTTCCGCCGCCGTCCCGCTGTGAACCGTTGTCAGCACCAGGTGACCGGTCAAGCCTGCCCGCATCGCTATTTCGCACGTTTCCGGGTCCCGAATCTCGCCGACCATGATAGCTTCGGGGTCCTGTCTCAGCACCGCCCTCAAGCAATCTGCAAACGTGAGTCCCAGCTTTTTCCTTATCTCCATCTGCGGAAAAATCCCGAAGTTCACTTCAACGGGGTCCTCGATGGTTATGATGCTGGCGCAGTCGCTCTTCAATTTGGCCAGCTTCTGCAAAGCCGCGTAAAGAGTGGTGGTCTTCCCGCTGCCTGTCGGGCCGGCAACTATTATTGAGCCTTGAAGCCCCAACAACACTTGCTCGAACCGCTTCTGGATTTCCGGATACATCCCTAATTTGTCAAGATCAAACACAAACCGTGTCGAGTCGAATACCCTTACGACAGCCTTCTCACCCGTGACAGTGGGAACCGTGCTTATTCTGAAATCGACGCGCTTGTTGCCCACGTCCATCGAGATTCTTCCGTCCTGTGGCTGGTTCTTCTCGTGCGCATTCAAGTTTGCCATAACTTTAAGGCGAGCGATAATCCTGTCGTGGTGTTCAGCCGGCAGAATGAGCACGTCGCGGAAGAACCCATCGATCCGATACCGGATTCTTAAGATGTCTTTGTACGCCTCGAAGTGTATGTCACTTGCCTTGTGCCGTGTTCCCTGCTCTATGACGACGTCCACGACCTCACTTATCTCCGCATTCTCGTTCACGAGTCTGTGGATCAGAAGCCTTTGAATCTCGGAAAGCTCAAGTTTCCTGTCCGGCATCGCCATAATGTGGTCTCTCCCAAGTGGGGCTATGGTCTATGGTTCACGGTCTACGGTCTACGGTCTACGGTTCACGGTTCACGGTTGCAGGAATACAAAAAGCATTCAAATCTCAGGTTGAATTCGCACCTGCAACTTCAAATTTATTCTAACACACGTGAGTGTGAGTGTCAAAGAACGAAAATGGGGGAAGCCGGCCCCTCTCTCCTCAAAATATAGTTGTGCCGATCGCATCAATACGCAATTCAATGTGTTTTGAATTCGCCGCATGGCGGCTTCACTGCTTAGACGATTCTTGCCAAGGAGACATTCGAAAGTGCATATTCTTAAGATAGTGTAATTCGGTTCGATTTCGGCCGCTGTTACATAAGTGTGAAGGGTCGGTGGCCTCTCCCGGAACGAATGTTCAGGCGTAAGTTGACTGGCGTGCGACGCGCTTCTCATGTCGGCAGCAAGAGGTCGAGAACCAGGTGATGACTCTCGAGAGAGAGCGTGGAGTTAGTTTGTGTGAAGGAGATAAGTAGTTGGTATGAAAGAGATTAGATAAGAAAAGTGGAGGGATCGGATTTTGGTTGAAAAAAAGTTCTTGACATATTCTCATATGCGAGATATAATTATATTTTGCGTAATCCATCAACTTAATCTTATGATCCTTACTCCAACTATGTCCTAGTGTGGGATGGGTATTCCCACAATCACACAACCAATCCATTTTGAAGGCTCAACTTATGGCAATTTTTGGGGGCTCAATCTATGGCAATTAAGAAAGCCATCGCAGAGAAAAACTATTCGTTCGCGAAGTATCCCGATATTATCGAGCTTCCGAACCTGATAGAGATTCAAAAAGAATCCTATGACAATTTTCTACAGATGGACAAACCGGCGGAAGCCCGGGCCAATGAGGGTTTACAAGCGGTCTTTCTCGACGTGTTTCCGATTATCTCGCATGATGGTTTGTCGTCGCTCGAATTTGTGAGCTATTCGCTCAGTCAGCCCAAGTATTCCGTCATCGAGTGTCAGAAGAGAGGCATGACGTATGCCGCCTCGTTGAAGGCAAAGATCAGGCTGGTTCTTTATGAAGAGGACCCGCAAGGCGCCAAGCAGGCCATCGCCATAAAGGAGCAGGACGTTTTTGTAGGCGAGTTGCCGCTCATGACGGAGAAGGGGACATTCATCATCAATGGCGCCGAGCGCGTTGTTGTAAGCCAGTTGCATCGATCTCCGGGCGTCTGCTTTGAGGAGAAACAGCACCCGAGCGGGCGCATGCTCTTGTCGGGCCGCATAATTCCGTACCGCGGGGCATGGGTGGAGTTCGAGTTCGACATAAACGACGTGCTCTACATGCACGTCGACAGGCGCACGCGAATAGCCGCGACGGCTTTTCTGCGAGCGCTCGGGCACGAGTCCGACGACTCGATCGTCGCTCTTTTATATGAAGTCGAGGAAGTAAAGCTCGGACAAGTGAAGGCGATGTCGGAGGGTTCGCGTTTCGACATCGAGGAGTTGATTGATCGCACGATTGCGAAAGATGTCGTCGACGTCAATACGGGCGAGGTGCTTGCGCCCACGGGCGAGAAGATCACGAAGAAGACCCTGGCCCTCGTTCAGGAGCGTGGCATCAAGACGGTAACAGTCGTCAAGTTCAAGTCACCCAATGAGACGCTGGCCCTTTTCAAGACACTTGCCGCCGATCACATCAAAACCACGACCGAGGCGCTCATTGAGCTTTACAGGCGCATACGGCCGGGTGACCCTGCGACCGTAAACACAGCCAAGACGCTGTTCGAGAAGACTTTTTTTGATCCGTCTCGTTACAATCTTTCACCGGTCGGCAGATATAAGATAAACCGGAAACTCAATCTCGACATCCCTATGGAGACTCTTACACTGCGTCCCGATGACGTGATTGAGACCATTCGTTACCTTATCAAACTGAAGAACGGCGAAGGACAGATCGACGACATCGACCACCTCGGGAACAGACGCGTTCGCTCCGTCGGCGAATTGCTTGCAAACCAGATACGGATCGGACTTGTCCGCATGGAGCGCACCATCAAGGAGCGCATGAACTTCCAGGAAATGGACGCCGTGACTCCTCAAAGTCTTATCAATCCGAAACCGGTGAGCGCGGTAATCAAGGATTTCTTCGGCCGCAGCCAGCTTTCGCATTTCATGGATCAGACGAATCCGCTGGCCGAGCTCACGCACAAGCGGCGACTGAGCGCTCTCGGGCCGGGCGGCCTCAGCCGCGAGAGAGCGGGCTTCGAGGTGCGCGACGTGCATCCGACCCATTACGGCAGAATCTGTCCCGTGGAAACGCCTGAGGGCCCGAACATCGGCCTTATGGCTTCGTTGAGCACTTATGCCCGCATCAACAAATTCGGATTTCTGGAAACGCCTTACCGCAAGGTGGAAAAGGGTAGAGTGACCGAGAAGATCGACTACCTTTCGGCTTATGAGGAAGACAGGTACGTGATAGCGCAGGCCAACGCGCCGTTGGACAAGCGCAATCACTTTGTCAACGAATTCGTCTTGTGCCGGCATACGGGCGATTTCCCGCTGGCGCCCCCCGACAAGATCGACTATATGGACGTTTCGCCAAAGCAACTGGTCAGCATCGCCGCTGCCCTGGTGCCATTCCTTGAACATGACGACGCGAACCGGGCCTTGATGGGTTCGAATATGCAGCGTCAGGCGGTTCCGCTTCTCGTCTCCGAAGCGCCTTACGTGGAAACCGGACTCGAGATGATAACTGCGAAGAATTCAGGCGCCGTGATAGTGGCCGAGCACAACGGCACGGTTGAGAGTGTGACTGCCGAGCGAATCATAATCCGGCGGCGGAGTTCCACGGAGAAGGACGGCCCGCAGGAGGACATTTACTGGCTGCAAAAGTTTGTCCGGTCCAACCAGGGCACGTGCGTCAACCAGAAGCCTATCGTGCGCGAAGGCGACCGCGTCAAGAAAGGCGACATCATCGCCGACGGTCCCGCGACCGACGGCGGCCAGCTTGCGCTGGGCCGCAACATCCTCGTGGCGTTCATGCCGTGGGAAGGATACAACTTTGAAGACGCCATACTCGTGAGTGAGAAGGTCGTAAAAGAGGACGTCTTCACATCGATCCACATCGAGGAGTTCGAGATCGAGGCGCGTGACACGAAACTTGGGCGCGAGGAGATAACTCGAGATATACCTAACGTGGGCGAAGAGGCTCTCAAGGACCTCGATGAAGACGGCATCGTGCGCATCGGCGCCGAGGTCCGACAGGGCGACATCCTCGTGGGCAAGGTGAGCCCGAAGGGTGAGACTGAACTGGCGCCCGAAGAGAAACTACTGAGGGCGATTTTCGGAGAAAAGGCCGAAAACGTGCGCGACGCCTCACTAAGGGTGCCGCCGGGAATCGAGGGCACGGTCATCGATGTCAAGGTGTTCTCACGCAAAGAACGCGCGCAGGACGAAAAGGCGAAGATAAGCGAGAAGAGAGAACAGAAAAAGATCGAACAGCGATACGCCTACGAAATCACCCGGCTCCATGCCGAGTGCATCGAGGCGGCCAAGAAACTTCTGGAGGGTGCAAGAGCGAGCAAAGACGTTATTGACGGCGCCACCGAAGAGGTAGTTTTCAAGCAGCGGCACATAATCCACGCCGAGGACCTCGAAAAGGCCAGCTACGCGCACCTGTTCCAACTCAAGGTGTCAGATAGAGACGTCGAGACCGGCCTTGAGAAGCTCCTGATGCAGACTCAGGAGCGGGAGAACAAGCTGCTTGCCGAAAAGGAGCAATCGCTCGACCTTTTGAAAAAAGGGGACGAGCTTCCCCCCGGTGTCATCAAGATGGTGAAAGTGTACATCACCTCCAAGCGGAAGCTTTCGGTCGGCGACAAGATGGCGGGCCGACACGGCAATAAGGGAGTTGTGGCCAAGATACTGCCCGAGGAAGACATGCCCTTCCTGCCCGACGGCACGCCGGTCGAGATAATACTGAATCCGCTGGGAGTGCCCTCGCGAATGAACGTAGGCCAGATACTCGAGACGCATCTCGGGTGGGCCACCCAGAAACTCGGCATGAGAGTGACCTCGCCGGTGTTCGGCGGAGCAAACGAACAGGAAATAAAGGCGTTCCTGGGGAAGGCCGGCCTGCCGGAAGACGGCAAGTCGATGCTTTACGATGGACGGACGGGCCAGCCTTTCGACCAGAAGGTGACCGTCGGCTGCATCTACATGATGAAACTGGCGCATCTTGTCGACGACAAGATTCACGCGCGCGCCATCGGCCCATACTCGCTCGTAACGCAACAGCCCCTCGGCGGCAAGGCGCAATTCGGCGGCCAGAGATTCGGCGAAATGGAAGTGTGGGCGCTCGAGGCGTACGGCGCAGCCAATATTCTGCAGGAGCTGCTGACGATCAAGAGCGACGACGTGACCGGCCGCGCCAAGGCGTACGAGGCCATCGTGAAGGGTCAGCAGCATCTCGAGACCGGCACGCCCGAGTCGTTCAACGTGCTTCTGAAGGAGATGCAGGGCCTTTGCCTCGACATCCAGAAACTGAAGAAAGAAGAAAGCGAAGAAGATAAGCAATCGGGAGACGGCGACTCGCCGGAAAAAAAACTTTCCTGAAAAACAGGGGGTAAGAAAGTTGGCTAACTACACAGTAACCGCCGGTGACAAATTTGATGCAATAATGATCAAACTCGCCTCACCCGAAGTAATCCGCAAATGGTCGCGGGGCGAGGTGAAGAAGCCGGAGACCATCAACTACCGCACGTTCAAGCCCGAGAAGGACGGTCTGTTCTGCGAACGAATCTTCGGGCCGGTCAAAGACTGGGAGTGCAGTTGCGGAAAATACAAGAAAGTCAAGCATCGCGGCATAACGTGCGACCGCTGCGGAGTCGAGGTCACAGAGGCGCGCGTCAGGCGTGAGCGCATGGGCCACATCACTCTTGCCTCGCCCGTGTCGCATATTTGGTTCTTCAAGACGACTCCGAGCTGCATCGGAAACCTGCTGGACTTGAGCGTGCGCACGCTCGAGAAGGTCATCTATTTCGAGGAGTACATCGTAATCGACCCGGGCAAGACGCCTCTGAAGAAAATGCAGACCCTTTCCGAGGACGCATGGCGCAAGGCGCGCGAGGAGTTCGGCTACGACTTCGAGGCGAAGATGGGCGCCGAGGCGATCAAGCAGTTGCTGGAAGAAATCAACATTGAAGAGATGTGCAGACAGCTTCACGCCGAATTCAAGGAATCAAACTCCAAGCAGAAGAAAAAGAAGATAAACAAGAGGCTTCGCATCGCCGAGTCGATCCGGCAGTCGGGGAACAGGCCCTCGTGGATGATTCTGGACGTCGTTCCGGTAATACCGCCCGATCTGAGGCCGCTCGTTCCTCTCGAGGGCGGCAGATACGCCACGAGCGACTTGAACGATCTCTACCGGCGCGTTATCAACCGCAACAACCGTCTGAAACGCCTGATCGAGCTCAAGGCGCCCGAAGTCATCGTGCGCAATGAAAAGCGGATGCTGCAAGAGGCCGTTGACGCGCTGTTCGACAACGGCCGCCATGGCCGAACCGTGCTCGGAGCGGGTAATCGCCCCCTCAAGTCGCTCAGCGATATGCTGAAGGGAAAGCAAGGGCGCTTCCGGCAGAACCTGCTTGGCAAGAGAGTGGACTACTCCGGCCGCTCGGTCATCGTCGTCGGCCCCGAGTTGAAGCTTCACCAATGCGGTCTGCCCAAGAAAATGGCGCTCGAGCTTTTCGAGCCGTTCATCATGCAGAAACTTCGCGAGCGCAATCTTGCGACGACGATCAAAGCGGCCAAGAAGACAATTGCGCAGGCGAAGCCCGAGGTGTGGGACATCCTCGAGGAGGTCATCTCCGAACATCCCGTGCTCCTCAACCGCGCTCCGACGCTTCACCGTCTCGGCATCCAGGCGTTCGAGCCAGTGCTTATCGAAGGCAAGGCCATCCGGGTTCATCCGCTCGTGTGCGCCGCCTTCAACGCGGACTTTGACGGCGACCAGATGGCCGTGCACGTGCCTCTCTCGCCGGAGGCCCAGCTCGAGGCGCGCGTCCTGATGTTGTCCTCGAATAATATTTTTTCTCCCGCTAACGGGAGACCCATAGTGACGCCCTCGCAGGATATGGTTCTCGGCATCTGCTATCTGACCAAAGAGAGGAAAGGCGCGAAAGGCGAGGGCAAGAGGTTCCGCGACGTGAACGAGGTGATAGCGGCGCTGAACGCGGGCGCGATCGACCTTCATGCGCGCATATTCGTGAGGCGCAACGGCTCGGTTCTCGAGACGACCGTGGGACGCGTGGTGTTCAATGACGGCCTTCCGAAAGAGTTGTCTTTCATCAACCAGGAAATGGGCAAGGAAGACCTCGGCAAACTGATCGTGGGCTGCCACGAGCGGCTCGGCCACGACAAAACGGTCGAGGTGCTTGACCGGCTCAAGCAGATAGGGTTCCGCGAGTCCACTCGCGCAGGGATATCCATTGCTCTCGACGACATCGTGATCCCGAAAGACAAGAAGAAGCTCGTGGAGGCGTCCGAGAAGCTGGTCGAAGAAATCGACGCGCAGTATCAGCGCGGTCTGATTACCGAAGGCGAGCGGTATAACAAGATAATAGACGCATGGACCCACTGCACCGAAGAAGTGACCGACAAGATGTTCGAGGAGCTCAAGAAAGACAAAGAGGGTTTCAACAGCATTTACCTGATGGCCAATTCGGGCGCGCGCGGGAGCAAACAGCAGATAAGGCAGTTGGCCGGCATGCGCGGCCTGATGGCGAAGCCCTCGGGCGAGATTATCGAGAGCCCCATCCGGAGCAATTTCCGGGAGGGCCTCAGCGTGCTCGAGTACTTCATCTCGACGCACGGAGCGCGGAAAGGCCTTGCGGACACCGCTCTCAAGACTGCCGACGCCGGTTATCTCACCCGCAGGCTCGTGGACGTTGCGCAGGACGTCATCATCAACGAACTTGACTGCGGCACGCTGAACGGAATAACGGCCACCGCGATGCTCGAAAGCAAGGAACAGGTGGAGCGCTACAAGGAGCGCATCATAGGCCGGGTCACCCTCGAGGACATCGTTGTTCCAAAGACCAAGGAAGTGATTGTCAAGACGAACAGCGAGATCGATGAAAAAGCGGCCGATAAGATCGAGGAGAAAGGCATCGATTCCATTCGAATCCGGTCGGTGTTGACGTGCGAATCCGAGCGCGGCGTGTGCGTCAGGTGTTACGGCAGGAACCTGGCCACGGGCCAGCTTGTCGAGCAGGGCGAGGCCGTCGGCATTATCGCCGCCGAATCGATCGGCGAGCCGGGAACGCAGCTCACCATGCGCACGTTCCACATCGGCGGAACCGCCAGCACGCAGGTAGAGCAATCGGCCATCCAGGCGCTGAACGCAGGCGTGGTCCAATACATCGGCCTGCGAATCGTCAAGAACAGAAAGAACGAAACGGTCGTCGCCGGCCGCGGCGGCGACATAATCATAGTCGGAGAAAACGAGAGAGAATTGGAGCGCTATTCCGTGCCGCCCGGCGCAGTCATCAAGTTTGAGGATAAATCGCACATCAACAAGAACGAACTCCTCGCAAGATGGGACCCGTACATCCGCTCGATCGTCACCGAAACCGACGGCAAGGTGAAATACGAGGACCTTATCGAGGGGCTCACCGTTCACGAGGAGCTCGACGCCGCCACCGGCTCGCGCAACCGCATTATCATCGAACACAAAGAGGACAAACATCCCCAGTTGACAATCGTCGACGTCTCGGATCCGGAGAAAGTCCTCGACTTCTACACGATCCCCGTGGGCGCCCACATCATGGTGAACGACGGGGCGCGGGTGTACGCCGGCGAAGTACTCGCAAAGACACCGAGGAAATTCAGTAAAACCAAGGATATCACAGGCGGTCTGCCGCGCGTCGCCGAGCTGTTCGAGGCGCGCAAGCCGAAGGATCCCGCCATCATATCGGAGATCGACGGAGTTGTCGAGTTGGGCGGCTACCAGAAGGGTTTGCGGAAGATTCGCATCGTGCCCAAGAGCGGCAAAGAGCGCGAGTATCTCATTCCGCACGGAAAGCATCTCAACGTGCACACCGGCGACAGAGTCATGGCCGGCCAGCAGCTCATTGACGGCCCGATCGTCCCGCAGGATATCCTGAGAGTTTCCGGAGAGAAAAGACTGCAGGAGTACCTGCTGAGCGAGATTCAGGAGGTCTACCGCCTGCAGGGCGTGAGGATCAACGACAAGCACATTGAGATCATGATTCGCCAGATGCTCAAAAAAATCAAGATCGAGAATCCGGGCGACACGAATTTTCTCACGAATCAACAAGTGGACAAGACGAAGTTCCAGGAGGAAAACGAGCGTGTCATCTCTGAAGGCGGCGAGCCCGCATCCGCTAAACCTATTCTCCTTGGAATAACCAAGGCGTCGCTCGGGACCGACAGTTTCATCGCGGCGGCCGCGTTCCAGCAGACCACTCGCGTGCTCACCGACGCCGCGGTCAGCGGCAAGATTGATGAGTTGCGCGGGCTCAAAGAAAATGTCATCATAGGACATCTCATTCCGGCAGGCACCGGCTCAAAATTTTACAGGAACGTAAAGATCGAGGTTGAACAGCCGCTGTTTGCAGCGTCGCCGGCTCAGCCCGAGGTCGAGACGCCGGCCGACGATAATGGGAGTTCCGAGGAACCCGAAGAATCTGCTTGACAAAACATCTTGAGGCGGGTATAATGAGCGTCTGTGCCCTTAGCGGGTTAACAGAGTAAACACGGGGGGCCGGTGAGTAGCCGCCCGTGAGGGTAAAGCTCAAACCATAAGGACAAAGCACGAAATTGCCCACAATCAGTCAGTTGGTGAAAAAAGGGCGCACAAAGCCGAGGGTGAAAACGGCCGCGCCTGCCCTGCAAAGATGTCCTCAGCGACGTGGCGTCTGCACCAGGGTCTACACCGTGACTCCTAAGAAACCCAATTCCGCCCTGCGCAAGGTTGCGCGCGTGAGGCTGACCAACGGGATTGAAATCACGACGTATATTCCGGGCGTCGGCCACAACTTGCAGGAACACTCGGTTGTTCTTGTAAGAGGCGGCAGGGTTAAGGATATACCGGGCGTCCGCTACCATATAATACGTGGCACCCTGGACACCATGGGCGTTCAGGACCGCCATCAAGGACGCTCCAAGTACGGCGCGAAAAGGCCCAAGTAGGGCCGCAGTTCGCGTCCGGTCGGCACCACGGGTTTGTCCTCACGGCGTGCCGGGAGTCGCGGGATCCCCAGGACAAAGTGAAGAACAAACGTGATGCCGATTTTTACTGTCAGGAGATAGGTTAATGTCTCGAAGAAAAGCAGCCGTGAAGCGCGAGCCGCTTCCTGACCCGAAATACCACAGTCAACTCGTTTCAATATTTGTCAATACGATGATGATGCGCGGGAAAAAGGGGCTGGCCGAAAAGATGGTATACGCCGCCCTTGAATTGGCCGCCAAGAAATTGAACGCGGACGTGCTTGACGTCTTCCACAAGGCTCTCAACAATGTGAAGCCGGTTATCGAGGTCAAATCCAGGCGGGTGGGCGGGTCCACCTACCAGGTTCCGGTCGAGGTGAGGGCGGAAAGACGAACGAGCCTTGCGATGCGGTGGATAATCTCCTTCTCGCGCCTCCGTGGCGAGAAAACGATGAAGGAAAAGCTTGCGGGCGAGCTTGTCGAGGCGTACAAGGGCGAAGGAGCATCGGTAAAAAAGAGGGAAGATACACACCGGATGGCGGAGGCCAACAAGGCGTTCGCCCACTACCGGTGGTAAGAAGCAGGAGGATCACCGGGTTTGGCGCTGTGAGGGGATTGTCCCTGAGTTCCGAACCCGTTTGATGAATCAAGACCATGGATAGCGCAGCAGCAAGAAAATTGGACGGCAAATTGAACGGCAAGAGAAAATCGTCCGCTGTCGAAGCGGGCCACCAGCAGCAGAGTTTCCCGTCGCGCGATAAAATGAGCGGTCGGTCGGTGCTCCTCAACACGAGGAATATCGGGATCATGGCTCACATTGACGCCGGCAAGACGACGATTACCGAGCGGATCCTGTATTATACCGGCCGCACGTACAAAATCGGCGAAGTTCATGACGGCGCTGCAGAGATGGATTGGATGGAACAGGAGCGGGAGCGCGGAATTACGATTACTTCCGCCGCGACCACCTGCTATTGGAAGAACCATCGCATCAATATCATCGACACTCCGGGACACGTCGATTTTACTATGGAAGTGGAGAGGTCCTTGCGCGTGCTCGACGGCGCTGTCGCCGTGTTTGACGGCGTTGCAGGCGTAGAACCGCAGTCCGAGACCGTCTGGCGCCAGGCCGACAAGTATAGTGTCCCCCGGATTGCCTTTGTCAACAAGATGGACCGTGTCGGCGCCGATATGGATATGTGCATTCGGATGATGCGCGAAAGGCTCGCCGCCAAGCCGCTCGTACTCCAAATCCCCCTCGGAAGTGAAGAGTCCTTTGCGGGGATGGTCGACCTCATCCGGATGAAAGCCTATTACTATTCCGGCGAAGAAATGGGCGCGATCTACGACGAAATGGATATTCCGAAAGAGCTTTACGAGCGGGCCGAGGCGGGACATCACCGTCTCATCGAGAGCCTCGCTGAAGAGGACGACGGAATTACCGAGAAATACCTTGAAGGCAGCCCCATTACGAGCGAGGACATCGAAGCCGCTATTCGCCGATGCACTCTGAAGGGTAAACTGACACCCGTGCTCTGCGGAGCGGCATTCCGCAATAAGGGGGTACAACTCCTCCTCGACGCAGTGGTCAAATACCTGCCTTCGCCCCTCGATGTTCTCCCCGTCACAGGAATCTCCCCGACGAAGAAGAAAGAAGAAATCAGACGCCCCAGCGACGACGAACCATTCTCCGCGCTGGCATTTAAGATAATGAACGACCCGTTCGTGGGCAAGCTCACGTATTTCCGCGTCTATTCGGGCACAGTGAAGACCGGCCAAATGGTCTATAATCCGGTTCGCAAACTGAAGGAGCGTGTCGGCAGATTGCTTCTTATGCACGCCAACAAATGCCAGGACGTTTCCTTGGCCGGCACCGGCGACATCGTCGCCGCCATCGGCCCGAAATCGACCACCACGGGCGATACACTGTGCGACATCAACCACCAGATTGTCCTCGAAAAGATGGAATTTCCCATACCGGTTATATCCGTCGCCATCGAACCCAAGACGAAGGCCGAACAAGAAAAACTCAGCAACGCACTGAGGAGACTGTCCGATGAAGACCCGACCTTCAAGGTCAAGGTGGACTCCGAGACCGGACAAACCATTATCGCAGGTATGGGAGAGCTTCATCTCGAAATCATCGTTGACCGCATGATGCGCGAGTTTTCCGTCAAAGCGAACGTCGGGAAGCCGCAAGTGGCATACAAAGAGACCATAACCCGCACCGCTCCCGGAGAGGGGAAATTCATCCGGCAGTCAGGCGGGCGCGGACAGTACGGCCATGCTAAGATTCAGGTTGAGCCCCAGGAAAGGGGAAAAGGATTCGAGTTTGTGAATCAATTGGCCGGGGGCGTCATCCCTCGCGAGTTTGTTTCATCCGTCGAAGAGGGAATCAGTGAGGCGCTCGAGAATGGCCTTCTTGCCGGCTATCCGGTTGTCGACGTCAAAGTTACTCTGCTCGATGGTTCATTCCATGAGGTTGATTCCTCTGACCTGGCTTTCAAGATCGCCGGTTCGATGGCGTTCCGTGATGCAGGCCGAAAGGCTGCTCCCGTATTGCTCGAGCCCGTCATGAGGATCGAAGTGGTCGTGCCGGAGGTTTACATGGGGGACGTGCTTGGAGACATAAACTCCAGGCGCGGCCGGATCGACGGCATCGAATCGCGCGGCGACACAAAGATAGTGTCTGCGCTGGTTCCGTTGGCCGAGATGTTCGGCTACGCGACCGACCTCAGATCAAGAACGCAGGGAAGAGCCACATATACGATGCAGTTCTCGCATTACGGCGAAATGCCCAAGACTCTCGCTGACGAAATCATTGAGAAAGTGACAGGATAGCTTTGCTTCATCAGAACGGGACTACTAAGCAAAGATAAGGAGGCGCCACCAATCATGGCCAAGCAGAAATTTGAGCGGACGAAGCCGCATGTGAACGTAGGCACGATAGGTCACGTGGATCATGGGAAGACGACGCTGACCTCGGCGATAACGAAGTGTTTGTCGCACAAGGGATATGCGGAGATAAAGAAGTTT
>JACRIR010000171.1 GCA_016215705.1 Candidatus Poribacteria bacterium | reverse complement strand
GCTCTCCTGTTCGACCATGATGGGCAGGTTGCTCAAAAGAGCGAGAAAACGGACGACATCGGCCTCGCTCAGACGCTTCTTCCGCTCCGCCACAAGCAGTATATTGCCGACCTCCAGCGGCCAGATCGAGGGAACAACCGCTTCGCAGCTTTCGAGAGTTTCGAGAACGGCTTCGGCATAGGCATTCCCCTCATCCTCGAAACACCACGCCATTACCGAAATCCGGGGACATAATACCTATTTTGAGTCAAGTGCACTTAAATTTATGAGAATATCTGCGTCCATTTCCCTGATCTCCGCGCATTTCGCGGATTCTTCTTTCTTCCTTTACAGTCCAAAGCACGTCCTCGACTTGGGATCGGGGATCACTACCGTCCCAAAGGCCTTGTTTTCCCCGCAAAGGGTCGCATACCCGAGTGAAGTGTGAGGAGTGAAGAGTGAAAGAGACCGGGTCGAAACTCAAAGGTCAACAAGGAGGCGAAGGGAGCGATCGGGGCTCATCGCCCGGGTTCAGAAAGAAGCCGGCGACCGTCTGGAAACTCATTTCCTTCCAGCCGAAGCACCGACCCACGCTGAGCCCGCCAGTTTTGCGGCCTTCATTCTGAATCACGGGATCGCGATCAGCTTGACCAAATAGGCAGCACTCAAGTCTAGGCGACCATTAATCGAAATCAGGGAAGGTACTTCGCTCCATACTGTTTTCCTGAAACGCCACGGTGAAGGCATACACCACGTGGCGAAGTACGTCGAGAACGCGGACAACGAACTGGCAGAGTTTCATGAGCACGGTGTCAAAATGTTCCACAGAGGCAGCGGCACACACCGCCTAGATCAATAGCTGGTAAGGGCAACAGCAATCGGTCTAGTCTATCTTGAGACCCTCCTGTTGTAAGACTTGGCCGGACTGTTTTGATAAGGCCGCATCCTTCCTCCTAGGGTGCTCTATGAGACAATTCGTTATTCCGATGTTGATTCGATCGAGCATATCACCAATAAGAGTGTTCCACTGATTATCATCTTCGTTATCCTCTTTTCTCAATTCCCCTTTCTTTCCGTCTTCTTTCCTCTTCTCGTCCCATGCTTTTCTGAGTACCTTGAAGAAGGAATCATCGAAAAATCGTTTGAGCTCCTCGCTCAGGATTTCCTCGATCTTATAGTAGTAAGGAATTGCAGAACGTTCTCTCGTGCGGTAGAAATCTTCTTTACCCACTTCCGCTGCATGGCCAAGGGGTTTATCCTGGGAAGCAATCTGATACAAGTGTACTATTCCTCCCCTCTTGCCCTCTGAATCAAAGGTGCGGTAAATGTCCGGCTGAGCTTCGCGAATACTCGTTCGGCTGTACAGAGGAGTCTTGGCCGGAAGTCCCCAACCTTTCCGCGCTCTCAGTTCTACATAATGATCTTCTGTGAGGGCGTCAATGAATATCCATCCTATCTCGGGCGATACCGCCGGCCACGCTATCCCGAGACTCCAACAACCAAGGACAGCGTAGCTCCACTTTCCACCCAGTGGGTTATTAGAGGTGATTCTGCCTCGGTCATAAGACGGCAAGGGAGCAATTCGGTAGTGCGTTCGCTCCGGATCTTGCTCCTCTACGGTTGCTTTAATAGAAGCTTGTGCGGTTTCATCAATAACGATTCGAACACTGTCTTCTTTTCCTTGATCCATTGGTGCGCTTCCTTGAAAAGCGGCTCGAAGCCCCTCTTCCTTTTCCCACGGCTCTTTCTTGGGTCTCGGGGCAAGGTCGCCTGACCATTTTCGGGCGAGATATGCCTGCTTGCTAAGGTCGCCCCTATTCGGATTGGGAGCGATTTCTCTGCGGACTAGGTTGAAAAGAAACTCAAATGTCCGCCTGGCAAAAGGATTCTCTCTATTAATGCTCACAAGGCTCCTGAAATGCTCCCGCAATCCTCCGGTTGACACGCCGGGTTGCTCTGCTGGCTTCTCGGTTGTCTGACTAGGGTGTTTGGAAGTGTCCCGTTTGTCAGAGCACCATTTGAGGAGACGCTGATAGCGTTCTCGGTTTGTAACGACGCGGCTCACAACGCTGAAAAGGATCAATAGGAGTGTCTGCTGATCCTTATCGGCCCTGAGTGCTTCTTCCCCTTTCGGTGGATTGTAGAAACATGCAAGGATGCTATTGATCAGCGGTTGCGCCTTCTCTACTGCCTTTCGCAGATTATCTTCGTGTGTACTCTTCCAGATTGCGTCCTCAGCCAGGCACTTTGTCAACCGCTCGATGAAAACGAGGACAGCATGTTTCTGGGGAACGGATTCTTTCTTCTTATCCTTGTACTTATCGAAGAACATTTTGGCCGTCTTTCCCGTATATGCACTCACGGATTTAACTTCACCCTGCCGTCCCAGAATCTGGCCTAACAGCTCCTCTCCATAAGCGCGAATGTCACCAACAAAGTCGGGCTCGCACTCATTCATGTGTTGGATAGCGCCGTTGAGGATTCGTTCTGGAATAAGAAGAAGAATCTGGGCCAGGAACTGCATTCGCGGACTTGGTTTCTTCTTTTCATCCTTCTCTTCATCCTTCGGCGCATTAGGTGCAGATGAGTCTTCTTTCCTTGCTCTGCCTGTATTCTCTTTCTGTTCGCCCTCCTTCTGACCAGGCAACTCGTACAATGGCGGGGGCATCGAAGCCGCACATGAGAAGGACTCCACTTCTCCTGGGACACTCTCGTACCAGGCAAGCCAGTCTCCGGCGTATGCGTCAAAAACGGGCCTGAAATCGAGAATCACTCCTCCAAAAGACCAGTAAAGCTCAAGGAAAAAAGAGACGAATGCAGGTGTATCCGCAAGCGCGGGCATGGCGAATAAGTACGTGGGGGGGCGGTCTTCCTTCTCTGCATCTTTCCGTCTGACATGGTCTTTGCTCGCGTTCGTGGAATCAGTGCATGCTCCTCCGTCTGTGTCGGACTTCTCGCGAAGAAGCGTTTTCAGGTCTTCGTCACTTATGTCCTGCAACTTGTTCCACGTCAGTCTGGTGAGGCTTTGTCTTGCAGCCTCGACAGAGTCGTCGCCCGAAGGCTTGTCGCCAAGTCCGAAAATGCGCCAAAATTCTGTTAACTCTATGATCCTTTCATCAAAGGCCAAGACACCGATATCAACGTAGTTCGGGAGTGCGAATATCTTGAACTTGTGATCCTCAAAACTGGCGCAACGCCTCAAGAATTCGTCTTTACGGACAAGTCTTTGTGTTTCCGGGCTCACATATTCCGACATGTCGTACAACTTACGCTGGTCGTAGAATAAAGTCGCCCAGTAATCGCAAAGAGAAAGTACGCGCACATTCGAATGGCCGGCGCCTGATGCGCCACGAAAACTCCAGAATTCTGAGTATATTTGCGGTTTTACAACTTCCACAAAAGATGTTGGCCCGCCTCTAAACCTTCTGCTATACTCACCCACGATAAGTTGGTTAATACGGCCTTCATTCGGATTCTCGTAGAATAGCTTTACAGATACTCGGGGTTCCCTGATCTCGCCAGCTTCCCCGCTGATGAGTCCGCTCATGGTCCAACCGCGGTCCAAAACAATCATGCCCTTGTCTTGGTCGAAATCGACCGAGTGAAGCATGCTTTTGTGCTCCCGACCGCGCACCTTGAGCAAGAAGAGCCCTTTCCGTATCGCGTTGCCTATCTCAAGAACTTTGAGACAAATGATTATGTCAACCACCGAGGAGAGGACGCGGCCAATGTCCTCGGTTTTTCCAAAGAAACCTCTTGTCCGGTAGAGAAACATGGTCGTGACTCTGCGTTCCCTCAAGAGTTGCACAAGCGAGGTCATAAACGACTTGAAACCCATCTCTGTGGAGAAAACCTGCTCGAGGTCGGTGACGCTGTCGAGGACGAACCTATCCAGTCCCCGTTTTTCTCCGTTTTTAGGTTTGCATGCCCTTAGCAACTCATTGACAAGCTCGTCGGGTTCGAGTTGGGCGGGAGGATAGTAGATAAACTTGGCTCCGGCGACTTCGAAGTCCTTGTCCGCCTTTGTCTTCATGCCTTTTATTAGCTTGTTGAATCCCGCCCCATCTCCAAAGCTCCGTGTCGCCAGCTTAAGGCCGTCCTTGTCACTGTCAAACGAGACCCACAGGATGCGATCCTTAGGGTTCGTCTCAGCCTTCTCGTCTTTAGAGTCCATCGTAGCCTTCAGAAAGTGGAGACCGAGTAAGGTCTTTCCGGCTCCCGGACTCCCGAGGACCAGCGCAATCTCACCTTGTTCCAGCCCTTTCTTGTCGGGAGAAAATGGTAAAAGCCCATCCAGTCCCTCAATTCCGGTGAGTATGGGTTCATCGGGCGGTGATTCTGCGGGTTTCAGCAAAAGTTTCTCTCTCTCGGCCTTCGCAATGTGCATCTGAATGTTCGGAAAAACCTGAATAATTGGCTCTTCTCGTTCTCTTGGGGCATCTTGCTTCTTCTCTATCGTGGATTTCTCGGAATCTCCGCGAATCCGAAACGAATGGCGGCCTCCAGCGAATTCGCGTCCAAGCATCTTGGTAATCTCAAGCCATCTCCGTCCCTGTTTGTAGCCGAGATTGACTACTCCATCGACGTCATAAGTCTCGAATGCGCTACTGTTAAGGAGGCTCTCGCCGAGCAGCAGAGAGGTAATTCCTCTTACCGTGAAAATTCGAAGCAGTCTATTGAAGACCTTCCTTCTTTCCTCTGCAGGAACGAGGCAGAGGAAGCAGTCCAGATTGTCCAAAGCCACAATGTCAGGGGAGAATTCATCCAGAATGTCAAGAAAACGGTTCAGAAACTCCTCCGAATTTTTCTGGTAGGTTTCATTCTGCAGCAAGCTCAGAGAGCGCACACACCGCAGCATATCCTCAAGTTTCCATCTGAAAGGCTTGCAGTTTTCCGCCAACTTGTGAATATCTTCTTCGAAGGTGAGATAGAGAGCAGTTTCCTCTGGGAGTCTTCTCCTCCTTACCTGCCGCACGATCTCAAGCGCAAGCGTAGTTTTGCCCGAGCCGGGAGGACCGACGATGAGGATCGATTTTCGAAGAGGCAATCCCTTTTGTTTCTTCTCCCAGCGCGTATCTTCCTCGAATGGGGAGAGAATCTCATTTAGTCCTTCGAGACCCGTGTCCAGCGTCTTCTCATCGAGATCAGAATAGAGAGCAAGCGGTTTACCCAGTCGCTCTATGTCGCGCACCTTAGCCACTAGTTCTGATCGCCGTCCGTCAAAAGGTTTAAGAATCCTTTCTACTTCCAGATACCTGTTCCGATTGAGCCTGTATGTCTCGCGTTGCGGGTCGAACAATAGAAAACCTTTATGCTCCAGCCGTCCGCAGTGCATGCGACTTCTCCCCTGGTCGAGGCCGGACAAGCTGACGATATCCTTGATTGTGAGCGACTGGTGGGGCTGGTTTCGAAAAAGGTTAAGGATGAAGGTAACATCAAGGCTTACTGGAATCTGCCTGCCTTCTCTGTCGGGCGGATAGAACAGGTCCCCGGCTGCAAGTCTACCGCGTTGAATTGCCACCTCGTTCTTCCATGAGTCGAGTCCCTTCACTGCCCTGCGAGACAAACCAAGCACCGCTCGTCCGGATTTTACATCATCTGCGATCTTATTAAGCAGGTTATTAACCCTTTCCTCGTCTTTTGTTCTCGGAGCATCGGTAGACCGGGGGCAAATGGCTCGGCCGACATGACGCAGACTCCTTACAGGGGCATCCTTCCAATCCTCACAGATGGGCGATTGGCTGGCTTGAGCAAACGTTCGCTCGACAAGCCCGAGGAGCAGACAACTTTTCCATGGCTCCACATTACTTCTGTCCTTTTTCTTACATGGAAAGTGCTCTCTCCCAGCAATTTGGGGATCATCAACATATGTGTCGATTTTTCTGTTTACAAATTCCCGCATGGATTCGGCTTCGGCAGTGTCATTCGCAGTGCATGACTCACAGACTTTCCGCAGACAATATAGCATTCGTTCATAGCGTCGATCTATCCCCCGGATTCGTCTTGGCGGACTTTCCTTGTCCGCTTGTTCCTGCTGATCATAATCTTGGTCTGTGGCCTTATTCTCGGTTCGCTGAATAACGACCCTATATTCTTCATCGCATTTTTCTTCCTGAATTGCTTTTTCCAAAATTGAAAGAATCTGCAAATCCTCAAAATCCTTTTCAGCCTGATATCTAAAATATGGGAAGTCATCCTTGAGGTTTTCTGGGTAACAATATGGCAACGTGATAACAAGCTTATTTCGCGATTTGTCCATTTCCATTCGCGGTTCTCTTGTGTAGTGGAATTGATACCACCGAGCCATGGCGTCGGGATGCGGAAAACCCTCACGCCATTCGGGAACATCGATATCATCAAGAAACACGGCCAAGTGGAACCATTTTTCTAGGAGTCTGTTTTCGGATATGTCTAGCCTATCACCAAGTTGCAGTAACGCCGAGAGAATCTTGAACCGGTCAGACGGAAGCCCATACGTCTTGACCTTCCCCTCCACCTGTAACCATTGTTCGATCATTCTCAAATCGGGACAACTCTCTGAATTCTTGAATTTTCTAAGAGATCTGTTAATATCCCTTGGTTTTTCAGGATCGGTCGGCGCTTCGCCGGGATCAAGGGGATCAAGATGCTCGCGAAGAACGTCCTTGAAAATCTGCAATTGCTCGTCAGTAACCTCTTTATGCCAGAGCGACAACCATGCAATGCAACGAAAATAGTGCTGCCATTCCTCTTTCTGTGACCATGTTTGATTAGCTAGGGTAATGAAGCTTTCTTTTGCGCTACGGTCTCCCTTTACGGGAAAGATTTTGCTGTAGGCAGCGAAGTTTTCTTTCAGTCTCGGATTGAACAAGTGATCCAAGAGACAGAAGGCAATAATGTGATGGACTTCCTCAAGTCTGGCCGCAGTTGATTCCTTCTCTCGAAACTCAGGCAAGAGCGAGGGAAGAGCTTTCCCGACGTCGTGAAGGATGGCAGTCGCAATGATTATCGTGCATTCAGGTTCTGTGATTTGAAGCCCCGTCGCTTTTTTCGAGACATCTGTCGGTTCCGCCGAGTTTGCGATTTTCAGAAACTCTGCAATATGCTTAAGGATGGCGTTTGTATGTATGCTCCAAAGATTGTGAAAAGGATATAACTCTTGCCAGCACGCATACAACTGGGGCGCAATGTTCTCGATGGCAGAGATGAAGTCCTTGTCATATCCAATTTCGCTGAGCCCATCCGGTATTCTGATCTCGGTCATTGCAACCCTCCTTGTGCTCCACCTCGCCGCCCTTTGACCTGGACAGTTTCACATTAGATAGGACTCTTTGTCCCCCTTTCCCGCGAAAAAACAAGTCAACCCGCTCTTCCCATCTAGTCGACGCATCGGTAGAAACGATTCTCCGCCACCTAGCACGAGATATATCGCCAATTCTCCTCTCGGGACGCCTCACGAAAGGATATCGTCGCCCTAAAGTTCCGAGGACGCAAGGGGAGTACTACGGGGTTGGTGGATTGAATCACGGCGAGCACGACCCCTCCCAAAACCGGCGAAATAAGGACTGCAGAATGAACAACCAAGATAAATGGAGCTAAGAAATGGTGAAGGAATTTGTATCACATTATTGGTTGTTTGTCAAGTACCGGCATCCGTCTTTGATAAATACGTCCAAAAGACCTCACATCGAGGCGAAAAGGGGCTAGCTTCGCGGGAGAAATGGAGATGCGGTTAAATAGGGGAACGGCAGAGTCGATTTTGGATTGCGGATTGGAAGAAATAGAAGTAAACCGCAATGAGCGCAGCTTCATGCCGACGTGTTCGCGGAGGACCCAAGCGGCGGCCGTTCGTTGCGTATGCGCGAGATGAAGACGGCGGAGCATGCCGAGACGGCGATACAGATTATGAAAAGCCGGCGGTAGCTGTGAGACGTGTCGTAGATGTGGCCGGCAAGTGTGGGGCCGATTGCATTGCCGATTGTATAGGGAATGTTGAGCCATCCGAGAAGCGAGCCGAGGTTCGCGACACCGAAGCTTTCTGCAAGCGCGAGCGGCCAAAGCGCATTCCGGCCGCCACCCGATACGCCAAAGATTATTGCGAATGTGTACAGCAACCAAGGTGATTGCAGCCGGAAAAGGAACAGCATCGCGATCGCCGGGATACCGTAGCAGAAAACCATCATCCAGCGGAGCTTGACCCTGTCGGAGGCGGCTCCGAAAACGAGAATGCCGAGGCATATTACGGCTTGAAGCGTGCTATAGGCATGCGTCGCGGAAGATTGCGAGACCCCCGCGTCTGTCGTAAATGCCACCATGTGGACGATGACCGATGTGAATACAATGCTGATGAGGAAATCGCCGAGGCTCAGGCCCCAGAAGCTGCGCGTTCTCGCTGCTTCGGCGACATTCATGCTTCGGTAAATAAGCTTCTCGGTCCTGGTATTGGCTTCCCGTAAGGCCTCCGCTCCGGCATGCGCTCCTCTTTCGGCCGGAGAGTTTGACTTGGCGGGTCTTTGTCGAATCCATAGCTGAATCGGCGCGAGCAACGCCAGCAGGAAAAAGGAGAAAACGAAGTAACCGGTCCTCCAATTGTAGTGCTCGAGAAAATAATTGGCGAGAATAGGCATCACGAATCCGCCAAAACCCATTCCAACAAGCGCAATACCCATCGCAGTCCCGCGTTTCCCCTCGAACCACTGCGAGATCGCCGTTGCGACAGGAATGCCGGTGTTCGCAGTGGTGGCAAGCGACGACAGGATGAAAAGGAGGTATAGATGCCACAGGGCGGTCATGCGGCCCAGGAAGAAAGCCGCGACGACTTGGCCCATCGTTGCAAGCATCATCACTTTTCGCGGGCCGTATTTATCGATCCATATTCCCACCAATGGAGAAAATACGCCGCCCACGATCGCCCATACCGCCACGGCGGCCGACAATTGCGTACGGCTGCACCCCAAATCATTCTGGATCGAAGTGAGATATACGGGAAATACAAACCATCCGATTCCGCCTGCAACTGTCAGGCTGAGGAATCCAGCCGCCACAACATACCATGCTGCGCGTTCGTCCGATTCTTTCATCTGATTAAGACTGCCGTTCCCCTTGCCGCCGCTTGCCCAATATGACGCCCTATGCCGGGACCGGGCATTCGGTGAGCATGACAATACTTTGTGGCAACGATTCTGTCAAGGCGATTTCGGTCAACAGTGAGGGCCTGCGGCATCAAACTATCTGTAAACATCACTTTATTGCTCAGCCCCGGCCTCTCTGAGCAATTGGGCGATTTCGTGATGACCATTCCTTTCCGCAAGTATAAGGGTTGCGTCACAGTTGTTGTTTTCTATATTAACATCGGCTCCTTCGGCCAACAAGGTTTTCACAATTTCGAGATGACCCGCTGCTGCCGCCGCCATCAATGCTGTTGTTCCCCTTGAATCTCTCTGATTAACATCAATGCTTCTTTCAAGCAGAAGCTTTACGACTCCGATTTGCCCAGCGCCGCTTGCGCTAATCAGAGCCATTTCGGTGTGAGCGCCTTTTTCCAACAAGAACTTCACTGTCTTCTCGTCACCATTCCCTGCCGCTCTTTCCAGCGCAGTTTGTCCCGGGCCGAAGAAACCATCGCTTCTTGCATCAATATTCGCTCCGGCATCCAAAAGGATTTTCAAAGTCTTGATGTGACCGGCATCCGCAGCCGCCATAAGAGGCGTTTCTCCAAACAATCCTCGGATATTTACATCTGCTCCTGCCTCTAACAGGAGTTTCACCGCCTTGTCGTCGCCCCTGCGCGCCGAAGAACATAATGCCGGGAACCCATCCTCAATAGTGTGAGTCACATCAGCGCCTCTCTTCAAAAGCAGTCTTACAGTTTCTATATTCCCTCCGTAGAGAACAGCGAAGTCCAGTAGCGTCATGCCTCCAACTATTCTCGAATTCACATCAGCCCCTTGGTCGAGCATGCGCTCCAATGTATCAATATCCCCGCCGACTGCGGCGGCAAAGAGAAGAGCCGAATTCTCGGGGAAAAGCGAATTACTCCCATCCGCTTTTGCATCGATCAAGAGTCTTACCAGGTCAACATTTCCGCCAATTGCTGCGTAATCCAGGGGCGTTCCGCCCCCTTTATCTTTTGCATTTACGTCGGCGCCTGCCCTAACCAGGATTTCTGCAATCTCTGCACGGCCAGTGGAGGCAGCTAACATGAGAGGCGTTTTGCCCTGCTGGTCTTCAGCGTTTGAGTCTGCGCCTTCGCTAAGCAATGCATTTGTTCCGGCAACATCACCTCTAAGAACGGTAAACATGAGTGCCGTAGCGCCGTTACTGCTGGATTTGTTCGGATCTGCATCATGGTCGAGGAGGACCTCCAAAATTCCTGTACGGCACACTCTCATCTTTCGCAAAGAGGCTTCACGATCGTCAAGATGTATTTCAATGACATCGGGAATATCCTCACCTCGGCCGCATGATGCCGCCGCCACTACCGCCGGCGTGCCATTTGTATTCGTGGCATTCGGATTCATTCCTGCTTCCAGGAATGTCTGTACAGTTATGGTGTCGCCTTGTCCGACTAGCTTTACGAATTCATCCTCTGTGAACGGGATGTTTAGTTGTTCCAGTTGTCTGCGAGCTGCTCCGGGGTCTTTCTCGTCCCGGGGCATCGTGCTGCATGCCATGATCTGAATCGTGAGAGAAAGCGACAAGGCAACCGCCAAAAAACGTGACATTTTTGACTCCTAAGCTTCGGGGACAATCCCCATTCTACGGCTTAAGAAACGCGGCCCGTAAATAGGGACAGTCCCCTTCGCATTTTTGACTCCTTGCTTTTCCATAAATTCGTTGCTGCTATAGTTGCTGCAATCGTATCGCATCAATTCTTAACATGTCAAGAACGCCTGACCTCCGTTTCCTCAAGAAGGACTTTATGCGATACTTGTATAAGTGAAGCTAATAGAAGGGCAGAGCAAGTTCCGCGCTCTTACGAGCACCTGACCCCACTGCAGAGGGTTAGTTGTGGAAGAAAGGTGAAGATTGGGGACCAAAGACGATTCTTCTTCTTTTTTGGATTTTCCCTTTCGTCTTGTTCCTTTCGTCTTTCCCTTTTCTTAGGGAGGATTTTCAATGGCGGGACGCACGATGTGGAAAGGATATATTCACTTTGGGGAGACGGATGTTCCCGTGAAGCTGCATACCGCAGTCAAGGAAGAGCGGATTCAGTTTCACCTCCTTCACAAACGCGATCATGTGAGATTGCGCCAACAGATGGTCTGCGCATATGAGAAAAAACCGGCGCCTACGGAAACGCAGGTCAAAGCGTTTGAAGTGGAGGATGGAAAATACATCATCGTCGATCCCTCAAAACTCGAACAGGCTGTCCCTGAAAGCAGCCGGGTGATCGAAGTCCACGAATTCGTCGAAACCGACCAAATCGATCCCATCTTCTTTGATCGCGTTTACTACCTGGAGCCGGATACTCGATTGAAGGAATATAACGCGCTTGTCGGAGCGTTGAAGGAGATGGAGGTGGAGGGTATCTGCACGTGGACCATGCGAAAGCGGTCGTATCTCGGGGCGCTGCAGCCAAGCGGGAAGATTCTTCGCCTGAATACTCTGCGGTATGCCGACGAAGTGATTCCTGTGAACGCTCTCGAACTACAGAAAGTTCAGAGAATCCCTTTGTCTGAAAAGGAACTGAAAATCGGGTGCGACCTCATCAATCAGTTGTCCGCTCCTTTTCAGCCGCAGAAATTCGAAGACGAACACCAGAAGAAGCTGCAACGTTTGATCGAGAAGAAAGCGCGCGGAGAACAAGTTGTGGTTCCGCGTCCCAAGCGCCTGAAGCCCACAACATCAGATAAGCTGCTTCAAGCCCTTGAAGCAAGTCTGAAGAAAGTGGCCTAAATGAAGAAATCACGATCCGACCGTGCGGCGGCCCTTAATTCGGGGACACCATGCCGCATGGTGTCCCCGAATTAAGAGCCACACTTGCGGAGTGACACACATGAATAAGAATAAGTCGAAGTCGTCATCAATCAGGGAGAATGAGACATCTCCCCACGGAATATGGAGCGGGACGATCAGTTTCAGCCTGGTGGCGATTCCGGTGCAGTTGGTTAAGGCCGTCGAGAGCGGCCGCGTCTCTTTTCGCATGCTTCACAGCGAGGACTACTCTCCGCTCGCGAGAAAAATGTTCTGTCCGGCAGGAGAAAAGATTGTCCCCCCGGAACAGACTATCAGGGGATACGAAATCGAGCCGGACAAATACATCGAGCTGACGGACGAGGAATTGGAATCCATTTCGCCCGAGCGGAGCCGCACGATCGAGATTGTCGAGTTCATCGATACGAAGGAAGTGGATTCGATCTACTATGATCACCCGTACTATCTCGTTCCTTTGAAAGGGGGCGAGAAATCCTATCGACTGCTGGTGGAGGTGATGTATCGGACAAAGAAAGCCGGGCTGGCAAAATTCGTGCTGGGCGAGCGTGAGTATTTCGTAGCCGTTGAAAGCAGGGAAGGAGCGCTGGCTTTGTACACGCTGCATTACAGCCAGGAGATACTCCCCGATGAAGACATCTCCCCGAAGGAGGAAGTGGTCGATGTCGAAGACAAGAGCCGTATGAAAAAAAGCATCAAGAAAATGATGGCGGACTTTAACCCCGGGAAATATGCGGACGAGCGCCAGAAAAAAATCATGGAGCTTCTGAAAAAAATGGCGAAAGCAGAAACTCCCGTGGAGTCGCCGGAAGTAGAGGCGGAAGAAGGGGAAGGTCCAGCCGATCTGGTCGCGGCCCTGGAGAAGAGCATGCGGAAAGCGAAGAACGCCTGACCACAGCGGGCCATGGTTAATCGTGAAGGGAAGGCTCAATCTACTATGGTCATTGCCAGCGGAGTGAAGCAACCTCTTTTTCTTGGCTTCTCTCCCTTTCGCTTTTGCCCTTTCGCCTTTCGCCTCTGTGCGGGCGGAGCGAAGCAATCTCTTTTATTTGAGTTTCTTCCCTTTCGCCTCTATATTTAGGAGAACCGATGAGCCGAAAAATTGTCGAGATAGGGGAGCGAAGGCTCGCTTTGTCGAACCTTGAAAAGGACCTCTATCCGTCCTACGGTTTTACGAAGGCCCATATCCTGGAGTATTACCGCCGGATTTCAAAGTTCATCCTGCCTCATTTGAAAGACCGGGCATTGACCCTAAAGCGTTATCCGGAAGGAGTGGAAAAGGTTTCCTTTTTCGAGAAGAGATGTCCTTCTCATCGCCCGGCCTGGGTGAAAACAGCGGAGGTGCGCCGGGATGGGGGAGAGCGAATGACGGTTTGCCTGGTCAACGATCTTGAAACGCTGATGTGGGCGGAGAACCTCGCGTCTCTTGAGCTCCATGTGCCTCTGGCCAAGGCCGGTTCTCCTGAGACAGCCGACTCCATGGTCTTCGATCTGGACCCCGGCGAGGAGGCAAATACTCTTGACTGCGCCCGGGTGGCATTGATAATTCGGGACCTGCTCTCCCGGTTACGGCTTACAAGCTATGTGAAGACCTCGGGCAAGAAAGGACTCCATCTATATGTGCCCTTGAACCGCAAAGAGACAACCTTTGAGGATACCAAGAGATTCTCAAGGGCCGTGGCGGAAATCATGCAGAAGAATTATCCGGATATGGTGACTGCAAAAATGGCAAAGAAAGAGCGGAAAGCAAAGGTATTCATCGACTGGTCTCAAAACGATTCTTCAAAGACGATGATATGCGTCTATTCCTTGCGGGCCGGCGAAAAACCTGTTGTTTCGTTTCCCCTTGCATGGGAGGAACTGGAGAATTCAGCCGGGCAGGACGACCCGGAAAAGCTCTGCGTCATGTATTCGGAAGCCGTAAACAGAGTCGAAAAGAACGGTGACCTCTTTCGAGAGGTAACCGTGAAAAAACAGAAACTTCCTCATCTATGACGTGTGTAACATGGAACTAAAGGAATACGAATCCAAGCGGCAATTCGAGAAGACGCCCGAACCGAAGCCGGGCCTTCGCCATGAGGCAAACCATCTCATTTTTGTTATTCAAAAACACGCCGCCCGTAGGCTCCATTATGATCTCAGGCTCGAGATGGAAGGGGTTCTCAAGAGTTGGGCTGTCCCGAAGGGCCCCTCGATGAATCCTTCCACAAAAAGACTGGCCGTTATGGTGGAGGATCATCCGCTTGATTATAGGGATTTTGAGGGCGTTATCCCGGAAGGCAATTACGGCGCCGGTAGCGTTATCATCTGGGACAGGGGCTTTTATCACCACCCCTCCGCCAGAGACAGAAAGGACAGTGAGAGGCTTCTTCTCGAAGGATTAAGAAAAGGGAATGTGAAGTTTGTCATTGCGGGGGAGAAACTCCGGGGTGAATTTGCGCTGGTGAAAACGGGGAAGGACGAGAAATCGTGGCTGCTCTTGAAGAAAAAGGACCAATATGCGAGCAATGGCGAAATCCTGAAGGAGAATCGTTCCGTAGTGTCCGGCAAAACTCTGGAGGAGGTTTCCGATGGCATACCGACGCCGTCTTCCGGAAAAAAGAAGATAAACCAAATCCGTCTTCGGGAAGCGATGGAAAGCGAAGACCTGAAGGATGCGCCGGTCAGACCAATGCCGCACGGCATAAAACCGATGCTCGCGACCCTCGTCAAAGAACCGTTTGATGATCCGGATTGGATTTTTGAGGTGAAATGGGACGGATATCGCGCAATCGCTGAAATCGCGAACGGGAACGTTTCGCTCTATTCACGGAACCTGATTTCGTTAAGTAGGAAGTTCTCTCCTATTGTGGACGCGCTGCGCGAATTCAGATTCGAGGCCGTTCTGGACGGCGAAATTGTTGTGGTAGATGATCAGGGAAGTCCTGATTTCCAGATGTTGCAGGATTACTCAAAATCCGGGAGCGGACATTTGCTCTACTACGCCTTTGATCTCCTATACTTCCAGGGACATGATCTGACGAATCTGCCCCTGCTCGGGAGAAAGGAACTCCTGAAAAGAATCCTCCCGGCCGCCCCGAAAATAAGATTCAGCGATCACGTAAGGAAAGAGGGCGTCCTGTTTTTCAACGCCGCCAAAGAAAAAGGGCTCGAGGGGATCATTGCCAAACACTCTCAAAGCGCGTACAGGATGGGGAGAAGGAGTCGGCGGTGGCTGAAGGTGAAGACGCGGCTTACTCAGGAGGGCGTGATCGCAGGATTCACAGAACCGCGAGGGAGCAGAAGACATTTCGGCGCTCTCGTCTTAGGCGTATTCAAACGGGGCGATCTGATCTACATCGGTCATTGCGGAAGCGGATTCACTGCAAAAGACCTGAAGGAAATTCGCGAACAATTGGAACCTCTGATTCAAAAAGAATGTCCGTTTAGGGTGAGGCCGGAAACCAATACCCCGGTCACCTGGTTAAAGCCGAAACTGGTCTGCGAGGTTTCTTTTACCGGCTGGACTGAAGACACCGTCATGAGGCAGCCCGTTTTCTTAAGGCTGCGCGAGGATTAAGGAAGGTGAGCTATGAAAATCTATGTCGGCACAAGCGGGTATGCGTATAAGGAGTGGAAAGGGAAATTCTATCCTGAAAAAATCTCGCCCAAGGAAATGCTCCGCTCGTATTCGGAACGCTTCGACGTGGTAGAGATCAATAATACTTTCTATCGAATGCCCAAAGAGAGCGTCCTCGTATCATGGGCAGAACAGGTCCCCGACGATTTTGTCTTTGCGCTCAAGTCGCCTCAGGTCATAACGCATGTGAAGCGGTTGAAAGACGCGGGCGAGGAGACCGGCTACCTTTTCAGAACTCTGTCGGTTCTGGACAGGAAACTGGGGCCGGTTCTCTTTCAATTCCCGAAGAGTTTCCGCGCGGACCGAGCGGCGTTGAAAGATTTTCTCGATGAGATTCATGGCAATGTGTCGTGCGCATTCGAGTTCCGCAACCCGTCCTGGCTCGATGCCGCAATTCTGGACCTCCTTCGTGAAAGGGGATGCAGTCTGTGCATCGCAGATGCAGATGAGAATCCGACAAATAAAATCACCAGTACGGCGTCATGGGGATACTTGCGCCTGCGCCGCTCCGATTATACGGACGCCGATCTGTCGCAATGGATGGAAAGAATCTTTTCACAAGAATGGGAAAGGGCTTTCGTTTTCTTCAAGCACGAGGAAGAAGGCAAAGCGCCTGAAATGGCGATACGCTTTCATGACCTTGCCGGCCTAAGCGTAAAGTGACTTCAAAACGCTGCTGTCCAAAACAGCTTTATCTCGCCGCCCCGGGTCTCAGACCCGAGGGTCTGAGACCCGGGGCGCAAAGAACGAATCAACGGAAAAGAGAGAGAGCTACCCGAGTGACCATAAACCATCTTCTCAATCAATGCGCCAGAATCGGCATCCCCATGAGCGGCCAAATGATCCACACGAAGATGCCGAGCACGACCATAATCATGATGGTGGCGGGCAAGCCCATCATGAAGAACTGTCCCGATGTGAACTGTTTGCTTTCATAGGCGATTGCGTTGGGCGCTTGTCCGATAAGGAGCATGAACGGCATGCCCGCGGCTGCGAGCGACGAAAACATAATGACCTCGGGCGCCACGCCCAGGTACCGGGCAATCACCAGCGCCACGGGCAGCGTGATCGCTATGGCAGCCACATTCATGATGAAGTTCGTTAAGACAAGGACGAAGAACGCTATGCCCATAACGAAGACAAACCACGGCGCCTTCTGGAATAGGGCGAGCCATTGCACCGCAATCCAACTGGCTGCGCCTGTCTGCCACAGGCAAAAGCCGATGCTCATTGCTCCACCGAAGAGTAGAACTATGTTCCACGGAATTTCTTCGAGGTCCTTGACCGTAAGAATCTTGAGCAGAAAGAATAGGACGGTGCAAGTGAGCATAATGGCGCTTTTGTCCAGCGGCTTGAGCGCCGGTATGAATGACCTGAGCGCCATTACCGTGATGGCCGCTAAAACGATCACCAGTGTAAGCAGTTCGGTGCGCTTCATGGGGCCGAGTCTTGCGCTAAGGGCCTTCACTCGTTCACGCAAACCCGGAATGGTCTTCTTTTCGGGCTTGTTAAGAATCATCATAAGCCCCCACAACATGAGCACCATCGCCCATCCGAGCGGCAGCATATAATACGTCAACTCGAAGAAAGATATTTCGCGGCCTGCCATATCTTTGAAAAAGCCCAATGCCACCGGCGCGCGCGCTGAACCGAGCAGGGTGACAATGCTGCCGGCGCCGCACGTGTATGCCATGCCGGTAAAAAGTCCCCTTCCAAACTTCGTGGGCACGGAGTCCTCTTCATAGAGACCGTAAACGGCCATGAATAATGGGAACGCTGTGGCTGCGACCGCGGTATGCGCCATCATTAGAGTCAAAATCGCGATCATACCGAAGCATCCCAGATAGATCATGCTCGTGCGGTCGCCCACTACGCTCAACATCTTGTAGGCGAGGCGCTGCGTAAGGCCGGTGCGCGTGAACGCCATCCCAATCACGAGAGACCCGAAGATAAACCACACCGACGGGTCCATAAAGTCGGTGAAGGCGGCCTTGGGGTCCCGGATCAGAAAAAACGCTTGAATCACCGCGACCGCTACACTCGTCACCCCGATGGGCAGCACCTCGAACACCCACCAAACAATGGTAAACGCGAACAATGCCAGCGCCGCTTTGCCTTCCCGCGTCAATGCAAAATGCTTGCCCATAGGATCAACTGCGTCATGCCAGGGAGGCGAAAAGTAAACCACGGCAAACAATGCGATTCCAAGAAAAATGAAGAATAGCCTTCTCCAATCAATCCTCTTGACTGGTTTGGCCAGGTATATGTCGGCGGGCATGGGGGGTAAGCCACCCCGCCGGGGTTCAGCAGTCTTCCTCTCCTCCACCATACGAAATATCCTTTCTCAGTTTTCATTCCAGCAGAATTCGGGCCGCTTCGTGGAACACGTCTACAGAGCGCACGACACCAACGACTTTTTGATCCTGCAGCACGGGAAGCAAACTCACATTGTTGTCGACCATTTCGTAGATTACTTTGATTATGTTGTCAGCGTAATCCACGGTCGCCACGATGGGGAGCATCACTTCGCTGACGGGGCGCTCAGCCTGTTCGCGGATGCCCTTCACCATTTTCTCCGATGACAACTCGAAAAGCGTCGGGTCCACTTTGACGTTGAACAGCTTCTTGCGATACTCGAGCGGCTCGCTCGTCAAGAACTTCGGCTCGAGTCCGCGCAAGATGTCGCGGCGACGGACCATTCCCAGGAGCTTGTAAGCTTCGTCAAACACCAGCAGAATGCGCGGCAACGACTTGCGGCCGTTCGTCTCCAGTTCCGATTTCTCCATCTCCGCTATCGCCTGACGCAAAGTGAACCAGTATGGGATATGGGGATATCTGTCCAAAGGGATCATGATATTTCCTGCCCGTTTCAATTCCATTATGGTTTCTCCTCATTTTCCTTCATAGCGGCGTTGATAAAATCAGGCGGCAGGCCCGAGCGCTCAGCCATTGCGCTCTCACTTCCGCCGCAGCGCTCTGCGAGAAGCCGCACGTATTCCAGTTCAAAAGCCCGACGCGCTTTTTCGTATGGCTCGCGGCTGAAAATCTCCGACATTCGCGCGGCCTCTCTCTTGAGATTCTGCCAGCGCATCGCTCGGTCGACCGTGAAGATTATCTGCTCCTTCTTGAATGGTTTGGTGATGTAATCGAACACGCCACGCGAGAGCGCCTCGATCGCGGTCTCCAATGAACCGAAGGCGGTAATGATTATCACCTCTTCGGGCCGGCCCTTCTCCCTGACCATCCGCAGAATATCGATGCCGTCCATCCCCGGCATTTTCAGGTCGGTTATGATCAGGTCGAAATGGTCCTTACCGAGAATCTCCGGCACCTCGAGCGAATTGTTCGTCGTCGTTATCTGATACGGTGTCTTCTCCGAAATGATTCGCTCCAGAAGTCTGAGCATGTGGATTTCGTCATCCACCGCGAGAATTCGCTGCTTCATTCATCCCCTCCTTTCGCCATTCTACGGGCATCTGTACCGGCATCGATACCGTGAAGGTAGTCCCACTGGGTATATTGGGGTTATCCTGCGCGCTGGTGCTCGTAAAGTTGATCTTGCCCCCGTATTTCTTCACAATGCCGTAGCACAGTGACAATCCCAGTCCGGTGCCTTCACCCACTTTCTTCGTCGTGAAAAACGGGTCGAATATCTGCGGTTTGAGCTTGTCGGGAATCCCGACTCCCGTATCGGAAATGCTCACATGCACCCAGCCGTTGTCATCTGTGGCGGATAGCCTCAGAGTTCCCCCTTTTTCTTCCATAGCGGCGACCGAGTTATTGATAAGGTTGAAAATGACCTGCTGAAACTCGCGCGGGTCGCCGCGAACTCGCGACAGTTTTTCCGGCACGTCCATAACAAGATCGATTTTCTTTGTCATGAGTGTGTTCTTGACGATGTTAGTGACGGTGTCCACGCTGTGATATATGTCTACCGTGTCCTCCAAACCTTCCGTGATACGGGCAAACCCCAGCATCTTTTCCACGATTTTCTTGGCGCTATTGGCATTGTACTCGATTACCTTCAAGTCTTCGTATTCGGGGGCCCCCTCTTTGAATTGGTCCAGGAGCAGGTCAGTGAACCCCAGGATGACCGCGAGCGGGTTATTGATCTCGTGCGCCACGCCGGCCGCCAACGTTCCTATCGACGCGAGTTTCTCAGTGTTGTAAATCCGCTGATCCATCTCGCGTTTCTCGGTTACGTCCCGGCTGATTCCCAGAATCTGGCGTACTTCGTCCTGGTCTCCACGTATAGGGACCAACTTGGTGTTGAGGTTTATCCTGCGCCCTTTGATATCCAGCGTGTGTTCGTAAGAATGACTTGACCGGAGTTCCAGCACTTTGTCTATCTGCTTTCGCATGAACGCGGCGTCCACCGGCCGGAAGAGTTCGTCGAGCCTGCGGCCCACATAAAGCTCCGCCCGGGTAAGGTCCGCGTCTGCGGGAATTGCGCCCCCCTCAGTCTCGGTCACCACGAGGTTCGAAAAAGTCTGGATCGTGTGCCGGTTGAGCAAGACCACGCGCATATCAGGGTCGAGTATGTAGATCAGGTCAGTCGCCTGTTCCACGACGCGCTGGTAGGTGCGCTCCGTCTCCTGCAAATCGGCTTCGGTCCGCTTCACTCGCTCCTTGAGCGCCTGAGATATGCGCTGATGATATATCGCAGCCAACACCCCGAACACGAACATGCCCGCAATCAACGCCGCCTCGGCCTTGATATGGCGGCTATAAACCTTGTGCACGGCCTCGGCGACTTCGCTCGTAGGCGCCACCACCGCCACCGCCCATGCGTGGCCGTCTGAAAGAGAAGCGCTTCTTACCGGAGTGAACGCAATGAGCTTCGTCATCTTGCCTTGAATGCCCCTGTGCCATCCGCTCACGTACGTTGCCGTGCCTTCTTCTCCCTTGAGCATACTGTCCTTCATGATGCGATTGATCTGAACAAAACTGATGTAGGGCTTGCGCTCCTTGCGCACGGTGAAGGCATTCATGCCGATAAATTCCTGTTCCGGATGGTATAGGAACGTTCCCTTCTCATCGATGACCCATGCGTAGCCCGTCTTTCCGGAACGAATGTTTCCGGTGACGCTTGCCACAAGTCGCGACACGTCTACCCGCGCAAAGAGAACCTCCTTGTGACCGTCTTCAAAGGCTATCGGCGAGCAAAAGACGCTCGTAACCATGTATCGGTCCGGGCCGATTTGCAACACGCGAAGTGGGCCCAGGGCCACGTGGGCCGAATCGCCCTCCTTGCATTCATCCCGCATTTCAGGCAAGGGCGCCGGCCTCGCAATGTCGGCGTCACTGTATGATTCTATTATTCGGCCTTCAGAATCCATTATACCGATTTCCATCAGACCCTTCGAGCGAGTTCGCTCGAGCACAGCTTGCATCGCCTCCCTGCGGGGTTTGCCCGACTCCTGAACCAGCAGGCGCTTCACGCTCTCCATTTCGATTTCTATGTCGTGAAGCATTGCGTCAATCTGCGCCGCCGCCTGCCGGCCAAGAATGAGCTGCTGTTCGTTGAAGTCATCATTGATCTGGTCGCGCATGAGGCCCGCATTCTGATAAATCATGAAGAAAGCCACCCCGACCGTGAAAAAGAAAAGGACCGAGCTCGTTACAACCATGTTGCGGATGTTGAGGAGGTAGTTGACGATATCACGAAGACGCGCGATCATCGAGCTCAAGAGCCACCATCCTTTGCGTCCTGTAACCCGAGTTTCTTGATGTAGTCCCGGGTGTACCATTCGGCGATGGCGTCATTCGAGAGAGCCATATCGAGTTGTTTTGTCATCATGTTGATACGCCCGAGCAAGCGCAATTTCTCGCAAACAGTGTCTGCGCCTATGTACGAAATCATCGCGTCAAGGAAGTCGCCCTTACTCGAGTTCTCAAAACCCATCTTTGAAAGAACGTCCACGATCAATTTGATCCTGCGGACGCGACGGTCTATGGACGCTCCTCCATCCTTATACTTCATGCGGATATAGTTCTTGCTTGGCTCCTGCGTACACATTGCCTCTATGGTCGTGAAATGGAAACCCATGCGGAGACTGAGTATCATATACTCCTTGCTCAATACCGCAAAACTGTTCTCGGAGAATTCCGGCTGCCCTTGCGCGGTCATGCCGCTCGTCATGACGGTCACAAATCCTTTGAAATCGCCCGATGGTGGACGCACCGGCCATTTTTCTTTTCGGAAACCGTCCCAAAAAGCTTTCATGGGGATTGACTCGATCTCATTTTCCCCGATCTGGCTTTTGCCGCCGTACTGCGAAAAGTCCTGATCAACATAAATGATGTTCAACTGAAGTGGAATATCGCTTTTCAGACGCAGGCTGAATCGCTCCTTGTGCTTCACATCCTTGCCGGTCGAAAACATTTCTTCCATCGCCTTCTGATGGGCGAAGCGTGTGATGTCGTGGAACGTACGACAGCTTTGCGGAATGAAGTCAGAATCGCCCGGATGAACCAGATTAAGCGGAGAAATGTGAATGAGGGTCTTGTTCAACAGGCCGATAATTGCGGTATCATCGAACAGCTCGCACTCCGGCCTACGAGCCATAGCCAGTTCCGGATGCGCTCCTGCATAGATCGCCGCTCCCGTGGCGTCAACGGTCACGGACTCGCCGGCAGGAAGCGCGCCTGCGTCTTCGAGGCCGACCAGCGTCGGGATGCAATATTCGCGGGCTATGGTTGCCATATGGCTGGCGACGCTTCCGGTCCTTGCGACGAGCGCGTTTGCCCTGCCTATTGCCGTTATGAGTCCGGGAAACGGATGGGGCGCCACAAGCACCGCTCCGTCCGGAACTTTTGCAAGGTCCTGGGTGGAAGCGACGTGAAAAACGGGGCCGCTTCCGGCGCCGGGACAAACAACAGTTCCGCCGGCCATAAGGAGGCGGAACCCTGACACGTCGGGCGGAGCGGCTGTTGTTCGCGGGCTCACGATTCGGAGCGGCCTTGTTTGAAGGAGGAACAACTTGCCTTCGTGGTCAATCGCCCATTCGATGTCTTGCGGTCCGCCGTAATGCTTTTCAAGTCTCAGGGCAAAATCCGCAAGCAACGTTGCCTGCTCCTCCGTGAGCGAGGCTGTTTGCTGCATCGAGTCGGGCACGCACTCCTCCACTGTACCCCCTTGAGCCGGAGCCGTCAGGCGAACTGTTTTTTTCGCAAGGCGCGACTCTCTGAGAGTCTTGTCGTCGCGCGACACGCAAAAGACATCGGGGCTGAGCGTGCCGTCCACAAGGTATTTGCCCAGTCCGAAAATCGAGTTTATGAGCACGCATCCATTCTCCGGTTTCACGGGGTCGCGCGTGTAGACCACTCCGCTCGAGGCGGCGTCCACCATCTCGACGCAGCCGACACTCATGGCCAACTCGGATTCAGTCAAGGAATGGCTGAGAAAATAGTAGATTGCCTGTGGCGTGAACTTGCTTGCCAACACCTCTCGGTACCGCGCAATCAGTTCGTCTTCCCCTACATTCAGGAAGGTTGCGTACTGGCCGGCAAAGCTGAACAGCGTGTCCTCTCCGATAGCGCTTGAACGCAGCGAGAACCTTCTTGAGGAAGTCCCCTTGAACAACTCGGAGTAGCTTTTCTGAATGGCCTCTGCAAGCTCATCCGGAACCGGACTCGAGACCACGAGAGCGCGAATTTCCTCGCTCACTCGCATAAGGTCACTGTAATGTTTGATGTCCAGCGACTCGATGCGCTTGCTTATGCGCGCCTGCAGACTATTTGCGTCAACAAAATATTTATACGCCCATGCGCTGATTGCAAATCCATCCGGAGTCGGCAGCCCGAGTTTTCGCATCTCGCCGAGTTGGGCGTTCTTGCTCCCGACGCTTGATGCGCGCTCGCGGCCCAACTTATCGAATGGGATTGTGAAGTCGTCCCGCTCGATGCGCCGATTGCCCGGCAGAGCCTTCTCGATTTCGGCGTCTATTGCCGCATACTGCTCTCTGAGGGCCTCATACGGTTCTCCTCCGAGAGCGATCATTTTATCGATTATCTCGCGAACGCCGATTCGCACTTCGGCGAGGCTGGAACGAATGTAGTTGATATCAAAAAGGTATTCGCCTTGAGACTTCTCTTCCATATCGGAGATTATCTTCAGGACATGGTTGTTTGTCTCAAGGAGTGTGAGAAAATCACTGAACTTCTCGTGCAGCGCTCTCAAGCTCGCATGGGCTTCTTCCTGCCCGCTCCGGAAAACATTACGAAGCCATTTCATGTGGTCCTGCACTTTCCCATTGGGGCATGGGCACGTAGTTTGTCATTGCGAGTGCAGCGAAGCATCTCTTGCTGTCCGGCCTGCAATAGAACAAGACACAAGACCCTCGGAGTTGTCCGGCCGCCAATTGCCTGGGTTCCGGTTCGGGGTGCAATTGCAATTTCGCAAGGCTCAATGGAGAATCGCCCGGACAAATTCCCGCCAAGTCGCAAGAACATTTTATTATATCTTTATCGGTTGTTGTAATTCAAGTTTTCTCATGGGGATAGGCTGTGCAAGGAAACGCGAAATGACCCTGACGCAGAGGGGGTCGGCTGCTCAGGATAACAGCGGGAACCCTAAACGGCTGAACGAGCGCTTCACTTCACGCGGCCGGCTCTCTGGAGGGCCATCTCTCTCTTCTCACACGCTTCATCGATCTTCCTCGAGAGGAACTCAATGCTGCAGGGCTTCAGGAGATAGTCGAAGGCCCCCAGCTTCATGATTTCGATTCCCGATGTAATCGAGGCGTGTCCAGTCAGGACAATCACTTCGACCAATGGGCTCATCTTCCTGATTCCGCGCACAGTCTGCATTCCGTCCATCTGCTGCATCAGCATATCCACGAGCGCGACGTCATACTCGCGCTGCTTGAGCATGTCGAGCGCCTCCGCGCCTCCATACGCGATATCGACGCTGTGTCCGAAAGACCTCAACTGACCGCTCAGGTCTCTCGCGAACTCTGTCTCATCGTCAACGACGAGCACGCTGCAGCCCATTGTCGCTCATCCGCTCCCTTTCGCCTTCTGCTACCGTTTGATTCCCAGAGTGAAATTGCCTCGAAGAAATTCCTGCACGTACCGGTCGACAAGGGCGTCGCTGACCATGGTCACATCTATTTGTCGCGTTGCGCCCATAAGCTGGCCGAGCACGACGAGTTTCTCACAGATGACCTTTGACGTTCGTTTCCGAAGAGTTGCATTCACGAGGTCCTCTTTTTGCTCGACGAGGAATTCATGCGCTTTCAAAACCTTGCTGATAAACTGTGCCCTCCGGGTCTTCTTGTCCATCGAGGCGCCTCCGCCCATGAAGCGGAACGTGATGTAATTGCTGTGGCGGTCTTCGCCGCAATATGAATCTACGGTGGCAAAATGATAGGCGAGCCTCGAGCTGAAATTCACGTAGTTCTCGGAAATTATGGCGTAGCTGGCCTCGCCTAGAGCGCGGTCGCCCTGATAGCGGTCATACAGAGTGTTGGCCATCACCGAAAAAAAACCCTTCATGTCGATGGGCACGAAGCCCGCCCATCGTATTCCTTCCGTGCACATCCCTTCCAGCAGCGACAGGAAGGGGACCGATGTGATGTCGGTAGGTTTTACCTTATCTTTGCCGGCCTCCTCTCCGCGCTCGGTCAGGTCGATGACGAAAATTGAAAGCGGGATGCCTACCTCAAGCCGGCGCACTACTCCCGTTCTCGCCGAGACATTGTCATTGATCTTGAACATCTCGCGGATCGCCACCTCGTGGACGTACCGTGTGATATCGTGATATGTCTTGCAGGCGGAGGCATTGAATGCGGGCGATTGCGGATTTGTGAGAGTCAGTCCGGCTATGTGTTTGAGGACGTCTCTGGCGATTCTTGAGACATGAGTGTCGGAGTATGGTCGCGGTCGAACGGTCTCCGGCGGGCGCACAGGGGGTTCTCCCGAGTATATTACTCCCTCCACTGCATCAACGGTAATTGTATCTCCCGGGTGTATCCGCGTTGTGGCCTCCCGCATGCCGACGATTGTCGGAAGCCCCATTTCCGCCGCGATGAGCGCCAGGTGGCTCGTGACAGCCCCGATATCCGAAACAAGAGCCGATGCCTTCAAAAGCGCGCGTGAGTAAGCAGGAGACGTCTGCCTTATCACGAGAACGGCGCCGGAAGGAATGGCGCTTGCCTCCGCGACATCATGGGCGACAAATGCTTTGCCCGTCGCAATTCCCGGGCAAGCAACGTGCCCGCCTCTCACAAGGATTTTCTCTTCGTGCACGGCTTCGGAAGGTATTTCGCGGTTCTCCGCGATTTGAAGTCCTCTGCTTTGCAGGATAAACAGCCTTCCCTCGTGGTCATATGCCCATTCAATATTCTGAGGTGTTCCGTAATACTGCTCAATCGAGAGCGCAGTCCCGGCTATCTCGAAAATCTGCGCGTCGCTCAGGCAGGGATTTGCTTGCAGCCCGGCAGGGACTTCAACAACCGCCACGCCGCCCCCCTGTTTCTCGACGCACATTGTCTTTTTCTCAGGGATGAAACGTTTCCTGATTGTGAGCGGCTGCGAGCGCGTAACGTGAAATTGATCCACGATTGCCGAGCCGTCGCTCACAGGCGCTCCCAGGCCCGGCGCTGCGTTTATCACCATCCTGTCACGTGACCCGCGCGGGTCCTGGGTGAACACGATGCCTGCGGCCCGTGGCGAAACCATAACCATACATCCCACGGCCACACGGATATTTTCATCCACGCCGCCGAATTTCTTCCTGTAAAGAATGGCGTGAGGCGAATACTTGCTCGCGAGCACCTGCTTGTAGCGCTCATAGAAATCTTCCCGAACGACGTTGAGAAACGTGGAAAACTGTCCCGCGAACGACTGGCCGGGCCGGTCCTCGACGGACGCGCTGCTGCGGAGGGCGAAACGCGTGTTCCTGCCATGCTGCTTTTCGATCCGATCGAGATATGGCTCTGCCGCCCGGACGATCTCCTCCGGCGCCGGTTTTTCAAGAATCATATTCTGAATGGTCTCACTTATTGCATCGAGTTCTCGCTCGTTGCTTTCGCGCAGTCGCAACAGTTCCTTGTTTATCGTCTGCTCCAATCCGTTCCGCCTCACAAACAGCAGATGGGCCTCAGTCGTGAGCACAAATCCGGTGGGCACTCTGGCAGAAGAAATCCGGACAAGATCGGCGAGCGACGCCATCTTCTTGCCGACAAGAAACTCGCTGCCGGCGTCAATCTCCTCGAGCGACAGCGCGAGCGGCTGTCCACCGGTTTCCGCCTTCGGGTCAAGACAAGAGGAGATTCTGCGGGTGATTTCCTCAAATCGTTGCGACAGAATATCTTCCTGCGAGTCTGTGATCTTGCCCAGGTTGGAGATGATGCGGAAAACACCTACCGCTGTGGAGGTGCATGCGGCGCGAACGTATGCCATGTCGAGTCCCTCGTCGAAATTCAGGCGATGCCTCATATCCGCCATCTGCTCGAGGACTTCGTTGTTCGCGTCCAGAATCTGCTTGAAGGAGAAGTACCTTTCACGCAAGCGCGTCCGAATTTGCAAATCTTTCTTTTTCTTCCCGAAGATAACCATGCATACTCCCAAGAGACAACGGGGAAAAGGGGAAACGGGGAAAGGGCAAAACGGACTAAAATTTCCTGCGATCCTTTCCCAACGTCCCATTTTATGATAACAGGAAAGAGCCGGAAAATCCAAGAGACGGATCGCGCGAAGCGCGGGGTTCCGAGTTCCTGGTTCCTGGTTCATGGTTGGAAAGCTGGAACATAAAGCCTCCCAAAGCCTCCGATTTTGGAATTTGAACTGAGTTTGAGGCGAGAAACTTAAGGCGAATCGACGGCTTTCTTTTGTAACTCTTTGTCGCACAGGGCTGTGACGCATGTGACGCATGAAAGGCATTTTTTCGATTAGCACTCCAAGAAAAAATATAGGCGATAGGAGAATGGCCGCTGACGCCGCCGGGGGAAATGGGGAAGAGGGAGAACAAGAGTAGAAGCCGAACGCGAGTGTGGAGCGCGCGGGACAGGAGAGGGGAAAGAAACAAGATGAAAGACGAAAGGGGGCTGGCAACGAATGATGAACGATGAAGGATGAATGATGAGAGAAAAGAAAAAGAGAAAGAAAAGGTTGGAACACGAAAGGCGCGAATCTCGGGAAATGGACACGAATTCTACCGGGCGATTTCTTGGTTCTTCCTTTGTAAGTCTTTGATGCACAGGGGTATGACGCAAATGACGCAAGCATGACGCAAAGCCCCGATAAAGATCGGGGAGGCGAAAGGCGAAGGGCGAAGGGCGAAAGGGGATGTACAAGTAATGTATTTGCAAGTATTTCCGTAGCGTCTGAGCGAACGCTCTGGTGCGGGTTTTTGAGAAGCCATGACGCAAATGACACAAATGACGCAAGAATTCAAGTTTCTCTTCACAAATTTTTGGACTGGAATGGTCTGATTTCGGATTTTGGATTTTGGGTTGAAAAGAAGAAGATGGAATATGAATGGCATGCGCGAAGTGCGCCGCGAAGGAGACGAATTTGAGCAGACCGGAGACGGGAGGCTGGAGACTGGAGACAGAAGAGAGGCGATTGTGGATATGGGAAGAAAAAAACATATCAGTGGTCTTCCTTTCCTTTGTGAGCATGACAAACAGCCTCTTTTCTATAGTCTACGGTTGCCTGGAGAGTTGGTCAATGAACTTTTTGTTAATAAATAGTTCCAACTTTGGAACACGAATAATGCGGATGGGT
>JACRIR010000044.1 GCA_016215705.1 Candidatus Poribacteria bacterium | reverse complement strand
TCCGAACAACGCTAGCACCCTCTGTATTACCGCGGCTGCTGGCACAGAGTTGGCCGGTGCTTCCTTTGGTGGTACTGTCTATAAGCAGAGCTCTTAACTCAACCTATTTATTCCCACCTGACAGAGCTTTACGACCCGAAGGCCTTCATCACTCACGCGGCGTTGCTGCGTCAGGCTTTCGCCCATTGCGCAATATTCCCCACTGCTGCCTCCCGTAGGAGTCTGGGCCGTGTCTCAGTCCCAGTGTGGCCGATCACCCTCTTAGGTCGGCTACCCATCGTAGCCTTGGTGGGCTGTTATCCCGCCAACTAGCTAATGGGACGCGGGCTCAACTTCCAGCGACAGCTTGCAAGCAGAGGCTGTCTTTGGTAACCGGCTCATATGAACCAGTTACGTCATGCGGTATTAGCCCGCCTTTCGGCAGGTTATCCCCCTCTGGGAGGTAGATTACCCACGCGTTACTCACCCGTTCGCCACTTTACTCATCCCCGAAGGGACTTTCTCGTTCGACTTGCATGTGTTAGGCACGCCGCCAGCGTTCGTTCTGAGCCAGGATCAAACTCTCCACTTGAAAAAGTGTAGAACACAGCCGCGCGATTACTCGCTCGACTGTTTATCCTGCTTCACTTAAGCTCAAAGGATTTGGGGGTAATGGAGAGTCACCTAAGCGCTCTTCCATCACCCGCCTACGCACGCTTGCTTATAGGCAATGCATCTTCCTCAATTTTCAAAGAGCCGTATGTCTTTGTCCCGAAAATCAACGGGCATCAACTTTTTGGGTTGACGCCCGTTCGTTAAGCCTCGCAACCAAAGGCACTCGCGGTGTCTTTAGCCCGTGGATTTATCTAGGTCAATCAAACCTATCAATCTCCCCTGAGGTCTTAACGAACAGACAAAGAACATAATCACCATAACCTCAACATCATCATGTTAGCATATCATTCTGTTCTTGTCAAGTCTTTTCTTTAGCTTCTTCTTCAGCCCGCTGATTTCGCTGCTTTTTGTCATTCCAGCAAAAGCGGGAACCATTTCCGCGTCAAAAGTCCCCATGTTCGTATGGGCGAAGAGAATTCATAGAGCCTCCTGGCGGAGGTGAGCGGAAAAAGCCTTCAACTCCTCGACATTCAGAGCAAAATCTTTGACAGCATTCTCTTTCGCCTTTTCGATGTAGGCTTTGTCGTCCGTGGTGAGCAGGCCCGACGCGAGACACTCCTCGACCTCGTCCGCGTCCAGAATGACATGCCTGCCGTCCGGATAGAACCACAGGTCGAGCAGCATATCCAGATAGCTGACCGATTCTTTGCCGATGTTAACCTTTTCGCAAATATGGACAAGGTACCCGAGTATCCCGCCCGCGGGCGAGAAAACCCCCCAAAACACATATGGGCGTTCTTCCCAATAGAGAGCGATGGTTACGCAGCCCGGCGGAAACGTTACGCCGAGCCTCGTGCTCGCAAACGTCCGGTCACTCACGTAACGTAAGACCGCATGCCCGGGCTGACTATCAAGCAGTTCGCACTCGTAATATTCAGTCGGCTTGTTCAAATGCCGTTTTTCTTCAGTCACTTTCCGGCGCATCTTTTCCTTGTTCGCCTTTCGCCTGCTCCACCCCTTCTCTTCTTCTTCCTGATTCCGCTCTGCCTCGCCTTTGCCCTTTCGCCTTTCATCTCTGCTCAAGGCACATTCAGCACCGCCGACAGTTCAAAATCCTTCGCTCTCCAATAGGCGGGAACCCCCATAGGATAATTGGCGACGAAATACGGCACTCTCGCGTACGGGTTCGCCGTATCGAACCGTGCATAAAACTTGTTTATGACGACATAGCAGTTCTTTAGTTCCTGTGGCGAGGTGACTTCGTATAGATCGCGGAACTGGTCGAGTTTCATCTCGAAGCCCGAGACGAGCATGAGCATCGCAGCCGTGCGCAGGTCGGCATAGACAGGTTTCGGCGGCAATTGCTTCAGATATGCTACAACCTTTCGGACGTTCGCTCCGGATGTTTCCGGAGTGCCGTTGGCCCAATAGTTGTACGGCAGAATCAAGTAGATGGAGACCCCAATGATCGCGACAACTATGGACAAGCGGAGCCGGCCACTCAGCTTCATGAGAGCCCATGCGGCCAGCAGCGCCAGAGGAACATTCGTGAAAATGAGGAACTTGCGGACCTTGAGGAGCGGGATCAGGGGCGAGATGCTCACGAAACCGAATTGAAGAATGAGCAGTATGGTTCCTGCCCATGTCAGGAGTATGAGCGCTCCACGCTCACGTTTGATCAAGCTGAAGGCCATCGCGGGAAGGAACAGAAAGAAATATGGTCCGAAAACCGTGAGATTCTGAAAGACCGCTTGCGGATAGTAACTTTGGCTTGTAGAGCATTCGCCTGAAGAGTTGACGGCAATCGCAGCGTTGGCGTTGAGCCGAAGATTATGCAGTGGACTCAATCCGTTCAGATAATAATATATGCCTTCCGAAAAAATGATTGTCAGGAAACCTGCCGCAAAGAGGAGATACGACAGGGACATTTTTTTTCTGAAGAAGGCAACGTACATGAGCAAGAAGGGCCCTATAATAATCGCCATCGAGCGGCAAGAGTATGCTATTGCCAGCATCAATCCCGACACAAAAAAGAGAATCGGTCCGTATTTCTCGCTTTGACAGGCGCGCAAAAAGGCGAGTGCGGAGGCAGCCATCAGAAAGGACAGCGGAATATCAGGCAAGATCATGCCCGAATAATGAATATCGAGGGGATAGAAAGCCAGAAGCAGGGCCCCGAGGAGGCCCGTTCTCTTATCAACAAGAAACTTGCCAAGCGCATAGCACACAACAACGGCGGCAAGCGAACAAGCCATCGGCCATACTGCCGCCGCAAACTCATTCGTCCCGAAAAGTTCGTACGACGCGGCGATCGGGAGGAGCATGCCAAAGCGGTTTTTCCAATAGTTGTCGGACGGGTGGTAGGTTCCCTTGTATACTTCATATGCGCCCAGATAGTAGTCGTGGTCGTCACTTCCGATGGGGCCGGTGTAGAAGAGCAGGCGCATCGCAAGCGCTATGAGTATGACAAGAGGAAAGGCAACGGCGTTCGCGAAGCGAGGGTACTTCAATCTGGGCGCCTCACATCGTAAGAGCTTTTTGGGTTATCTTGATTGCGCAAAATTCGCCGCACATCGTGCAGACATCGGTGTCAGCGGCATGGCGACTCTCGCGCAACGCGCGCGCGCGGACCGGGTCTATCGCAAGAGCGATCTGACCTTCCCAGTCAAGTTTCTTCCGGCAGCGCGCCATGGCGTTATCGCGCTCCATAGCGCCCGGAAGACCGCGCGCTATGTCGGCGGCGTGGGCCGCGATGCGCGACGCGATGACGCCTTCCTTCACGTCTTCGATACTGGGAAGCCGCAGGTGCTCCGACGGCGTTACGTAGCAAAGGAAATTGGCGCCGGCCATTGCGGCGATCGCGCCTCCGATCGCGCTCGTAATATGGTCATAGCCGGGAGCGATGTCGGTCACCAGCGGCCCAAGGACGTAAAAAGGCGCGCTGCGACAAAGCCTCTTCTGCAATATCATGTTGGCCTCTATCTGGTCGAGCGGGACATGGCCGGGCCCTTCGCACATTACCTGGACGCCCGCTTCCCGGCAGCGCTCAACGAGTTCGCCCTGGAGAATGAGTTCCTGGATTTGCCCACGGTCGGTCGCATCCGAGAGACACCCCGGTCGCATGCCGTCGCCAAGACTAAGCGACATGTCGCATTTCCCGGCAATGGCGAGCAGGCGGTCGAAATGTTCGTACAGCGGGTTTTCCTTTTTGTTGAATGCCATCCATTCAAACATAAGCGCGCCGCCGCGACTGACGATATCGAGAATGCGCGTGTGTTTCTTCAGACGCGCGACGGCTTCCTGCGTGACGGTGCAATGAACTGTCACGAAATCGACTCCGTCGCTCGCATGTTGCTCGATCGTATCGAATATCTCTTCCACATCGAGCTCGACAAATGATTTCCCGCGAAGACGCGCTGAGAGGGCCGCTTGATAGATCGGCACGGTGCCGACGGGGATGCTCGAGTGCGCGATGATCTCTCTGCGTGTCTTGTCCACCGGGCCACCGACGCTCAAGTCCATTACGGTGTCCGCGCCCGCCGCAATAGCGACCTCAAGCTTTTGAAGCTCTTCAGCTATATCAGCGTGGTCGCCCGACGTGCCTATGTTTGCGTTCACCTTCGTCGTTAATCGCCCGCCGATTCCCAACGGATTAGCGCCCCTATGATGGTCATTTCGCGTGATTATGACACTGCCGTCCGCAATCCCCTGCCTGATGTATTCCGGCTCCAGCTTTTCCGTCCGGGCTACATGCTGCATTTCGGGGGTGAGAATTCCCTCTCTCGCTTTCAGAAACTGGGTCATTCGAATCAACCTTTCTTTGCCTGCAACTTTCCTGCAAGTAGTGAGGCAGCCTGCTCGATGTCGTTTTCTCCGAGAATCGCAGATATCATTGCAATTCCAGCCGCACCTGCCGAGAGGACATCGACCACGTTATCGGTCTTCATCCCTCCTAACGCAAACACCGGCAGCCGGATGGTTCCGCAGACCGTGCGAAGGGATTCTATGCCCTTCGGCTCGCCGTACTGCGCTTTCGAGGGTGTGTAGTATATCGGACCGTACGTTATGAAATCAGCGCCCTTTTCTTGCGCCTCGCGCGCTTCCTCCATAGTGTGCGTCGAAACACCTATCAGCATCTCCGGTCCGACCAGTTTCCGGCAGACATCCGTTGGCAACCCGTCTTGCGGCAAATGAACGCCGTCGGCGCCGATCGCAAGGGCAAGCGCAGCGTCTCCGTTTACGAGCAGTCGCGCCCCGAACCCGTTTGTCACTTGGCGCAATCGTGTTCCGACCTCGAATCGTTCATGAGTCGAGAGGTCCTTCTCGCGCATTTGGACGGCGCGAATTCCACCGCGCAGCGCCTTCTCGACGCATGCAGCCAAATCCCGTTCGCTGCATTGATGGCGGTCAGTGATTAGATAAAGGTCGAAATCAACTCGACCACTTGTTCCCACCACCATTATTGTTCGTCCCTAAGTTCCGCATTCATCACTCATCATTCCCTAAGCGTTCCCTCGAGCGGACTGCTCGCGGTCGCGTACAGCTTTTTCGGAATACGACCCGCCAGAAACGCCTTGCGTCCGGCCTCGACCGCCTGGCGCATTGCGTCGGCCATGAGTACGGGGTCCTTTGCGCCTGCGACGCCGGTATTCATCAAAACGCCGTCAACGCCGAGTTCCATTGCGATTGCTGCGTCGGAGGCCGTGCCGACACCCGCGTCAACAATGACCGGCACTTTGGCCTGCTCTTTGATAATACGTATATTATAGGGATTCCTTATGCCCAATCCCGAGCCTATCGGCGCGGCGAGCGGCATGACCACAGCACAACCAATTTCCTCGAGTCTCTTGCACACGATCGGATCATCGTTCGTATACGGCATGACAATGAATCCCTCTTTGATAAGGACTTTCGCTGCCTCGATGAGTCCGGCGTTGTCGGGAAAGAGAGTCTTCTCATCGCCGATGACTTCCAGCTTGACCATATCCGAAAGGCCGGCCTCGCGGCCCAAACGCGCTGTCCGTATCGCATCCTCCGCCGTGTAACAACCCGCGGTGTTTGGGAGAAGCGTGTATTTCTTCTGGTCAACGTAGTCGAGAAGCGATTCCTTACTTCTGTCCGAGATATTGATTCGCCGCACGGCGACCGTGACTATCTCCGCGCCCGAAACTTCGAGCGCTTGTCGCATGAGATCAAATGTCGCATACTTGCCGGTTCCAATAAGAAGCCGCGACTGGAATTTCCGGCCCGCAATAACGAGTTCATCAGCCATATTCACCTCTCCCAATCATTGAAGCACAAACCTCAGTGATAACATCTAATCAAACCGCAAAGGCGCGAAGTTCGCAAAGAAACGCCAAAGCATATGATCCGCAGATTTCGCAGATTTTCACTGATTGGCATTCGTTTTCATCTGCGACTGCAAATTCTCCTTTATTCGCGTAATTCGTTCAATCCATATCATTGGTGTCCGACTTCTTTCCCTCTTCTCAATCCAAATGCACAATTGACTCGCTCCAAACTTTGGACTTTGAACTCCTCGCGCTTCAGGTGGCGTCGTTTCGCCTTTTCCCTTTCACCTTTCGCCTACTCATTTGGTTCCGCCGCCAACAAAATGGACGACCTCAACTTGGTCTTCTTCTTTGAGCGCGGTCGTGGCATATTCCTGCTTCGGCAGAATATTGAGATTGAGTTCCACCGCCACACGGTTTCCTTCAATTCCCAGATGTTTCAGCAACTGCGCCACTGTCATACCGTCGGCGCTCTCGTATGGCTTCCCGTTCAGACTTATTTGCATGGCTTGTTCACCATTCCAAGCATCCGGCTAATTGTCAGGAAGACAATAACCGCCGTCTCGCCCTGCGTCGTTCATCATTCATCGTTCATTACTCATCATTGAGCAGAGCACCCATAAAACAATTAGCCGCATTCCCCATAGGAAATGCGGCACGATGGTCCGTCCCACAAAGCAAATCTGATTGTCCGCTTCCCTACGCTGGTATTATCCAGGTCAGGTTCAGAGGGTTGTCGTTAAGACTCTCAGTGTCCCAGCACACCCCTAGCTGGTTTCAATTCTAGCACGGTGAGATGAGCATGTCAAACGGGCTTGCAACACGCCACAAACCGAAACGCAAATGCTTCGATTTTGGATAATAGATTCCGGATTGAACAGAGAAAAGGGCCAAAGAACTGCTCATTAACCGCCGATGAACACGGATAAACGCGGATGATCTCATTTTTCTGCCTTCTGCGTGACGCGTTGTGACACGTTGTGACGCGCTTTCATGGACGACAGAGACAGAGGCGAAAGGCGAAGGACGAGATGCGGAAGGGAATACGCAAGTAATTCGGTGGCACAGGTTTGCGTCGTGCGCGGATGTCTGATTCAGAGCGCTTTTTTGCGGTTTTGTGACGCGAGTGACGCGAGTGACGTGTTTTTTGGCATTGAGCCCATAGAACGCATTTTGGCATGCTTCTTTCCAAAGAAAACTGCAACAGGAATACCACGAATTCGCGAGGCGCGGGACTTCGGAAGCCTCGGAGAGAGACACGGGGCGATCTTTTGTTTTCCCTATTGACCGTTTTTCCATTATCCTTTTTCCCTCGCGAAGCGCTGGGCCATTCCCTCATTTCCTTATGGGTTTACCCGGGACTCGAACCAAAGACTTAAAACCCCGGGCGCATCGCAAAGCACCCTGACGCTTATGATGAACGATTGGGGAGAATAGGTCAAGGAACTTTTTGTTAACAAATAGGACGAAAGACGGAACCTGTTCATGGTTCAGTGTTTAAGTCGCGTCATGCGGCGCCCCGTGTATGGGCTCCGGCGATGCCGGCACTATTCAATCCCAGCCGGACCTGATGCGGATAGGGCACATTTGAGCGACACGCCGCTTGATCTCGAATCCAGCGGTCCGCACGAATTGTCCGATGTCGAATCGCTCATTGACATCGTGGGAGGGAATTTGTTACTTTAGGACTGGCTTTGTGAGGCATCCAGGAAAACGCATGCCATTTCTTTCGTTTCAAGGCGCTACTGGCAAAAGCCGAAAAGGAAATAGCGAATGGATGATGCGCGTGAAAAACTGATCCGGCTGCAACCCGAGCAACTGGCCGACGCTCTGTTACAGCTTGCCGAGACCAGTGAAGCCGCTGCCGACCTTGTGAAACGACTGATCGCAACGCCGCAGGAAAACACGGTGAGGTTCAAGGCCGGACTGGCCGAGGTCAGACGGAGACGGGGCTTTGTCGGCAGGACCAAATCCTCGGAGTTCGCGGACGAATTGCGAACGCTGCTTGAAGACTTGAAAGCCGGCAATTGCGACCCGCGAACAGGCGTTGAATTGGTTGCAGCTTTTTACGAAGTTGATGACACGGCTTTTGAGTATTGCGACGATTCGGACGGATTTATCGGGGATGTATTTCGCGACGAAGCCCGTGATCTATTTGTTCACTATGCGTCGCAATGCACAGACAAGGACTGGCTGTGTGATTTGGTTTTGAAGCTTCTGCGAAAGGATTCCTATGGTGTGAGAGACGTTCTCATTGATTGCGCCCGCGAATACCTTGCGGAAGAATCCATGCGCAATCTTGTCGAAAGACTGTGGCGGCTCGCAGAAAAGGAAACGGACGAATACTGCTCTCGAGGCTACTTCATCGGCATAGGATCGCTTGCGAGGCAATTGAAAGATGCGCCACTCTTCGAAAAAGCGCGCCTCGCGGCGTGGCCTCAAATCACCACAGCCTCCTGCCTCGACATCGCAGAAGTTTGGCTCGATTCGGGAAGCGCCGAAACAGCCCTCAGTTGGCTGCAACGCATTCCAGAAGAGGAAACCTTCGAGGCAGGCAAACGCAACCGGCTGCTATTGTCTGTCTATGAGAAATTGGGCGATCGGGAAAAGGCAGCGGAAATCGCCTGGCGCATATTTCACAATTACCGGCACACGCAGAACCTGACCACACTACTGGCGACTATCGGGAACGACAAGCGTGAACAAGTGATCGAGGATGAGACCCGAATCATCATGCAATCCCCTGAAGAAACTCGACAAACTGGCCGGCATGATTACCGATTGGGGCCAAGTTGCCGTGCACACGGATTACAAGGCAAAGCTCCTGGAGACCCATCGTCGGAAGTCGAGTTTCTGGTCCCGGTATAAGGAGTAACGCATTCAATGCCCAAGAAAAAGAAACCTAACCAGAAGCTCCAAGCATGGATAGACGCTCGCAAACGACACCACTTGTCTCATGCTCAGGTTCAAATGGCTCGCGAACTCGGGATGAATCCCAATAAGCTTGGCAAGCTGGACAACCACGAGCAGGAGCCGTGGAAGATGCCGCTCCCGCAATTCATCGAGCACCTCTACTTCAAACGCTTCGGCAAGAAACAACCGGACGTCGTCTTGTCACTCGAGGAAAAGGTTCGCCTCGACGAGCAGAAGAAGGCTCGCAAGCGGGAAGAAAAACTGCAAAACGAGGCCGTTGCAAAGCCTGAGCTTGAGGTCAACCAACCATGAGCGAATACCAATATTATGAATTCCAGGCCGTTGATCACCGCTTGACACAAAAGCAAATGGATGAATTGCGCGATTACTCCTCTCGCGCAGAGATAACGCCTACCAGCTTCGTCAACGTATACAACTGGGGCAGCTTCAAAGGCAATGTGGATAAGTGGATGGAGAAATACTTCGACGCCTTTCTCTACGTCGCCAACTGGGGAACCCGCCGACTTATCTTCCGGATTCCGAAACGACTGCTCAATCCCGACACAGTGGCTGGATACCACGCGGACGAAACGCTGTGGAGCCGTATGGATGGCGACCATCTCGTTCTCTCGTTCGATTCCAACGAAGAAGAGCCCGGATGGGAAGAAGGAGAGGGATGGCTGGATTCGCTGATACCTCTGCGGTCGGACCTGATGAATGGCGACCACCGCTGCCTCTACCTTGGATGGCTGAGCGCCGTGCACAGAGGTATGCTCGCGGACGATGACCTCGATCCGCCTGTGCCTCCCGGACTCTCATCACTCAGTGAGCCACTTGAGAGTCTGGCGAAATTTCTCCGCATAGACCCCGATCTGATCGCAACCGTCTCGGAAAAAAGCGGCGAAAAACTCCCGCACGGCCCGTCAAAAGACGACCTGGCAACATGGGTGGCCAACTTACCTTCGAAGGACAAGGATTCGTTTCTTATGCGATTGCTCGATGGGGACGATCCGCATGTCGCCGCCGAATTCAGGCAGCGAGCCCTCTTCGAAATTCGCGGCGCGGCAGATTCCGCCTCTGGTTTACAAAGCGGCGGCCGGCGAAGCGTTGGTGAGCTTGTCGCCCGCGCCGAGGTGATCTCCAAAGAACGAAAGAAGCGCGAGGCTGAAAAAAAGGCAAAAGAAGAGGCCCGTCTTGAGAAAATCCGGACCGAAAACCACAAGAGACACGTCGAATCTCTTTTCGGCAAGGAAGCCGCCTTATGGACCGAAGTTGACAACCTCATCGCAACCAAGCAACAAAAGCGGTACGACGAGGCCGTCTCCATCCTCATTGACCTGCGTGACCTCGCCCGTATGCAAGGCAAGACCACCGAGTTTGCCAACCGCATGAACGCCCTGCACTGCGAACACGACAGGAAACCAAGCCTCCGGAACAGGTTGCATAAGGCGAACTTATGAGGCTGGCTGGCGCCTGGAAGCTGACTCGTAGCTTATAGCCTCGTCAGTTCTTCCACGAACTGTTCGGGACTGAGTCAATGATGTTCACTTAACGGACGCATGATTCTGTAGGTGCGCATTTATTCGCATGGTTTGTCCGAAAACAAGGCGGAAGCCCTTTGTGCGAATAAATTCGCACCTACAGAATTATGTCCCAGTTCGCCACCACATGGACGGGTCACCCTTACGTGAACAGCATTGGGGACTGAGTTCTATTTCGCGGATGATTTCGCGAGTCAACGGGCGAGCAAGGTCTCTGCCGGAATGGCGGGGTACGGTGATGGGGAGCCGAGTCACGCAGAGACCTCAATCTGCTGGAGGCCGACGAATACAGGGAGGTCTTCGGGAGATTCCCTGTAATCCTCGAGACACAATTCCAGAACTTCTTTGAGGTTCTTCTGCAACTCGTCCAGTGTGGCGCCCTGCGTATGCGCGCCGGCGATGCCGGGCACTATTCCCACATACAGTTTCGTCTCAGGGTCCCATTCGACATAGGCGGTGAAAGTCCTCATTGTTCTCCTTCCCGGTTTTCCATGGTCACCAGCGGCAAGCCGCTCACAGTCCTTGCCTAATTCTACTCAAAATGCCATAGAACCGTCAAACGGAACTGGCGCCTCAATAGATTCATTTCCTCTGCTGCAGAGACAGAGTCAGGGAGAATGCATTTATTGACATAGCCGAGCAGATTTGCTGCTCTAAGGCTGTTTGCGACGATCATGGGTCGTACGGTTCCGCACGGGAACTCGAATACCAAATTGGCCTTGCTGATCGCCTCGGCTATCTGCATCCAGACGACTTCGAACCCTCAACGCCAAGTGTGAAGAAACCGCCAAGGTGCTCAACGGCCTAATCCGCTTACTTCGGAAATGAGGCTGAAGATTTGAGTCCTGAAACTTGAAACTCGGCTTCACCCTGAAACCGTGATCTGTATTCCCTCCAGCCTCCAGCCAGCCTCGCTCTGGCGTTGCGGAAAAATCGGCAATGTGGTAGCATAAGTGAAATGAGCCGAAAGGACCTAATCTCTCCATGGGAATTGACGAGTCTTTGATTCATGAGATCACCCGGCGAATTCTTTCTATCGCCTCCCCGGACAAAATAATTCTCTTCGGCTCAGCCGCCACCAACACAATGACCCGTGACAGCGACGTGGACCTACTCGTTGTGGAACCGAACCCCGCCGATCATTCTGAAGAGAGCGTGCGAATCCATGATGCGCTCCGAGGGCTTGGGTATCCGTTCGATGTCATTGTGATTTCCACAGAGTGGTTCGAGGAAAGCAAAGAAGTCATAGGTGGCATCGCCTACCCCGCCAACAAATACGGGAAAGTGATCTATGAGGCCGCCTGAAGAGGTTAGACGAGATATCGTCAGACAGTGGCTTCGGAAAGCTGATGCGGACATGGACGCGGCAGAAGCCCTGCTTTCGGAAGAGCGAACTTCCTTATATCCGTCATGCTTTCACTCACAGCAGGCTGCTGAGAAGTTTTTGAAAGCTTACCTGTCGAGGCATCAAGTTGAATTCCCCAAGACTCACATTCTCGGTGAGTTGCTCGACCTGATAAGCCGAATAGACAAGAAGTTGGCTGACGGCTTGAAGGATGTGACAAAGCTGAATCCCTACGGAGTTGTGATCCGCTATCCGGGCGACATCCCCGAGCCAACTCGCGAGCAAGCTGAAGAAGCCCTGGACTTAGCGCAATCCGTAAGAGACGCAATCCTGTACGCCCTGAAAGGGCTGGTTTGACTAAGGTCAACCATCTCATTCCAGCAACTGAACATGCTTTGGAACAGCATTATGAGGACCGGGCCATGGTCAACGTCATATCGGCAGAACCATTCGGGGATTACAGGCTGAGAATCCAACTGTCGGATGGCAGGAAAGGCTTATTCGACGTTTCGCCCTATCTGGACAAGGGGATTTTCCATGAACTGAGGGAACCGAATTACTTTCGCCGCGTAACAGTGGCGTTCGGAGGAGTGGCATGGCCCCACGAGCAGGACTTCAGCGTGTCTGTTCTGTATGTAATCCGCCAAGATAAAAGGAGGAGAAAATGAAATCAGGTTCTTCTCCAAATTAGTTGGTGAGTCTTAGTTAAAAGAGAATGGACATCTTCGGAATCTTCTGCTAAAAAGGGATTGGCAAACAAACCTTTTGGCAAAGGAGGCCTCAGATGTCCTACATAAGTATAGCACCTTATTT
>JACRIR010000043.1 GCA_016215705.1 Candidatus Poribacteria bacterium | reverse complement strand
AGTTCAAGGAGATTCCACCTCCGGTCAAGCCGCTGTGCTACACCGAACCCGCAGCGCCTCGGCCTGTACAGAAGCAAGAGAAGAAAAAGAAGTACAAACCCGCTCCGGATCATCCTTGGCGGCGTGGGCTTCCCGGTGCGGTGCGGAGGACATAAACAATATCAACACCCCAAAGCTGTGGATATGTGGAAAACTCTACGAGTTTCCCACATACCCACAGCTACTACTGCTACTGCTAATCATGCTTACGCTCATGCAACACAAAGAAGAAAAAGAAAAAGAAAAAAAAGAAAAGAGGACATTTCTAATGGGCCAAACCAGAGGACATTTCAATCCGGCCTTGACAGCGAGAAGGAAGTCGAAAGGGAAAAAAGGGCAAGAGGAAAGGGAAAAAGAAGATCGCGAAGGAAAAAGAGAAGAATTAGAATGCGCGAATTTGAGGGCGCAGTTTATGGTCTTTGCTCGAGACTATTAACCGTAAACTGTAGACCGTGAATTCTTTCAGACTAATCTGAAGCTTTTCATGATGAGCGGAGTAACGTCGAGGATCGACTTAATCTCAGGGTGATTTCTCGCCAGTTCACCCCACAGCAGAACGGGGACGGGATTAGAGGTGTGTTGCGAGGTGGACAAGTCCTCGAGGTTTCCGTGGTCGCTCGACAGAATGATCGACGTCTCCTTGAGGTCAGTTTTGTCAAGGACGGCCAAAAGGAACTCATCAAGTTTGCTCACTTCCTCGATTGCGCGGAGCTGGCCTTGAGCGTGGCCTGCCGCATCAGTTTGAAAATACTCGTAGAGACAGAAATCATATCCAGCGGCAGAGCGCGCCAGAATTTCGCCGGCCTCTCGCGGCGTGAAGGCCGGGACATGAAATCCCTTTTCTATGAGCATTTGGTTGGTGAATTCCTGGTATACGGCGCGTCGTTTCACGAGGTCTTCAATGCCGAAGAAACGGAGCGAAGCCGCCATATTCGCGACCGTTGTGACCGAGTTGCGGATGGGCAGATTCTTTTCGAGCGCCTCGAAGAAGAGCGGATTAAAGACATTTATGAAGCAGGCTTTGACGCCCCCCTCGGTGAGCTTCTTGAAGATGCTGCGCTCATGAAGAATATCCCTCAGCTTCCTTGAGGGAAACCCGTTCAAATGACGCCCGATTGCGGCAGCAGCGTTGACACCGGTGAGCAGAGCCGTCTGGCCCGTGGCGCTCTGTGGAATCCCCTCCACTCCGAGAGAGGCGTCCGCCCTCAATGCCAGGCCGTCATGGACGCCGGTCAAATGACGGTCGTCGAGGAAATCAGTGAATGTCTGAGAGGGCAACGCGGCGAAAGGATTGATTGCAGGGTCCTTCTTCCCCACCCCGATGCCGTCAATAAATATCATCAAAACGCGCATAGATGAATCCGGTAAAACGAGTGACACAGCATATCACAAATAGGACGAAAGAAATTTTGGCTTGGACTATTATTTACCTCTTTCAGGTGGGAATGTCAATCGCCTGGTGGAACCAAGACCAAAGTCCTCTTCTCCTCGGCGCTCTGGGCCAAGGGATTTGAGCGTGTCAAGGGGAGTTGAGCTTGACCCGTTCAGGTCAATATTGGTAGAATTGTTTCAAGGGAAATCCCCCAGAGATAAAGGTATCTCTGCGCCCGATAAGGAGTAATTCGTGCCCTTCAACTTCTCAAGCGCGTTTGGCCTGCGCGGCCGCGTGTTTCTCATTCTCGCCGCCCTCGTGCTGATTACGTTGGGCGGCGGAGCGGTCATGATGTGGTACACCTTTCGAATGGAGCGACTTTTTACTTCCGTCGTTGAAATGAACGTCGCAGCGTTGCAGGCGGCAGAAGAATTGGAGACCGCGCTGCTGAACCAAAGAGGGTTCGTTTCATACTATTTCCTCGACGGGAATCCTGAATGGCTTGCTCAACTGAAAAAGTACCGCGAGGCTTTTGCTGAGCGGCTCAAGGCGGCTGAGGAAATTGATCAAACGGCATCAGGCAGAAGCGTTCTCTCATTGATTCAAAGAGAATATAATGATTATGTCATGCAAAAGGACGAGGTGATTGCCCTTTATAGGTCCGGCAAGCAAAAGGAGGGCGCCCGGCTGCATCAGGAAGTGCGCAGTAATTTGTTCAAGATTCTCAACTTGTGTGAGGAATACAAGAACATCCACAGCAAGCGGATCAATCTGACATGGGAAGAAACACGAGTGGAGGCGGGACGGCTCAGGATTATCGCGGCGACAGCGATGTCAGCGGCTGTCTTCCTGGGCGGTCTGTTGTCGATTGTTCTCGTATTTCAGATATTGGGTCCGATTCGGAGGCTCGCATTCGACACAGGCCAATCCGGCGCGACCTCGGAAAACGTTAACGAGATGGTGGCCCTAAATCGTCGTGTCCGAGGCTTGATAGAAGACGTGGACCATACACAGGTCGAGCTTGAGAAAAGCAGGGAGAAGCTGCTGCAATCGGAGAAAATGGCTCTCGTGGGCAAGCTCGCGGCGGAAGTGGCTCACAGTATTCGGAACCCGATGACCTCGATCAAGCTGAGGCTTTTTTCTCTGGAGCGCACGCTCGATCTGACGCCGAATCAGTCCACGGACTTTGATGTGATATCCAAAGAAATGCGCCATTTGGACACCATCGTAAGGAACTTCCTTGAGTTCTCCCGACCGCCGAAACTCAAGATGCGAAAAATTGACGTCTCGGACGTGGTTGACGTGACATTGGAGTTGCTTCAGAGCCGGCTCGAACACCATAACGTGAAGGTCGAGCGGCAGAGGGCAGAGTTTCTTCCACCTATCGAGGCTGACCCCGAACAATTGAAGGAAGTACTTGTCAACCTTATCGTTAACGCGTGCGAGGCAATGGGCAAAGGCGGGCACATTACCATTGCCGAAGAGGACGCCGTCGCGGAGAAAATCGGCCGGGCCGTCCTGGTGCGGATTACAGACACAGGCCCCGGCATTCCCGAGTCAATTCGCCACAAGGTCATGGAGCCTTTCTTCAGCACAAAGGAAGACGGAACCGGACTTGGCCTGGCAATTGCAGCCCGAATCGTGGAGGAGCATGGAGGCCAACTGGATTTGCGGTCTGGAGAAAGTTGGGGGACAACTTTCATCATCACACTTCCGGTCGCGAAAGAAGCGGCATGAGAGTGCTCAGTCGATGATGAATGAGGAATGATGCGTGATGAATGATTCCCGGCGATCTGGTAGCTGGCACGAGTCCAGCTTGTTGGCAGGCTCTTTGCATTAGCAGACTTTTTGCGGTAGTTGCTTTCCTTCAACCGTAGACGGTGAACTGTAGACCGTGAACCCGCTCTCTGAGGAGGCCCTGTGAGTTCGATTCTCATTGTGGACGATGATTCTCAGTTGAGGCAGAGCTTCGACCGATTGCTCACCGAGGAGGGGTATGAGGTCCGCACGGCGGCGACCGGAGAGGCAGGCATTGAAGCGATAAGAGAAAAGACGCCGGACCTTGTTATTATGGACGTGCGTATGCCCGGGATAAGCGGGCTGGAGGCATTTCGCGCCATGCGCGAACTCGATCCCAAGCTTCCGGTTGTTATCATGACGGCTTTCGGCACAACGGACACCGCGATTGAGGCCACGAAGCTGGGCGCCTTCGACTACGTGCTCAAGCCATTCGAGATACCGGACATACTTTCGGTCATCGAACAAGCGCTTGAGGCGGGCCGGTTCATGCGCTCCCGCGTAGAAATCGACGTCGTCCCTGAGACCGCCCACCCTGACGCGATCATAGGAAGAAGCCAGCCCATGCAAGAGGTGTACAAGGCGATCGGCCGGGTGGCTCCGACCGATGCAACCGTGCTCATCCGGGGCGAGTCCGGTACGGGCAAGGAGTTGGTGGCCCGCGCGATATATCAGCACAGTCTGCGCGCCGACAAGCCATTCCTCGTTATCAACTGCGTGGCGATTCCGGAGACTCTACTCGAAAGCGAGCTGTTCGGATACGAAAAAGGCGCCTTCACAGGAGCGGTCAACCGGCGGGTCGGAAAAATAGAACAGGCCGACGGCGGAACGGTTTTCCTTGACGAGATTGGCGACATGCCGCTTAGTATCCAGTCGAAGATACTTCGTTTGCTCCAGGAGAAAAGCATCGAACGCCTAGGCGGGCGCGAGCCGATTCCGGTGGATGTCCGCATAATCGCGGCTACCAATCGCGACCTTGAAGCAGGCCTTGCTGATGGGCGTTTTCGAGAGGATCTTTACTATCGCCTCAAGGTAGTCACAATCGAGTTGCCTCCCCTACGAGACCGCAGGCGTGACACGCCTCTTCTATGCGACTATTTCCTTGCTCGTTTCGCAAGGGAAATGGGTATTGATAACCCCGGAATGACAGCCGAGGCAAGGGCAATTGTTGAGAGCCATCAATGGCCGGGCAACGTGCGGGAACTCGCCAACGCCCTCCAGAAAGCGCTGATCTTCAGCCGCGGCTATCCTATCCGTCCGGAAGACATATCTCATGCCGTATCGAACAGCGCCGGGCAGGGCGCTGAGACTTCCGAAGTTACGGATACGGCTCTTCGACAGTGGGTTCGCGAGAATCTCGTCGCCGGTGGCCGCAACGATTTGTTTTCCAGCCTGATCGACCGCCTTACTTACGTCCTATTAAGCGAGGCGCTCGAGCTCACTCATGGCAACCGGACCCGCGCCGCCAAGCTTCTCGGAATCTCGAGGCCTACGCTCCATGCCAAGATGGACAAGTGTGGGCTCACACATAACGGCGGCGCTGAAGAAGAGTAGCTACCTGTCACCGCAGTCTTTTCGTTCGACCGCATTATCTCCACAACCTCGATTGTTCAAAGCAATTCTCTCCGACGTCGGATGAATCCGCTTGTCAGGATTTCTTACAGGTTGTAAAGCGTTCCGTCACCCAGTAGTCTCAAACCCTCTGAGTTACCCGTCCAAATCCCTCTGAGCGCGCAATTTTTGCGCTGTTCAGGCGTCATTTAAGGTAGTTTTGCACTACTGCCTGGGGTAGGAAGTGCGGTTCGGGATTAGGCACAACAATTGCTGAATTTAAGGTACCGAGGCACGTTGCCCGGCAGGATTACCGACGCAGTCACTTGATGGCCGAGATAGAAAGCGACAGGAACTAATGGCGAATAAGGATCAAATGGAGGAAGTGGCGGTGACAGTGCGGAGCACCGGGATGCCCACCAACCAAAAGAAGAACGTCCACGAAGGAAGAGGCTTGCGGCCCACTTCCCGCTCGGCGACAGAGGAATATTATCGCCGATTGCGGCGGAATCTCCAGGCAGCGATTCTAACCGCGTTCATGGTTCCGCTTGCAATCATGTCGCTCTATTTTCATATGCAGTTCAACTTTACGCTGAAAGAAAGCGGCAAGCTGCACTTGACGACTTTGGCCGAGAGCCAGCGGAACACCATCGATCTTTTTCTGCAAGAACGGGTGGTCAACATCTTCAATCTGTTTCATCGCTACGACTTCACATTGGAGCCCACCCCGGACAACATGCGCCGTAACCTGGAGCGTTTACTCGAGATGAGCGATGCATTCGTTGATGTCGGATTCCTCGAGGGTTCCGGCGTACAGATCGGCTATGCCGGTCCTTATGCTTATCTTCAAGGCAAAGATTACAGCGGCGAAACATGGTTTCGGACGCTCATCGATCACGATCAGAACTACCATATCAGTGATATTTATCTCGGTTTCCGGCAAAAACCTCATTTCACAATAGCGGTCAAACAGATATTTGACGGCAACCCCTACGTCATGCGCGCCACGCTCGATCCCGACAAATTCTACTTGTTTCTGCGCACTATCGGCCGCGGCAAGGGCGCAAACTCGACGCTGATCAACAAAGAAGGCAAATATCAAGTCGTTGACCCCGACCGCGGGAGGGTGCTGGATTCCAGCGACTATATGCCGCCCCGCGAAGCCGTATCCGGAGCAAATGAAGTCAAGACCAACGGCGACGCTGAGCTGATGGCTTACGCATGGCTTAAAGAGGTTCCCTGGGTGCTCGTGGTGAATCAGCCTCTCAGAATCGCCTACGCTCAAATGTACAGGGCTCGCCGGATATTGATTGCCGCCACGTTCGCGCTTGTGATAGTGATGTCCGCCGCAGTGTGGCTGATAACGAACAAACTCCTCCGGCGCGCGGAAGAAACAGATTTGTCCAGGAAGGAACTAAGGTCGCAACTGCTCCATGCCGCCAAGTTGGTATCGGTGGGCGAACTGGCCGGCGGCGTGGCCCATGAGATTAACAATCCCCTGGCCATCATTTCGGCTGAGAGCGGGGTAATCAGAGACATGCTCGACCCCCAGTTCGGGATGGACTGCTCGCCCGAGAAAATCAGGAAAGAGTTGGACCATATAGACACGGCGGTATTCCGCGCGCGCGATATCACTCAGAAACTGCTCAGTATCGTGAGGAAAAACGAGCCTCGATTGACTTCGTGCAGCGTTAACAGGCTTCTGGAGGACGTGGTCAGCGGCCTGATGGAAAAGGAGTTTTCGGTGTCGGGTATTCAACTGTTCAGAGACTTTGACCCGCACGTTCCCGAAATCATGCTGGACGCCGATCAGATGCGACAGGTATTCCTCAACATAGTCAACAACGCTCGCGACGCGCTCGAAGGGTCCGGAGCGATCACACTTGGAACAAGCCATGATGATAAGTTGGTGCGGGTCAAGATCACGGACACAGGCAAGGGAATGACTTCGGAACAGATGGAGAAAATATTCCTGCCCTTCTATTCCACAAAGGATGTGGGTAAAGGGACGGGATTGGGTCTGAGCATCAGTCTAAGCATAGTGCAGGCAGTGGGAGGGCGCATCGAGGTGCAAAGCATGCCCGGCGCCGGCAGTTCATTCACAATCGTGCTCCCGCGAAACCAAACGGAGGAGAGTGCAAATGTCTGAGAACACCGCAGTCAAGGCCGCGGACGGTGTGACCAAGGTGCTTCTAGTCGACGACGAGAACCAGTTCAGAATCGCGACAAAGAAGCAGTTGGAGGTCCGCGGTTACAAGGTCCTCGACGTAGACAATGGGCAGGATGCCATCAAGATAATCCGGCATACGGACCTCGAGGTCGTTGTGCTCGACCAAAAGATGCCGGATATGGACGGCATCCAAACGTTGAAGGAGATCAAGAAGATACGGCCGGAGGTGCAGGTGGTGATGCTGACCGGTCACGGCAGCACGGAATCGGCGCGTGTCACCGGCAAGTACGACGTGTTCCATTATCTTCAGAAACCTTGCGCTCTCGATGAACTTGTGCAAGTGATCGATGCGGCCCGGCAGGAACGGGTCTATGCAATGGCGCGCCATGAGATTCCGGACGTAAAGAAGGACAACATAAGGAAATGGCTTATAGGCGCGCACAATAGACGGCCCGGCCTCATTATACTCGGGTTCCTCCTTTTCGGGCTCCTCGCAATCATGCCCACTCCGCGGAAACTGGAGGGTTGGCTTTCGGCGCAGAAAACGGACATCATCGGCGAGCCACTCATGGGCTATGCAGACTACCGTAAAATGAAGACGGGAGAGACCATTCCCCATTTCTACAGCGAAAAAGCCGGATGGACGAAGAAGATTCACCAGCCTGACGGAACGGAAGTCAAAATTCCTCTCACTCTCGAGCAAACCTCGTTCAGGGCACGGGTAATGGTCGGAATCCTGGCGATGTCCGTTGTGTTCTGGGCGAGCGGGGCAATACCGGTAGGCATGACTGCGCTGGTGGTGTGCGCGGCCATGTACTTCTTTGGCATCTTGCCTCCGGACAAGCTGGCGGCGGCGTTTGCCAAAGACTCGGTCATATTCGTCTTCGGAGTCCTCGCCATGGGCAACGCAATCGGCAAGACGGGCCTTGACCGCCGCATAGGTTCCTTGTTGCTGGGAACAAGCACGTCCGTGACCAAGCTCCTCTTCATCTTCCCGCCTCTGTTGGCAGTCACAGCGGGATTCCTCTCCGAACATGCGTTAGTCGCTTTTCTTGCGCCCATTTTCATGCTCGGATACATGGCGATAATCAAATCTGCAGGGCTGAGGAAGGACCGCGATCTGATCGTGATGATGATGTTGATGTTGACCTTCGCCGCCAACGTGGGCGGACCCGGCTCTCCTGCGGCGGGCGGGCGCAACGCCGTCATGATCAGTATTCTCTCCGACTACGGCATGGCGCCGACCTTCGGTCAATGGGTAAAGATCGGGCTTCCGTTGGTGCCGGTGTTGGCGATATCCATCGGGCTGTATTTCTATATCGTCTTCCGCAGAAAAATAAAAGTCAAGAATTTCAATATGGCCGCCGAGATCGCTCGAGAATCCGAAAAGATCGGCAAGATGACCAGGCAGGAATACCTCACAGCCGGTGTTCTTGTACTGCTGGTCATCCTGTGGTGCGGATTCAGTGACAAATACGGGATGGGCGGGCCGGTCGTTCTCGCCGTCGTACTTCTTAATATTCTCGGCATCACCCGCTGGCGTGACGTTGCTGGCATCCATTGGGACGTGGTGGCTCTCTACGCGGCCGCGACCGCGACGGGCGCCGGGCTGGCCATGACCGGCGGAGCGATATGGCTAGCAGACACTTTCGTGAGCGCATTGCCGGAAGTCATGAAGAATGGAACCGGTTTGGCCGTCTCCGCCAGCCTGATAAGCGGGATCATCACCAACTTCATGAGCGACGGCGCAACCGTGGCCGCCGTTGGACCGATCACTGTGCCTATGGCGACGATATCGGGAGTGTCACCCATAATGGTCGGGCTTGCCACGGCCTTCGCTTCTTCATTCGCGTTCATGTTTATTGTGGGGACTCCCAACAACGCCATTTGCTACAGCTTCGCGAAGGACCCGGAGACGGGCGAACAGTTAGTGACCAACATGGACTTCTTGAAGCACGGCACCGCCATTTTGATCATCTCGCTGGTCGTAATGTGGGCGTGGGCGTTCTACGGATATTGGCGCTGGTTTGGAATCTTCTAAAGAACAATGGGGGATTACAGAAAATGACAAAAGAAAAAATCAATCTACTGATCGTTGACGACGAGGAGCAATTCCTCGAATCCATATCCAAGAGGCTCGAGGTAAGAGACTTCAAGGTCGTGGCCGTGAACCGGGGCGAAAAGGCTATCGAAGCGGCGCGGACGCATCCGATTGATATCGCTTTGGTGGACCTGAAAATGCCGGGTATCAACGGCGAGCAGACGCTTGAAGCTCTCAAGAAAGAGCACAAATGGATGGAAGTAGTGATATTGACCGGTCACGGTTCGACGGATTCGGCCGTTGATTGCACGCGCAAGGGGGCTTATCACTATTTGCAGAAGCCGTGCGAGTTGGACAAGCTCCTCTCCGTTCTCACGGAAGCGTACAAGAAGCGGGTCATGAACAAGATGAAGATCAAACAGGATCGCATGGATGAGGTTCTCTCAATGGCCAAATCAGAGTCGCCCATGGCAATCCTGCGGCGGATAAAGGAACTGGATAAGGAAGAACAATAATGCCTGGACGCGGGGCAAACGAACGATTCAAGAGAACCCGTCTCATGATCCTGAGCAGGGTGCTCCTTGTACCGTTCATCGCCGTGATGATGGTGTGCGGCACTCTGGTGTACTATTTCGCCGTCAACCTTCGCGGCCACGTGGCCACGGAGTTGAGCCGCATCGCGGACGGGCATTGTCGCCTCATCGATCAGTTTCTCGGAGAATTGTCGTTTCAACTCGAATTCGTCGCTGACTCGCACAGTTTCAAAGAGTTGAGCAGCAACGGCCGACTCGAGGAGATTCTGAGTCTCCTGCAGACGGGCTCACAGGCGTTCTTCGACCTCGGCGTTTTTGACGAGCACGGTAATCATGTCGCCTACGCAGGACCTTTCGACCTTAAGGGGAAGAACTACTCTCAGGCCGACTGGTTTCAAGCGGTTCATAACAAAGGGATATACATTTCGGATGTGTTCAAGGGGTACCGTAACATCCCGCATTTTGTTATCGCCGTCCAGCGAAGAGAGGGCGATGCGACATGGTACCTGCGCGCCACGGTCGACAGCATGTTCTTCAACAACCTTGTTGAGAATATCCGCGTGGGGAAAACGGGGGAAGCATACCTGATAAACCGAAGGGGAGGTTTCCAGACCCCGCGCCGCTCCGGCGGCGCTCTCATGGAAATCGACCAGGACCATCTCATTTACCGGAGCGAAGATAATGCGATTGCCTCGTTTGCCGCAAATGATGCGAGCGGCGGCCGACATCTCTACGCAACGGGCAGACTTCGCGAAACGGATTGGATTCTGGTGGTTCGACAGGAGATAGGCGACGCATATGCGCCGCTGACCCGCGCCGTTCTCATTGCCGTCGCGGTAATCGTAATCGGCGGGGCCGTAGTGGTGACCATGGGCTTTTTCCTGGCATCGGGCCTTGCCAACCAACTCACTATCGCCGACATGGAGAAACGGCAGATGGGCAGCCAATTGATCATGGCCGGCAAGCTGGCGGAGGTCGGCGAAATGAGCGCGGGAATAGCCCACGAGATCAACAATCCTCTGCAAATAATGAAATCGGAAGAAGCGCTGATAAAAGAAATTTTCAAGGAAATGGAGGCGGACGGAACGCTTCCCGACGGCGAGAACATCCGGACGGTTCGGGACTCGGTCAACCAGATCGATTTGCAGATTGACAGATGCAAACAGATCACTCAGGGGCTGCTGAAATTCGCGCGTAAGACCGAGCCGAGCATCCAGACAATCGAGCTGCAGCCGTTCATGCGTGAGATAGTCGGCATGGTCGAGCGAAAAGCCTATGTGGAAAACATCCAAATCATACAACAGTTTGAGGGGGAGCTGCCGCCGCTTCAGACTGATCCGGCTCAGCTTCAACAGGTATTCCTGAATCTCTTGAACAATGCCGTTGACGCGTTAAAGGGGAAAGAGAAGGGAGAGATTCGGATCGGCGCCGCGAAACAAGACGGCGCGCTGGTAGTATCGGTGGCAGACAACGGTTGCGGTATTCCGGAAGAGAATCTCGAAAAGATATTCCTTCCGTTCTTCACGACAAAGCCGGTGGGACGGGGGACAGGTTTGGGTCTTAGCACGTGCTACGGCATCATCGAGCGCCTTGGTGGACAAATCACGGTGAGCAGCGAACTGAACGCAGGCAGCGTCTTCACCGTGCGGCTGCCGCTCCCCGGGACAGCGCAAAGCGCGACGGCGGAGGCGGCGGCTCACGAACAGGGAGGAAATCAATAATGTCAACGATTCATTTGCTTTTGGTGGACGACGAGGAGCGGTTCCTGGAAACCACAAAGAAACTTCTGGACAAGCGGGACATCGAGACGGCCACGGCGACCAACGGCTTTGACGCGCTCAAGATAATGGAAGAGCGCCGGATTGACGTAGTCGTTCTCGACGTTAAGATGCCGGGGCTCGACGGAGTCGAGGTTCTGCGCAAGATGCGTCAGAAGTATCCTCTCGTGGAAGTAGTCATGCTCACGGGTCATGCGTCGGTCGAATCCGCCGTCGAGGGACTCAAGCTTGGCGCTTTTGACTACGTCATGAAGCCGTGCGCAATAGAGGATATGTTGGCCAAAATAAAAGATGCGTTTGATAAGAAGCAGTCTGCGGAAGAGAAAATCCGCAAGGCGAAGGTAGAGAGAATCATCAGCCACCCCATGGCTGTTTTTGAAAAAGACGAGGGATGATTCCGGGCGATTCAGAGAGGAAGGAGAGTGAGGTACGAGAGAGAGGAATCAGTTTTCCGGTGAAACATATGGTTTGTTGGAAGATTAAGCGCCACCCTATCGTTGAGAATCATATGAGGAGGTGGAAGGATGTCAGCGCCTTCAAAAACGCGATCAGCAATTAAGTTTGTGTTCTGGACTGCGACGTCCATCGGGGTCTTTTTCCTGGTGGCGAATCTGCACACGTCGGGCAGTCTTGCTCGATGGTATTACTACTCCGCCGGGGACGACGGCTACGCCGTGAACGCGGACACATTCAAGGATGCCACGGCCGAGAATCCGGCCATGTTGCAGATAGGCTCCTTTGCGAAACTTGACGGCCTGGAGGCGGCGCCGGTCAAGAAAGGCGACCGTCTGCCGGAACTGGCAAATGGTGTCATATCCGAGGAGGAATTGGAGAAAGCGAAACGTGTGAGCCTCGAGGGCAATTTGATCAAGGTCACAGTACCGTGGCAGATCAAGGAGTCCAAAGGGTTCAAGTACAAGGACACATTCAAACATAAAGGGATTGTCACGTATCCATGGGGAGCGGTTTACAATGTGATGATAGTTATCGGCCTCGGCGTTACTCTTGGCTATATGGCGGAAGGCTTGACCGACATACTCGGGATCAAGCTCGAGAAGATCCGCCATTTCGAGGGCCATTGATTAAGGAGACGAGATATGTTCAATTTTCCGGTAGCAGGCATTGAGGCGCCGATACCGCTGCTCGTGCTTGTCGGCTTCACTGTCGGAATAGTCGGCGGTTTCATCGGTGTGGGTGGCGGCTATATGGTCACCCCGGCGCTCATAGTATTCGGGTTTCCCGGATATATGGCTTCGGGAATCGACATGACGCACATCGCCGGCAAAGGCGTAGTTTCCACAATACGGCATCGGCAGCTCGGCAACATCGACTGGACGATGGCCTTGAGCATGGTAGCCGGCACAATGCTCGGCGTGGAACTTGGAGTCAGGCTGCTTGTCTACCTCAAGCATATGGGCCTGTCCACTGTCGTCCTGCTTATGACGTCGGTGGTTGTGATGTTCTTCCTGTTTCTTTACACTCAGATAGAGACGCGGCGCGCCCACAAGAAGATTGAGGATATGGCGCGCGAGGGCAAGAGCGTTTCGCGCGAGGTTCAGACCAGCTCGCTGCCGGCAATGTTTCAGAACATCCCGCTTGCGCCGATAGTGATTTGCCGCACCGCGCGCGTGGTCGTATCGATGTGGGTTATTGTGATTGTTGGACTCGTGACCGGAGTTCTCGCGGGATTCCTCGGCGTGGGTGGCGGTTTCATCCGTGTTCCCGCCTTGGTCTACATCGTCGGAGCTTCCACACATATCGCAGTAGGCACCGATCTCGTGGAAATTGTGTTCTCCGGTGGTTACGGGGCGTTGAGACATTCCATCGAAGGGCACGTGGACATAGTAGCAGTGGTGTTCATGCTGTCCGGTGCGATGCTTGGCGCTCAGATTGGGAGCATGGCGACGGCCTTCGTTCGCGGACCTGCAATCCGCTACATCCTCAGCTACTCACTGATTCTAGCGACGTGCGGAGCGGTATTGCGGCTTGCATACGTCCTGAGCGGTCAGTCGATCGAATGGCTCTCCTTGTTCGCCGTGATGCTGACCTTGGGCGAGATGATATTCCTCTGCTTATTCATCATGTCGCTCGTGCTTTTTGCGTTGCGCCATCGGCGCGGCAAGAGTGTTCCGGCTTGGGTTCCGCCGCTTGTGGTGTGAGGAGAAAAGGAGGTAGTCTATGAAATGGTTCATTAACTCGATGTTTGGGTATTGGGTTTTGCTGCTCACGATATCATTGAGCTGCGCGGCCGTAATCTATGAGGTATGGCTGAAGGGCAGGATTTGAGGTAGAGGTGCGCTATGAACAGAACCTGGCAGATAGTCATCAATGTGGTCCTTTACGGATTCCTTTTGTGGCTGCTCTATGACTCGACGATCAAGGAATGGGACCCTTGGTTCGCCTTCGTTGTGGCTTTCGTCCTCGTGCTTGCGGTCGCAATCTCCTTGATCCCGGGACTGCGCGCAAAGGGCGTATCGCCGGGCGCCTTCCCCTATGACACCGACTGATAAGGTTGAAGAACTGCGGGAAGAACTGCGAAATATCACCGTCGCTTACGGTCGCGGGGACATTCCAAAGAAGAAGTTTGAGCGGCTTCAGGTAGAGAAGAGTGTCGATCTCTATCGGGCCATTGTGGGCGCGCAATTGGAGGAGAAAGAAGAAATCCTCGCCGAGCATCATGTTGTGCGCGCCCACATGAAGCTGAACGAGTCTGTGCTCAAAGAACCCGAACAAGCGGCGATTAGTCTTTTCTTGACCGGTCGCCGCCTTTTGCGTTTGCGGTCCGTCATTGAGGCCGGCCAGGCTGTCAGAGGCGACACAAGCGACCGAACCGTGATCGACGAAGTTCAGATTCGCGATGTCATTAATACGCGTTTGAAAAGGGAGTTGCGCCTTGGCGAAGCAATCACCGGAGCGGTAATCTGCATAATAGCCTTCCTGTTTCGCTCGTGGCTGCTGGTAACCGGCACGCTACTGGTTATTCTTGGAGCAATGGGGATTCTCCATGGGCTACTCATGCCGACAAAATGGATCGAACTCGATATCCACGGCGGTTTTTCATCCGAAGATGATATAATAAGGGTGTACGGTCTGCGGAAGAAAAGCGCCCGCAAACTGCTGAAAATGCTCAGAGAGCGTATGGCGCGGAGTTCCTGAGAAACAATGGGGAAACGGGAAAAAGACGAAAGAGGAGGGATTCGAACTGTTGTCCACATGGCGCGAGCGAGTGAAAGGCGGGATTGTCGGTTTCCTCGGTTCCATGTGGAGAAGCTTTCTTGTATTTCTGGAAATAATCGGCCTCCGCCAGGAGCAGATTGTCGAGCATCAAGCGCAACTTGCCAGATTCAAGCTCTACCATACCGAGTTCCGCAAACTTCTTTCCGCCAATAACAGTTTTCTTGAAATCATCGCTGACCTCGAACAAAAGAAACACGAGGGCGATTTCTTCGACCTCCCCTACCTCAAACGTAAGGTAGCGCGCGCCGTGGCGGATATTCATCTCATGGCTGATTCCATCAACACGATCTCTTCGGGAAGATACGGTGCGCTTCAGAGTGTTCTCGAAAAGAGCACTGAAGAGTTGGTCAGAGTGATGGAGCAGCCGATAGCCCAGTACGTGGAAGAACCCGTCTTTGACATATCGGGAATCTCCGGCAGTGATTCCGACATTGTCGGCGGTAAAATGGCCAATCTGGGCGAGATGCGAAACCGTCTCAAGCTGCCCGCGCCGGACGGATTCGCGGTAACCACCGGCGCATGCCGTGTCGTTTTCGACAGTGGTGAAATCAAGACCCTGCTCCAGGAAAAGCAGGCGGGATTATTCTCGCAGGCAGATGCAGGGGAATTGAGCGAAAGACTTCGCAAGGCGATCATGACCGCGCCTCTTCCCGGCGACCTTGAAACAGAGATTTATGCCGCATACGACCGGCTCACATCGAGATTGGGCCCTCCCCCACGCCTGGCGGTCCGATCGAGCGCGCTCGGAGAAGATTCGAATCTTTCCTTTGCGGGTCAATTCCTGTCGGTTCTCAATGTGAATCGGGAAGGTCTGCTCAAAGCATACCGAGAGGTGCTCGCAAGTCTTTTTTCTCGTGAGGCCATTCATTATCGCCTTCTCCACGGCATATCCGACGAATCCGCTGCAATGGCTGTGGGCTGTATCGCCATGATTGACGCAGTTGCGAGCGGCGTGATTTTCTCGAACAGCCCGAACCGTTCCGAGCCCGACCACGTCCTTATCAATGCCGTGTGGGGTCTGGGTGTCACTCTGGTGGACGGCGGGTCATCACCTGAAACAATCATCATTTCCCGCCATGCGGCGCCCCGTGTGATCTCGCGGACGCCATCGAGCCAGACAAGTTATCTGTCTTGTCTGCCGGATTCCGGAATGATAGAAAGACCTATCGAACCGGAGATGGCCGGGGAGCCGACCATCACGGATGACGAGGCGCTCCAACTTGCGCGATGGGCGCTTGCTCTCGAAAAACATTTCGGCAGACCCCAGGATATCGAGTGGGCAATGGACGGCAAACGCCGGTTCGTGCTACTCCAATCGCGCCCGCTGCGCATGTTGACCCAGACTTTGCGGACCTGCCGTGTGATTGAGGGAAGCGCAGTCTTGCTGAGCGGAGGAGATATCGCGTGTCCCGGCGTGGGCGCGGGGGTTGCAGTGCACATGGACGATGACGGTGATTTCGAGTCTTTTCCAATCGGCGGAGTGCTCGTGGCCCGGCGGTCTTCGCCGAAGTTCGTGCGCCTCATGTCCAAGGCGCATGCGATAGTCACCGACGCAGGCAGCGTAACCGGCCACATGGCAAACCTGGCTCGAGAGTTTCGAGTGCCGACCTTGTTGAACACAAAGTCGGCAACCCGGCTGCTGCCTGAAGGCTCACCCGTGACGGTCGACGCAACCAGCGGCTGTATTTATGCGGGCATAGTGGACGACATTATTCGAAAAGAGGCTCCCGAAAACGATACAAAAGAAAGCGGGCGGTCGCGGCGTGAAACCCCGGTCATGAGACTCCTCGAGAAGATATCCGAAGCAGTGATTCCCTTGAATCTCACTAACCCGGCTTCTCCCAAGTTTGCCGTTGACAACTGCCGGACCCTCCATGATCTGGCCCGCTTTATACACGAGAAGTCATATGAGGAGATGTTTCGCATGGGTGAGACGCTCGGGGATTTCCGGGCCTCGAGCTATCATTTGGACGTCTTTCTGCCAATCGACCTCTACATCATCGACCTTGGCGGCGGTGTCAGAGTGTCAGATAGAGTGCGCAAGGTGAAGCGCTCGCACGTCACTTCTGTGCCTCTCACGGCCATCTTGAGGGGAATGTTGCATGAGAAGATACCTCGCTTCGGCCCCAAGCCGCTCGACATGGGAGGCCTTTTCTCAATGATGATGCGCCACGCCATCGACAATCCTGAGAACGACAGAACCTTCCGCGACCCATGTTATGCGCTCGTTTCAGATAATTATCTGAACTACACTTCGCGGGTCGGCTACCACTTCGGCGTGGTAGACACCTATTGCGGCGAAACAGCAAACAAGAACTATATCAACCTGCTTTTTCGGGGAGGAGCCGCGGACATTGTTCGGCGAAGTCGCAGAGCCCGGGCCATCAGCGAGATACTGAGACAGAACGGTTTCTCGGTTACCGTCAACCGCGATCTCGTCAATGCGCGCTTGAACAAAGCCAGCCGAAAAGAGACTGAAGAACACCTTGAGATGCTTGGGCGACTCCTTCAGTTCATGCGGCAAATGGACCTTGCGATGGCGAGCGACGAATCCGCCCGGCAGATTATGGAAGCATTTCTAAAGGGAGATTACGGGCTCGAAGGAATCACCGGCGCTAAGAACGGGTAATGCTGCGTTCAAGAGGCTGATTCACCGATACAGAAAACTGGGGACACGACGCCGCATCGTGTCCCCAATCTTCTCACCATATTCCGCCCGCGGCGGGGTGTACCCGATTTTATGGCATTACTTACTGCGGGGTTGTTTCTTGGGCGACTCTTGCGCCACTTCCATCCTTATCTTCTTTCGCTCGTGGGCATTCTCGATTGCAGAAATGAGCGTGTCGATGTCGCAAGGCTTCAATAAGTAATCTGCGGCCCCGCCTTTCATCGCCTCACCCACGTATCCCAGATCGGCTTGCCCGCTCAGTAGAAGAACGGGCGTGAGGGTGTCGGTCCGTCGAATTTCGCGGAGGGCGGCCAGGCCGTCCATGACAGGCATCCGGACGTCCAATACGATCACATCGAACTGTTCATGAGAGAGAACTTCAAGGGCGGCGCGACCGTCGTACGCAGTCCGCGCCGCAATGCCTCGCCTTGAAAGCACTTTGACGAGCGAATCAAGAAAAGCCTTCTCGTCATCGGCCAGAAGCACACGTATCTGTCCAACCATAGGATTCAACCTTCGAAGTCGGTGAAGAATGCGAGAAACACTCGGTGCAGGCGTGACATCTTGCATATAAGGTACACGATCATATCGGTGATTGTCAACGGTCTCCGATGGTTTTGTCGCCGCCGGATGGTTTTACATGAGACGTGCCTACGCGCCTCGATCCCACATAGCGACCCGGTGTACGTCACCCCCCGCGAAGCGAAGGATCAGCGAAGGGAAGCATTTCTTTACAAAAACCGCAACAATGCGCAAAAACGGGATTTTTCGTTTCACTCAGAGTGACGGTGAAGGGCTCGTGATGACGTCGAAAGGCTCAGAGTGACGGTGAGGGGCTTGAATGTCGAGTTTGCGCCTTCTGTCTTACGCGACTCAGTTTCCGCTTGAAGTTGCAAAAAGGAGAGAGCGTGGGGTAAAATGAGAGCATCGGGATGCGCTTGAGTTTTGCCATCCAATCAGCATACAAAGGAGCACCCGTAAGCTCCACGATATTTTGCGCGATATCGAGTCACCCCACTCGATTTGAGCAAACGACGGTTGGAGAGACTGTTCCGCAGTTGCGCATTTGAACCAGGCTGCCGTATCGGCCAATTCATTTGCACAGTGTTTCCGGCCTGTATTCGCGTTGCGTGTGCGAATAAATTCGCATCTGCATGATTACGGGACAAATTCTTGGATGTGTATCACTGCTGTCCAAGATAACCTGAAATGGTATCTTGGACGAGAGAAATCCCTTATTTTATCGAGCATTTTGGGCTTTCTGAAAATGAGGCTTCTTTTAGCCTGTAAAATGCTGTCCAAAATACGCAAGGGCCATAATCGGAGCTTCTTTGTCGGCCAAAAGATCCCCATGCCCGTAAAATAAGGGGTTCTCACGGTAGCATTGGCTTGGACTGAGCCTTTCGGGCGGTCCAAACCTCAAAATGCTGTCCAAAACAAAAACTATCTTGGACAAGAGTGGATGTGTATTCCTGTTTCAAGCAAAACAGGTTAATTGGGTCCTTTACCGTTGGAGCACCCCTGGTCAACAAGGCATAGGAGGTCAAAAATGAGGAGATGGAAGATTCTTTGTTTTTTCGTGTGGGCATTGATATTCCAATTGTTTGCCAAGCTTGTGGCGGCAAGCGAGGGGTTGGATGTGCCCGAGGCATTAGAGAAAAAGGTCCCGCTTGAAAACCTTTCAGGCATCAGCCTTTTCTTCGCCAAAACGTACAACGAGAACCTGTGGTTGTACGCCATTTACTGCACTGTCTTGATGGCCACGGTGGGCATGGTGATTGCCCTCGGAACCGACGTAATCCTCAAGGCGATTGGAATGGACGTCCACAAAATCGAGCATAAAGAATAGTGACGGGCGAAGGAAAGGATCAGGACGATGGACCACGGAATACTTGACATCTATTTGCCGATAGCGGGGATTAACTTCAATATACTAATCCTTTTGGCAATCGGTTTTTCGGTTGGAGTGTTGGGCGGATTCTTCGGGGTGGGCGGCGCGTGGGTTGTTACGCCCGCGCTCAACATTTTCGGATTCAATATGGCGTATGCGATAGGTACGGATCTGGCTCATATTTTCGGCAAGTCCATAGTTGCCTCCCGGAAACACGGCAAGATGGGCAACGTGGACGTGAAGCTCGGGCTTCTCTCGATTGTGGGTTCGGTCATCGGCGTGGAGGTCGGCGCCCGCAACGTAATGTGGCTCACTGCAAAAGGAGTGGCGGGGCCGGTGGTGCGATATGCATACATGGTCTTGCTTTTCGGACTGGGCATATACATGCTCTACGATTATTTTACTAAAGACAAACGGCTGGCTAGGCAAAGGGCAATAGAAATGGAGAGAGGCCCGGCAGCGCCGGCAAAGAAGAAGTGGAATCTGCCCCCGATGGTCACTTTCCCCGTGTCCGGTGTAACCGTTTCGCTTTGGACCGTCATGGTCGTGTTTTTCTTTACTGGTTGGTTGTCCGGATTCCTTGGAGTGGGCGGGGGATTCATCCGCATGCCCGCTCTCATCTACCTCATCGGGTGTCCAACAGCCATCGCTGTCGGAACAGACCTGTTTAGCGTGGTTTTCACAGGGGCATATGGATGCTTTACGTATGCTCTGAAGGCGCGGGTGGAAATTATCGCTGCGATTATCATGCTTTGTGGAGCGTCGGTGGGCGCCCAGATTGGCGTGGCCGCTGTCAAATACATCCACGGCTATGGCATTCGTTTGCTGTTCGCCATTATGATTATCCTGGCGGGTGTGTCGGTTACCATGAAGCAGATGAACATGACTACCGTGGCGGCTTATTGCGTGATGGGCGCAGCGCTCGCGATGTGCCTGGTTATTGTTGTGCTTATGATTCGCGGCTTCAAGCAGGAGAAGACACAGAAAAGGCAGAAGTCAGAAGCTTCATTGAAGCAAGCATAATACAGTGATGACATTCTCTGAGAGCTTGGCAAATACGTGTGCGGATTTAATGGCATACATTGATGGCCATAGACTATGCCAGGATTGACCGAATGAATTCAGCCCCGGGTCGGACTCTGTCACAGTATTGCGCTAGCCTCAATAGATGGATGATTTGAGCGATTCATGAAATGGCTAAAGAACATCTTGGGCGCCTCAAAGGCTGAGCGCCTGGCGTCTGTCGAGAGCGTCCAGCAGAAATTCTCGCTCTTCCAATCGGTGCTCGAGCGCCATAACCAGGTGTTGAAGCTCATCAGCCGTCTCGAGGAACGCCATCAGAATCGCAAACTCGGGAGCGTTCAGGCTGTATGGGACGACTTTGTCCAGATTCAGGAAGGGGTGCGCGAGGTCATCGACAGGATGATAGGACTGGGAGGCGATGCTTATCTACCGCTCAGATCGAGGCTGATCTCGATTCTCAAGGAGGTGGAGAATTCGCTTCCCGGAACCCAGCCGGTCGTGAAAGATGACTATGTCATTCCTTTTTCGCGCCTGGACAGAGGCCGTGCTCACTCGGTCGGCGGTAAGAACGCCAACCTTGGGGAAATGAAGTCCCACGTCGGTGTTCCTGTTCCGGACGGTTTTGCCATCAGCGCATGGGCCTACCTGCATTTCATCGAGGTCAACCAACTGCAGGAACGAATTGACCGGCTTCTCCAGAATGTCAGAATTCGACAATACAAGGACCTCGAGGTTGTCAGCAACGATATCCGGGAGATGGTCACCTTCAGGTCGGTTCCGGATGATCTGGCGGAGGCCATCTGTGCGGGTTTTGACGATCTCGCGTCCAGAAGCTCCAGAGGTAGATTTGCGTTGCGTTCGAGCGCAGTGTGGGAAGACACCACCTTCACGTTCGCCGGACAGTACGTCAGTTTCCTGAACGTTGGAAGGGATGCGCTGCTGGACCGCTATAAGGATATCTTGAGCAGCAAGTTTACTCCTTCGGCGATATCCTACCTGCTCAGACACTCGCTTTCCGAAATGGACCTGGCGATGGGCGTGGTTTGCATGGAAATGGTGGACTCCGTCGCCAGCGGCGTGATATATACTCGAGACCCGTTGAATCCCTCGGGACCGCATCTTCTGGTGAACTCGATTTTCGGTTTGGGCAGTTATCTTGTGGATGGACGTTTGACACCGGATGTGTTTCATGTTTCACGAAGCGACGAGAATGTCGTATTTTCACAGGTCGCCCGGAAGCCGGTCCAACTAGTCATGCGGGCGGAGGGAGGCGTGGCTGAAGCTCCTGTGCCGGAGGCTGAACAAGACAGGCCGTCGCTCAACGAGCAGCAGTTGCGTTTGCTGGCCAGGTATGCGTTGAAGATCGAAGAGCACTATGGAGAGCCTCAAGACATTGAATGGGCTTTGGACCGATCCGGCGAGTTGTTCCTTATCCAGGCGCGACCGCTAAAATTCCCAAAAGCGAGAGTGGTGGCTCGGATTCCCGAAGAATTTCAGTCGGACATCCTGGTGAAAGGCGGGACTCCCATTTGCGCCGGAATAGGCGCCGGACCGATCTATCATCTCGACTCGGTCGGAGAGCTTGATGCCGTGCCACGCGGGGCTGTCCTGGTGGTTCCTTATCCTTCTCCGAAACTCGTGGCGGTGATGCACCGGATTAGCGCCCTTGTGTCTCTGGTCGGAGGGAATGCCAGTCATCTCGCGACGCTTGCGCGGGAACTTTCGCTTCCGACAATAGTTAACATGCAGAAAGCGGCTGAAATCCCACAGGATCGAACGGTGACAGTGGACGGCGGCGGCGGCGCCATCTATGATGGCTGCCACCCGGAATGGATACCCGCGCAGGAAGAAGAGGCTGTTCAGAGCGAGGGGTCTCCCTCGGACGCCGCCGTGGAAGGCATTGTGTCTCGAGTGACCCGCTTGAGTGTGATTCATCCGAACGACCCGAACTTCACTCCGCAAAGCTGTGACAGCCTGCATGATCTTCTTCGTTTCATTCACCAGAAATCGATGGAGGAGATTTTTTCATCCCTCAAGCAGACCGCGAACAAAGAGGATATCGGCCTGAGACTCAAAACCAAGATTCCGCTTTTCATCAACATTATCTATCTCGACAGATGTTACCTGGGAAACGGCGGCAAACGGTGGGTCCGCGAGGATTCGATCGAGTCGCTCCCGATGAAGGCGCTTTGGGAGGGAGTTCTTCAGGAGGGTTGGCCCTCGCGTCCCGTGCCCGCGGACCTGAAAGGGTTCCTGGCTGTGGTAGGAACTGAAGTCGGAGAGGGGCGACAACCGGAGTTCTCCGAGAACAGCTACGCTTTCCTCAGCAAAGAGTACATGCTTCTCAACCTTCGGATGGGGTATCACTTTTCCACAATTGAAGCGCTCGTGACGCCGGAACCGGAGAAAAACTACATCCGGATGCAGTTCAAGCTAGGGGGTGCGCCACTGGAGCGACGGATGCGCCGTATCTGGATAATCTGCGAGTTGCTCAAGAGAATCGGGTTCGAGAATTTCAGCCAGGGAGATTTCCTGGATACCACGACGGCGTATCAAGGACCGGAAGCGATGCTGGAGCGGCTTCGGCTGTTGGGGCGAATGACGATTCTCACCAAACAGCTCGATTTGACTCTTTCGAGCGATGCTCGAGCAAGATGGTATCTGAATGATTTTGTCCAGAAACTCGGGCTGGACAACTGATATCTGCACAGTTATTGCGAGCGAAGCGAGGCAATCTCTCTTTTCCTTCGGGTTTTCTCTTTCGCCTTGCTTCTTTCGCCCTTCGCCTTTCTCTTAGGGGGGGTTGCTAATGTTGATGAAGCGCGCGGGTGAAATCATGATGCCGCTCGAGGAATTCCCATATATTCCTTATTGGTTCACGTTGCGGCAAGCGCTGGCGGAACTGGAGGAAGCTGAGATCAAGCGCGCCAATCAGAAGCCGATCCCGTGGGTTATCCTTGTGTTCAGCGCGCGCAACCAACTCCTCGGGATTGTGCGCCGACGCGAGATACTGCAGGGGCTCAAGCCGAGTCTCACGCCTAGCAAGGTGAGAGATTACTATCCGTCGGTCCCCGACGCAGCCTCAGACCAGAATCTCTACCGTTTCGGTTTCTCACCCGAGAAGGCGATTCAGGAACTTCGCAATCAGATCGAGCGACAGATCATTGAATTCATGGCGCCAATTCAAGCGACTGTCGACTACGACGATTATGCGATGGTGGCCATTCACTTAATGATAGACCGCGATTTGAGTTTTGTGCCGGTCGTTCGCGACGGTCAAATAGTGGGACTCGTCTATGCCGAGGACGTGATTCACGAGGTTATCAAACATATTGTGTAAGGAAGGAAATATGGGGACACGATGCTGCATCGTGTCCCCATATTTCCCTTATATGTCCACCTCTTGCTGGTACCTGTAATCCAGCACCATTTCATTGATGACCTTGGTAACGCCGGATGTCCTCGAGGCGGTAGCAATAATTTCGTCGGTTTCCTCCTGTGATCGCAGCTTACCACCTACCGTCACTATGCCGGAATTAGCGCTGACAGTGAATTCACTGTTGCGACATAATGGATTCAGGACTATGGCGGCTCGCACGCGGCTGCTCAACAGCAGGTCATCGAGAGCCTTCTTGGCCGCTGGAGTCGTTTTGAACCGGTCATGTTGAACGGCATGCTGGATAATCTCGCTTATAAAGGGAATGCTCAGATTTTCAAGATTAAAGACCATATCATAGAGGCTTGGTGAGGTCCAGTCATCCCCGTAAAGGAACTTTGTCCATTTAATACGCTGTTTGTCCACTTTGTTGATGTGCTTGATCGCGTCGTCACGGTCCATCTTTTGTCTTTCCATGAGTTGGTTGATCCTGAACTCCATGGGCGCAATGATTCGGACTCGAAGAACGTGCGGAACGCATTTGAGCAGGAAGTGGCCTGCATGCCCGTGATAGACCACATTGTCGGAAGCCACATGTTCGCAAAGAGTCGCCTGATAAAGCGCGAGGTAGCGCTGGCGTTCATGCGTGAAGCGCTGGAATGCGGACGGGCCTTTCTGAATAGCCTCCATAAGTTTGTATTCGGGGACTCCGAATTCCTTGGCCGAGTCCAGAATGAGTTCCCGGCTCAGACATTTGTAACCGAGCCTCTTCGCCAAATCCTCAGCCAGCAGGGCTCCACCGCTGAAAGTGCCTCTCGAAATAGTTATGATTGCCATGGCAGCGCTCCTTTTGTTTGAACACGCGCACGGACCATCTTAGTATACTTCTCCTCTTAAACCGAACACTCTATGTCGGCCGTTGCTCAATGTCCGCCCTTGCCTTTGAATATGATGCTCACGACGATACCTGTAGCGAACGCAATCACGACCGCTATTATCCCATAGATACCTGAACGGTGACTCGCCATAGCAGTCAACCAGTTAACCAGCCCGATTTTGTTTACTGCGAATTCGCCTTGTCCTTTGCCTATTATTGTACCATCCTTTATAGCATATGCAAGAACGGTATATTTTCCGACGGTCGTCGCATCCGAAATGGGAAATGCATTCGAGAACGCGCCGTCCGGCTTAACCCTGATCGCGTTCTCAAGAATTCGATAAAGCCCGATCTTGTCCTTGAGTTTCACGAGACCATTGAACAAAACATCCATATCGTCCTCCGAGGCGGCGCCGGAGGTTAGTTTGACTTCCCATCCCTCCCTCAACGCAGCGTATCCGATTTGATTGCGGGCTGCTTCTTCAGGACCTATTGATTCCAGGATTGCGCTCAACGGGGCGCTGGTGGCCAGTTGATAGACACCCGGCATGTTCTCCACGTGGAACTTCTTGACGGTCATCCAGAAGAGCACCACACGCCCTTTACGCGCTAGAGTCATGGGAGGCGTTTCCATCGAGCGAATAATGGTCATCACGGCGTCGGCATCCGGAGGAGCCTGTCCCGACACCATTTCCTGGCCACCCTTGTACCACACAGACACATCTGAGGAAGCAGGCTCGACCGTTAACGGTATGTCAACAACCACGAATTGTCCGGAGAGAGAAGTCTCCACAGAGAGAGGAACTCCAGTTGATGTCGAGGCGGCCAGTGCTGGGCCACAGAATCCAGGGAGCGATATCAACAATAAGATCGAGAGTGCGGATTTCAACATTCTCAATGTCCTCCACTCGCTCTTACGAAGTCTATGACGTTCTCAGGAGTGCGAATCAGGTCGAACAAAAGCTTCACCATTACTATCAGCACAATCACCGCGAGGAGTATTCGTATCTGTTCGCCTCTCAATTTCTTGCTTACTCGAGCGCCCAGTTGCGCTCCGAAAACCGAGCCGCAGAAAAGGATCACCGCAAGCATGAGGTCCACGGTATGATTTCTCATAGCCTGTTGAAACGTAACGTTGGCCGAAGTGATGACAATCTGGAAGAGGTCGGTGCCGACCGCCATAACCGTTGGCATACCGATGATGTAAATCATTGTCGGCACCATGATGAATCCCCCGCCAACCCCCATAATGGCTGCCAGAATCCCGACGATCATGCCCGCAACAAAAGGAAATATGGCCGAGGTCCTCATTCCAAGGTTCTTGAACTCCATTTGCAGGGGAAGCGCCTGAAACCAATCGGAGAACCGTCGCGAACCGGGCGCCTGAGCCTCGACCGGACCGGCTGTGGCGGAACGACGCAGACTGCGAAGGCTCTCCATGAACATGAGACCGCCTATGACACCGAGAATCACCACATAAACCGCCTTGATGAAGAAGTCAAAGTTTCCCATCTCTCGCAATATTTTGACCACTTGCACGCCAAGCGTGCCGCCTGACAGGCCTCCTATCAGGATGATGATCCCCATCTTCATGTCGACGTGGCCCATCCTGTAATGAGTGGCCGCCGCCGAGGAGGCAGAAGCGACTATCTGGTTTGAATCGCTCGCCGCTGCCACCGCGGGCGGGATTCCAATCATCATTAGGAGTGGTGTAAGCAAAAAGCCTCCACCCACTCCAAACAGGCCGGACAGAAAGCCGACTATGCCTCCTATGCCTACGACAAGGAACACGTTAATGCTTTTCCCCGCTATGGGTAAGAAAATGTCCATGAAGCCTCCTTCTGACCGGCGCCGAGCTCACAAATGCAGTTGAGACGTTGCACTGCAACATTGCGACGCTGCACTGCAACACTTTATGTGAGAAGAGAAATGACTTCACCCTGCGAGAAAGGATGAAGCAATACTACATCAGCAAAAACAATTTCAGTTCTTGATAATGGCCACGGTCTTCGGACCAGGATGCCTGATCTATTTGCTAATCGTATGGGGTAGATACGATTGTTCATCGCCGGCTCAATTCAGAAGAGAATAGACGTTGAAACTTGTAACGCTGGCTGCCTGTATGGGGTGTTGCGAGGCTGCCTTCGTGCTCCAGTGTCCATTCTTCGGCCAAAGGTATACTGAGACCAGTGGGCGTATTATACAGTATCCCGACCTCGTAATCAAATCGTTACATGGGAGGAACACCTTTCCCTGCATTGAAAAGCCTTGCTTGCTCTGCTATAATAAATCGCTTTTCGTTTATGTTCACTAATGTTGCGCTGGTTAGCGAGCTAAAAGAAATATAAATCTCGTGCCATCTTCAGCAGCTCCATCGTTTTATGTAGAGACTAATAAAGACTTAGAAATCACAGTTATCCTCTTTGACCAAGTCTTGGTTGTAACCAAAGGAATTGACTATGCCGACCTTCAAAGACCACATCGAGGCAAAAGGCAAGGATCACGATCCCGTAATTCATGAGATTGCCATCGCCAAGCAGATCATTCAGGAGCGCAAAGGTCCCTTAGATCTGCTCCGCGAACTTATAAGTAATGCTGGCTACAGAGAAGTCGGCGCTACAGAGATTAGCATTAGCTTCACGATGGCCAAAGAAGGCCATGTGTTCTCCGTGGAAGACAACGGCATCGGAATGGATTACACCAACAAGGAACAGATGCCTGGTCGGTTAGACAAATTTTTCGGCCTTGGTCTAAGCGAGATAGTCGGGATCAAAGGCGATGAGTTCTCCTGGAAGGGACTGGGTTCTAAGCTGGCCTACCAGTCACGGTCCATCGAGATTGAAACCTATCACAGAGGTGGTGATGTCATAAAAGCCGAGGTAAATGAGCCTTGGGAATCAATAATGCATACCAGAAAACCAAAACCAAAAATATAAGGATTGAAGATACAGATGTAACATACAAAAAGAGGGCCATCGTTGGTGGAACAGAAGTCGCAATATATCTTTTGAAATATATGCCGGGCATCAAAGTTCTGAACAAAGAAAAACTGGAAGAAACAGGTCTCATCTGAACAAGTGAGAGTTAGCCTTTAGTCGCGAATCTAGCCAATTCCCAAGGCCAAGAAAAAGCAAAGGGGTCAGGTCTACACATTGACAAAGCCAACACGCCTTTTAGAACAATCGGGGTCATCATTAAACGTTCTGTTGCCTGCCTCCCGTTTCCCTGTTTCCCCCAATCTCTTAATCACTTTATCCCGTATCGCAGAGTTTCCGACTGCCACTTCTTCTGCTTGGTGACTTAGTGACTTTGCGTTGAGATTCTTCTTCACCGGTTTCATTCCACGTTCATCGGCGTTAATCGACGGTTCCTTGAAGTCTTTTCTTCTCTCCATGTCCACAGACTACTACCACCCCTCAAAAATGTCAAGCGGTCTGTGCGTCTCGGCTCGGGTTTGGAACGACTGGTAAATGGAAAAAGGGAAATTCGGTGCACAACGCTGATCCACATTCATAAGTCAATGCTTTCCCTCCGCGAACCTCAGCGTCCTCTGCGGTTCGGATTCTTTTGTTTTGGACAGCGGTGTTCATAAGTCTCTTGTGCTACAATATTATTCGCCAAGAACGAGGGGCGACTATGCAAGTCGTTCCCGAACATACGAGCAAAGCGCGAGTTCGATGACTCTCAAATCCAAAATGAACAACTTCGACTTCTCCTGGGCCACCGCGCACGCCAAACTCCTGCGGAACATCCATCAGCAGGGTTATGTTCCGAAAACAGGAGCAGTGAGCGTTACTCTGGGTGGACACAAAGTATTCCTGCCTGCGTATGTCCCGTATATCGGCGAGGATTGCTTTTCCTACAGGCCAAGAGTTCTCTGTTATGCCATCAATCAGAACCTATCCGACCATGCGCCGTGGACTCAGGAACTGCTTCACCGCTGGGGGACGAATCTGGCGAAAACCCACCCCCTTGACTTTCTATTATCTGCCGGGATACGATTTCTCCATAATTCCTGAGATTCACATGGGCGGAAGAAAGCGAAGATGAAAGCATTGAAGGTTCTATTTACCGTTCTTCTTGGTGGCGGCCTTGTTGGAATTGTCGCTCTATTCCTTCACGTCGAATGGATGTTCGTCAATGGAAGTTTCGCGAATTTCTTTAAGCCCCTTGTTCAGGTTTTCGTTGTAGGGTCCATGCTGATCTTACCCTTATTCTGGGTTTTACTCGCCGTTCTTGTTCTGGGTTATTTCGGGAGGCGAGCCATTCGGAAACGCATGGACAGAACTGTTGTCGAGTGACGGCGCCCTCACACGAGCGCTCCCTCCTGCCATCCCAGCTTCACCAATTCGATTCTATCCATGTTGGCGTGGCCGAGCCGATACTTGCTCTCGGCCAGAAACACATGTTTCGGCGGCGGGCTTATCGGCCACTCGACGCCCTTGAACTCACGGCGCTTGGCTTCGAGTATCTTCATGCACACAGTATCCACGGCCACAGGGTCAACGCCGATGATGATCCCCCGGTATGGCCATAGATATCGCGGGTTGACCTGCGGGCCTCCATGAAAAAGCGGTTTCAGCGAGTCTACTATAATCAGCCGGCACTTGTCGCGGATCGCGGGAATCGCATTGATACTTGCGCATTCGGAGCAACTGTCGCCGTGTATCTTGTACGCCACTCCGATGTCGGGCACGTTTATGTTTGTGATTGCGCCGATCCAGTTCTTCAGCGCCACGGCGACGCCGGCGAGCCAGTGTACCTTCATACCCGGCACGTTCACCAGCGCCGTTGCCTCGTTGGTGACAATCCTGCTGAGCGATTTTGAGTCGAAGCCGGGTTTCTCATTGCGTACCTGCGAGCCCTCGATGCCGCGACCGGCATCGTTTCTATCCCACAAGATTATCTTCTGCTCGGGCACTCCAGCGCTCATTATCCCGCGAGTGACCGCTCGCGATATCTGCGGCGATGTCGGAGTCATCATGACGTTCATTTTGACACCGACGATATCGTTCGGCCTGAAGAATTTCGCCCATGCCCTTGCGCCATCGGTCTCGCCGGTAAGCTCAATCATGGCCTGCTCCAACATGCGCATTATCTTCTCGTCGGAATCCAATCCTTCTTTTTCGCGTATGAGCACAACTTTGCTTTTGCCTTCGGGAAGGGCGTCATTAGGAACCGGCTTGTGGCTCTCTTTGTCCATGACTGAACAACCGGTGGGACCGAGCATTACACCGGCTGCCCCAATTGCGCTTCCTTTCAGGAAATCTCGCCTGGTACATTTGAGTGAAGGTCCTTTGAGCCCTTTCTCATCTTTCATGGTGATCCCTCCGGCTTTTCGAGTGTTTCCAACTTGGCAAAAGTGCGGTCCACGGCCTCATTTGCAGCCTTCTTCGAAGGCGCATCGAGAACCACAATCAACCAGGAAGATCGCAGACGTGTCGCCGCCCCAGCCGAAAAACGGTTCTGAACGCCAATGTATTTCTCCGTGAAATTTCTAGACGCCTCCCGTGCCGCTGACTCGGACGGGTACCGCAAGACTATCTGCCGCGGTCTGTTTTGGCTGCTCTCCTTGTTTTCGAGAATCTCTTCCCACGTGATCGCATCTACGTTGTCGCCAAGACCCAGCAAGTTTTCGTCTGAAAGAAACCTCAGGTTGTTGAGCGATGTCTGGCGATGAAAGTAGCAGACCGAATCGGCTGCGACCCCGATATCGGGCAGCAGGGACAAAAGCGATTCCGGCCTCCGGCTATCGGAGTTGATCAGATCCGCGATTCCCTTGCCGATATTCTGAACGAGAGCCTCAGTTGCAGGATCAGAGGGGTAGCAGAGAATCCGCACGAAGAAAGGGCCTTTCCAGAAGCGAAGGAGTCCGTCGCCATACGAAGCGTCCGCGCCGACGGGAATGCGCTTACCGGCGGAATCGGTCGAGAAGATGCCGTAGGCATTCTCGGACCGGTTCATCTCATAAACTTCGACCGTTAATCGCGCTCCCGCGCTGTTCTCGAATTCGCGCACTGCCGCTTCCCGAAATCCGTAAGCGAAATATACCTCAGCGCCGCCGTTTATGTAATCTGACAGCGCAACGCCGGAGTAAACATGTGTTCTGCCTGTATCCCTCCATTCCGGCGGAGCGTCGGGCAGCAACCGGATCTGACCCCGGCCATCGGTCACAGGCGTAGTTCCGCCATTGCATGACGCAAGCATTGGGAAGACGGCAATAAGCGCCAGTGTTATCAGTGATTTTCCGAAAAGCAATCTCATTTATCTCTCACGACAAGTCTAGTGTAGTGTCTCAGAAATAACTTGAAGCGCTGCGAAGGGGACCGTCCCAGATTTACGGGCGCTTTCCGCCGTAGAATCGGGACTGTCCCCGAAGATCACACTTTGACGGAGCCAACGCGTCTTTCAAAACAATCGGGGCCATCATTAAACGTTCTGTTACCTGCTTCCCGTTTCCCCTTTTCCCCCTATCTTTTCATCACTTTAGCTCACCTTAGTTCACTTCGCACTTTTCCCATACACTACTACTTGCACTCAACAATGTCAAGCATTCGCGAAAGACTCCGAGAACGCGGAGAATATTGACATTCTCACGTTTTCCTCTGTGTCCCTCTGCGCGCCGCGCTGTGGCCATGAATTCTTCTCTTTCTTCTTCTATATCCCTGATCTGCATTGCTCACTGTCAATTTCTTGAAATCATGGTGTGATTTTCAAGAAGGTCTCTGCATAACCCAATGTTCTTAAATGGATTCCCGCCTTCGCAGGAATGACATCGGGGAATCTGCATTCGTAATTCGTCTCGCGCCTTGCGCGATTCGTGATCCCGGAGCTTCTTCTTTTTGGTTGGCTGCGGCTTCGTGGATGATAGCTCTTCTCCTTTTTCTTGCCCTTCTTCCCAGAATCTGTACTACTCACGTTCGAAATCATGAATTCTTGCCACAATTTCCTCTTCTTCTTTTCCTAAAATCCGTGTCCATCCGTGTGCATCTGTGGCTAAGATGCCTCTTTTTCTCCCCAAATCCGTGGAATCCGTGAAATCCGTAGGCTGAGCCCCGCGAAGTCCCGCGCTTCGCGGGATTCCCAATGCTCATTCTTCTGTTTGGTTGCGGCTCTGCCGCGCTAGGAAAATCTGCGCAATCGGCGGATAGAATATTTCAATTTTCTCATTCGTAACCCATCCGCATTATTCGTGTTCCAAAGTTGGAACTATTTATTAACAAAAAGTTCATTGACCAACTCTCCAGGCAACCGTAGACTATAGAAAAGAGGCTGTTTGTCATGCTCACAAAGGAAAGGAAGACCACTGATATGTT
>JACRIR010000042.1 GCA_016215705.1 Candidatus Poribacteria bacterium | reverse complement strand
TAACACGGATTTGGGGAAAAGAAGAAGAAACAAAGGAAGTATTCTTAACCGCAGATGCACGCCGATGAACGCGGATTTGGGAAAGAAGAAGAAAAGAAAATCACGACACAAATTCACGATTTCGAAACTGAGTAGTACAGATGCACACGGATTTTGGAAAAAAGAGAAGAAACAACAAAAGGCGTTCTTAACCGCAGATGCACGCCGATGAACGCTGATTTGCGAAAAGGAGAAGAAAAGGAATCACGACAGGAATTCACTGCCGTCCAAAACAGCTTTTTTTTACCGCAGAGGGCCGCAGGCCCAAGGCGCAAAGGGCGCAAAGAGAGAATCAGCGAAGAAAAGAAGATTCGTCGAGAAGGAATGGCTTTTCCCCGTGCTCCCCGCGTTGATCCGTGTCAACCCGTGGTTAACGACGACTCTTTTTCTTCTTCTTTTTTTCCAAAATCCGCGCAATCTGCGAAATCAGCGGATTCCCTGTTTCTTTTTCCTCTTCGGTTTCGGTTGCGGCTGCGCAGCGCTGTGGTTAGAAACTTTCTTCCGTTTTGTTCGTGTAGTTCTCGGACCGCGCATTTATTTATTTGTATTCCACCTTTTCTCTTCGTTTCTTCCCTTTTCGCCTTTCCCCTTCTTCGTCGTTTTTCCTCAAAGTTTCCATCGGCGTATATCAGCGTTTTCTCGTTCTTTTTTCTCGCTAAATCGCGCGGTTTATGGTAAGCTAGTTCAAAGTTTAAAGCTCAAGGTTTAGGGTTCAAGGTTCAAAGTTTAAGGTTTAAGGTCTAGAGTCTAAAGTCTAAGGTCGGAAGATAAAAGCAACGGCATAAAAAAAGAGGAGACGGGCATGCCCCAGGCGAAGAAGGGCGACACTGTCAAGGTTCATTATACGGGCAAACTTGAGGATGGCACTGTATTTGACTCCTCCACGGGCCGGGAGCCGCTGGAGTTTCAAGTGGGTGAAGGCGAAGTGATACAAGGTTTCGACGAAGCGGTAGTCGGAATGGAAATCGGCCAGTCGAAAACGACCGCCATCGGTATCGAAAAGGCATACGGGCCTCGCATGGAGGAAATGGTTGTCAAGCTTCAGAGGGATCGTCTCCCGCCGGATCTTGACCTCAAGGTTGACCAGGTTTTGCAAATGCGAAGTCCGAACGGACAGATAATGCGGGTTATTGTAACCGGGATTTCCAACTCAGAAATCACGGTGGACGCCAATCATCCGCTTGCCGGAAAGAATCTGTCGTTTGATATTCAGCTTGTCGGGATAGCGTAGAGACTTTGGGAACACGAATGTCACGAATGGAAAAGAAGAAGCTGGGATCACGAATAGCACGAATGGAACGAATCACACGAATGGAGCTCAACGTCATTCCCGCGCAGAAAGAACAGAAAGAAAAAGAAGAAGAAAAAGTTTGGAACACGAATTACGCGAATTACACGAACGGATCCCCGTAAAGGCTCTAAGAACTCCGTGCGCTCTGTGGGTTGGGCTGATTTACTTATTGGGATGTGATACTTAGATGGCTAAGAAACCGAAACTTCCGGGCGATGAAACATCGGGCAAACGAAACTTTCTGATGAACTTCCTCTACCCCATTTTCAGAACGGTCGGCACTATGATGGGAATGGAAGGGGAAAGGATTGACGATCGTTTCATTGGGAGAAACAATCGTTTTATCGCGGGTTCCCAAAAGAAATACAAGCCGGGAGATGTCCTGCTCGTATTCCCGCATTGTCTGCAAGATTGGGAATGCCCGCATCGTCTGAACGCCGACATTCACAATTGCAAAGCCTGCGGGAAATGCAGTATGCCGAAGCTCATAGAAATCGGCGACAGATACAAGGTCTCAATGCGCGTAGTAGGTGGCGGCTCGGCCGCGCGAAGGGCGGTGTATGACCGCAGGCCGGCTTTCGTAATTGCGGTCGCCTGCGAAAGAGATATGATCTCAGGCATTCGCGAGGCAATGCCGCTGCCGCTATGGGGTATTCTTAATGAGCGTCCGAACGGGCCCTGCAAGAACACGGTCGTAAGTTTAGATCGCATCGAGGAAGCCCTCGCAATGCTTATCAATGGGAAGCCAGAAATGGCGGAAACGGGGAAACGATTAAAAGGGGAAAAGGAAAAATCGACGAAGAATGATTAGTGATGAATTCAAAAAGACTGTATTTCCGCCTGTGGCAGGGTTAAATGTGCGAGAAACCCTTAATTCGGGGACACCTTGCGGCAAGGTGTCCCCGAATTAAGGGCGACAGTCGCCGCTTTCTCAAGAGAGAAGCAAAGAATCCCTTTGGCCTCCTTTTAACCATGAACCATGAACCCTAAACCATAAACTGTCTTTCATAGGAGAGGAATGTATGAGCGAGACAAATGTGTATCAGGAACTGGCCGATAAGCTGATGATGGGGCATTCCGAAACCATCAAACGCCTCTTCAGTATGGTGGCGGACGAGAAGGAGGCTAAGTTGCTTCTGGCGATGCCGGGGACAGCGGATGATCTTGCCGCTGCCACAGGTCGTTCAGCAGATGACGTCAAGAAATCACTCGACCTCTTGTTCCACAAGGGATTGGCCTTTGTCTCAGGCAACTCGGGCAAGTATCGCATGTGCCGCGACATCGTTCAATTCCATGACGCCACAATATTGTGGCCGGAAGCGCCAAAGGAATTCCATAACCTCTGGAAGGAGTTTACGGATAAGGAATGGGGGCCAACCGTAAAGATCATCGAATCAATGCTGCCCGGTCCGCCCACACGGATTATTCCGGTGGCGGCCGCGCTCGACGCGAAGAACCAGATACTGCACTATGAAAACGTCAAGGAGATCGTCGAAAGCGCGAAGAGGATAGCCGTCACGAAGTGTACATGCCGCGTTGTGGACGGTAAATGCGGATTGCCGGTCGAGGTCTGTATCCAGATTAACAGAGCGGCCGATTACGCCATCACGCGCGGCACAGGCAGGGAGATCGACAAGAAAGAGGCTATGGACATCATACGCAAGGCAGAAGAAGCAGGCCTTGTCCACGTCACGATGAACACCGACCACATCGACCACTATATCTGCAATTGTTGCTCTGACTGCTGTATCGGACTGAGGTACATGATCTCGCAAGGAACAAAGTTCGTGTCGCCTTCAAGGTTTCAGGCGGTCGTTGATGAGGATGCGTGCGTCGGCTGCGAGTCATGCGTTGACCGATGCTATTTCAGCGCGATAAGCGTCACAAATGGCAAAGATGAGCCGAAGGCCGTGGTAGACGGCGAGAAGTGCGTTGGCTGCGGGCTGTGCAGCATCGTCTGTCCGTCGGAGGCGATACATTTCGACGAGGTGAGACCGGTAGAGTTTATTCCGAAGGCGCCGTAGGCCACCAAATCCCCCCTACCCCCCTTTGCAAAGGGGGGTAGCTTATTGAAGTGCGACCGAGGGGAGCCTATTGACGTGGGGGGTATCTTATTATTGAGGTTCCAAGGTTCAGGTTCGCATAGGGGCGACCCGGTGGTCGCGATGTCTTGACCGGCTTGTTTTCCATGATGCCGTTTCAAGGTTCAGGTTAGCGTAGGGGCGACCCGGTGGGTCGCCCTCACAAGAAGCAAAGGGGCCACACGTGGCCCCTTTTGTTGTACAGTCCATATTTGAAGAACAAATCCCCGTCAATTCCTCTTTACCAAAGGGGGAAGCAAGGTCTCCCCCCTACATAAACTTGTCCAGGGGCTTGCCGGTGTTCATGCTTCGTTCCATCATCCAGGAGACCATGTTCGGGGGCGGCTGAATACATTGGTCAGCCGGCTTACGCACCAGCGAGATGGATTCCGTGGGACACGTCGGCGAGCATACACCGCAGCCTATGCAACGCTTTTGGTCGACCTCATAGGAACCGTCCTTCTCCGATATTGCTCCCATGGGACAACGATCATTCGCACACGTTCCGCATGCGGCGCAGGTGTCCGGGTCAATTGAGGCCCAATAGTTCGATTTGGCGAGCATTCCGGGCGCGTTGAATTTGCTGACGCCGCGCAGCAACCCGCAACAACACGCACAACAGTTGCAGAAATGATAAGTCTCGTCGGTAATTGTCATGGTGGCATGCACAAGACCCGCGTCTTCGGCTTCCTTCATGATACGTTCCGCTTCTTTCCTGTTCACGATCTTGCCTCCGTAATTGATATCAAACGCATGCTCATCCATTGACATCGAGATGCAATTCCCCTGCGGCTTGTCACATGCTTTCCCGATGAGAGCTTGTTCCTTGCGGCAAATGCAGTCGTGTGTGCAAAATACTTTTGCTTTGTCCATCAGTTGCCGGACGCTTTCGAACGGGTGAACCTCCAATTGCGCATCAACTGCCTGTTCGATTGGTATCGTGTGCAGGAAAGCCGGGCTGCTGTTGCCTACTCCGGTCAGGAATCCTTCGGCGATATATTCTTCCATAAGTTCAGCAAGTTCCTTATCCATGCGGGAGAGTTGGAACTCATAGACACCGACGACAAACGGCAACACGTGGTACCTGCGCGCGCCCAACGGCCCCGCTCCCCCTATCTCGCCTTGAGCCACCATTTTCTCGAGGATTTCTCCGAGGGCCTTCGGGTCCCGTGTGAGGCGTTCCGCTATCTGCTCCGGCGCTTCCGGTATCAGTTTCAATGTGCACGCTATTTCGGCCTCGTCCTCAGTGAAAATCTTCCTGAGGACCCTCACCTCGATTCCACTCTTCGTGCGAGGATATCCGTTCGGAAGCGCGTCGAGTTTTTGTGCCAGCCGTTCATAGACATTGCCACTCATGAGATAACCTCCTATTGTTTTTGAATTCTACATGGAATGCATTTATGCAATGGGATGCCGGTGAACTGATCCCGGTGGTCTGCCGAGATGAGCTCGTTGACGTTCACGCCGATTTGCTCAAGTTTTCCCGTCTTCTTGTTCGTGTGCAGCAGCCCGAACCCGTGGGGAATAGACACATTTCCGGGGTAAATATCGTCCGTGACTTTCACGGGAATCGAGACGGTGGATGTATCGGTGACGAGTTTCACCGTTTCTCCCTCAGAGACTTCCAACCTTTCAGCGTCCTTGCGATTTATTCGCAGATAATTCGTCGGCAGTTGAGCTGAGCGCCAGTCGCTATCGCGTTGAATCGTGTTAGCGGTGTAATTTGTGCGCTCGCCCGTCTGAAGAATAAACGGATATTCCGACCCCTCATCGAGGTCGATTTTTTGGGGGATCGCCAATCTTCGGAGCATATCCGGAACCATGGGAATCGCCAGATGAATCTTCTTGTCCTCAGTCTTAAGGTTCTCCAGATTGTTCTCATCAAATGTGTCGCAAAGGTAAAGCCCTTCAGGATGCCGAAGGATTGCCTCAAAAAGCTCCGAGGTATCGTCGCCTTCGCCCGTGATAATGCCGTTCTTTATCAGCGATTCGCGATGTTTCATGGCGAACATCATGCAAAACGCTTTTACGAGCGAGAGGACAGGAGGCTTGTCACTCTCCTGCTGCGCCTGTTTCAGCATTGCGTAGGGCAACAATCCGGAGAGATCGACACCCATCTTTTCGAGGATCAGCGTAAATATTTCGCATTCTTGTTTTGCGAGCTTCGGCCCCTTGACGACAGGTTGGCGCAAGTGGTAGTAAATACCAGGGAATCCTTTGGGGAAGAAAGACGCTTCGAATTTCTCGTATCCGCACTTTGCCGGCAGCACATAGTGGGCAAGGCGCGCCGGCTCGCTCATGGCAGGATCAATCACCACAAGCAGGTCGAGAGCCTTGAATGCCTTCTCGAACGTTTTCGAGTCCGCATATGAGCGGAGCGGATTCGAGCCCTCAACCACGACGGCGCGGATGCGGCCGTCGCCCGGTGTCAGTATTTCCTCGGGCAATGCGTTGGGAGGGAACATGCCGCGAATTTGCTCTATTCCAGCGACGCGCGTCTTCCATTTCTCTTCCGGACCTTCGGGCAGATCGAGCGCCATGAACGATTCCGGGAACGCAACGCCGCCGGGCACGCCGAGATTTCCTGTTATCGCAAGCAGGATGCGCTCGAGGTAGACGTTCTCGAACATCCGTATGTTGTGATAGATTCCGAGGTCAATCCGGGTGGCAGCTCGTTTCGCCTTTGCGAAGATGCGGGCCACCTCACGGATTTGGTCGGCCTTGAGATCGCACAATTGGGCCGCTTTTTCGGGCGTAACAAGCTCAGCCAGCCATTTTACTTCATCCCAGCCGGTTGTGTTCCCGGCGATGTAATCATTGTTGCACAAGCCTTCCTTCACAATGACGTTGATGAGCGCCAGCAGAAAATAGGTGTCGGTCGTGGGCTTTATCTGTAAATATATGTCGGCCTTTTCAGCGGTTTCATGTCGGCGCGGGTCTACGACGATGAGCTTGCGATTCGGGTCTTTGGATATCTCCCCTATCACCAGGCGCGCGCGCTGCATTCCGTGGCTCATCCACGGATTGCTTCCGATGATGAGGAACACGTCGCATCGATGCTCGTCGGCATGGAAGTCCATGTTCTGACTGCCGAACATCTCGCCGTTGATCCAGTATTTCTGCGTGTATTCCTGCGCCAGGGCATTGTAGAGATATTTTGTTCCGAGCGCCTTCAAGAAGAACATTGCATAGGGCACGTCGAGGTGGTTCGCTTGTCCACCGCCGCCGATGAAAGCGACGCTCTTGGCCCCGTGGATATTGATAATCTTGTTCAACTTGGTGGCGATTTCACTTGTGGCGGTGTCCCAGTCGGTTTCGTCGAATGTTCCGTCGACTCGCCGCCTTAGTGGCGAAAGCACGCGTTGATTGTGGTTCTGATAACGGCCGACCGCGAGCGATTTGTTGCAGACATATCCCTTACTGAAGGGGTTCTTCTTGTCGGCCCGAACCTTGACGATATGATCGTCTTCGACTTGTACCTCCAGGCCGCAATTGTTTCCGCACATTATGCAGGCTGTGGATTTCCAGTTGTCACTCATATTCTTTCTCCTCTTTGGATTTCGCAGGGATCAGAATTTGAACTCGCGTTTCTTGTCGCTCATCACTTTCATGACCATTTCGCCCGGGGGCAGAATCGGCAACTGCTCAGATTGCGGCCTTGCGGCCAGCGAGACCGATTCCGATGGGCAAGTCGGATAACACACTCCGCACCCGATGCATTTGCCCGCGTCTACCTTGGCCGGCCCGTCATCGAGTGAGATGGCCTTGACCGGACACCTTTCAGCGCACGTGCCACATTCGGCGCACGTGTCCTGATTTATTTCCGATACAAAGTTCGAGCGCGCAAACATGTTCTTCTCGCCCATTGCGAGTAGTCCCGTCAAGAAGATGCATGCGTCTGCGCAGCAATTGCAGATCGTGTCGATTTCGGCCTGATGGTTTCCTGTGATGTGAACGAGCCCTTCCTCATTCGACTTCTTGAGGATATTCAGCGTTTCGTCAACCGTAATCTCGCGAGCCATGCCGTTGGCGACCATATATTGGCCCAGGCTGCCGAAATGCAGGCAGTTTTCAGTCGAGTGTTCACATTTTCCCTCGCCCGAATAGTCGCGCATGATCCGGCACGGGCAGTGCGCCACAGCCTGATATGACGTCTCTTTCACTTTTTCAGCCAGCTTCTCGTAGACGGAGACTTTGCGGTCGTCCGAGAGCGATTGCTGCACGGGGATGACACGAACCATCGGCAAATCGGAGATGCCGCCAACCTCATGGTAGAAGGCATCCTTCGCGTATTTTCTCCAGAGGGCCGCGAGCTTTTCCGTGTGTGGAGTGCGTTTGCCCGGCCAGAACGGCGTTTCGCTGAAGCCAACGACTGTCGGCAGGAGCCGATACATCGGTTCGTCACCACCAAGCTGTACGAACACGATGCCCTTCTTTGCCATTCTCTCGATTGTCGGCTTCAACTTGGCCTCTGCGATGCCGGTCCGGTCCGCAAGCGCGTCGAGCGTCATAGGCAGGAACGGGAGCTTGACCGCGAGCGCGGCCTCTTCCTCGGTGTAAAGCGTCTTCAAAATTTCAATTAGTTCCGGAGTCTTCGGCGCGCCTATAGGCATGGAATTGAGGTATTCGGCCAGTTGATCATAAATAGTTTGCTGAGACATGTTAGTCCTCCTTTGATTAACAGGCGAAAGGCGAAAGGAACAAGGCGAAAGGGAACATCATCAAGGAAAACCTTTCTGTCTTTCTCCTAGTAGGTACTGAGCATCTCGTGTCATGTGTAAGTTTTGGGACCTGATCCGCACAAACTCCCTTTATCCTCCTTTGGTGAAAAGGGAAAAAAGAAAGTCATCGCTTTGCCAGTTTGCCTAGCTGTTTCGTCTTTCGACCTGTGAAAAACGAGTACACGACCACGGCGGGAATCATGAAACCGAGCACATAAGCCCAGAGGGCAATCCACTCGACAGGATTTGGCCGCTCCTCGATTCGCTCAACCTGCCTTTTGTTTGCCATAGTGATCGCGCCGGACGGACAATGCTCGGCGCAGAGGCCACAGCCGAGGCAAGTCGGCGTATCGACTTCAGGCATTGAACCGGCCTTGAGCGCTTTCGGTGGACATATGACGACACATGTCCCGCACTCAGTGCATTTGCTCTGGTCGAACTCGGGAACATAATAACCGGATTTCATTGCGTTGTAGATTCCGTGGTCATAGCGCAAGCGCATGGCTACGCAGCAGCACCGGCAGCAGCAACAGATGGAATAATTATACGGCGGCATGCAACTCTCGAGTTGCGTGACCAATCCCTGCTGTGCCGCCTTCTGAACAATCCTTATCGCCTCTTCCTTCGTTATCAAGCTGTTCGCATGTCCCGCAGCATAGGCTTCGGCGGACGTATTTATCTTGAAACATGTGCTTCGCTCCCGGTCGCAGTTGTGCCAAAGGTTGCGGCACACACATTCATCCACGGCAATCACTTTCGCCTGATTAATCAGTTTGATGATCTCGGGGAGTGGCAGCGGCAGCGCCGCGGCATGGAGTCGTTCAGCATAAAGCCCCAGGAACGGTTTCAACAGCGGCCCGACCAAAGGCGTGTCCGAAGCCCTTCCAAGGAAATCATAGAAGCTCAGTGATTCGTAGATATTGTCGAAGAACCGGGCAAGAAAGTTTCTGTAGAAGGTTGTCGGATTGTCGTAGAGCTTGAAGTTCATTGGGGAATGCCTTATTTGTTTAGGACTGACCGGTTAGTCCAGATATTACCACGGGCGGTCACATTTGTCAAGAGAATTCTTGAAGCCATCCCACAGCATAGATATGTCATTGGTGAACAATCGCTTATGAATGAAGAAATGAGGTTATGAGCCGACATCATTTGTTCATAGGTTGGCCCTCTATAAGTTCTAATATGAACGGTTTTGTATCCAGATATGCGTAGCGACGCATTCCGCTGCCCTGTTGGAGCACCCTAATGCCGCGCTCGCGAAACTTCTGCAATTCTTTGTCGAAGTCTTCAACATACTTCGCGACGTGGTGTATCCCCTCGCCGTGGGTCTTCAGGAAATCCACATGGATGGAGGGGCCGTCCTTGATTTCTATCAGTTCCACCTGCACCGGCCCGAGTTGCACAAAGGCCAATTTCCCTTTGATCATTATTCCGCGCCCGTCGGCGAGAGTAGCCTGTCCCTCCCCTTCAACGATCACAAAGGCCCCTTCGCCGAAGATTGTTTCATAGTTCCTAACGCGTTCGTCCACGTCCTTGACCACGACGCCAACCTGGTCGATACGGTTAAAAAGAGGCTCGCCGTTTTGGCTGTTATTCGTTTCCATCGGATGTCCTTTCGTTGTTGTTGAATTGTGAATTCGACTCCGCTGCCTCCGGTACACGCGAGCGACGATGATTATTATAAGTTCGCTGAAACTCGTATTTCAACCCCCCATCGAGAGATCGTCCCAATAGTCTGCTGGACGCACAGCCATACTCGACTGCATCATCAGGCGCAGGCGTCTCGACCTTGGCAATGCGCTGGCGAGACCGGCCTGGCCGACTGGGTTGCAGATTTTTTTCTTCTTCTCTTGGGGAGGCCACAGTTTGGTTTAATCCATACAACAGGGAGTGGTATGAGAACTTTCGCCCCAAGAAATTGTGGCACAAGCCATTGTGGATAACAAGGTTTACAGTGATACGACCGGATTGACTTTTTTGTTTGCCTTTGCTTTCATATAGCGGTACAGCTTCGTATCTAATTTCGAGCAGGGAAGGAAACATGGATTCGCGTTTATGTGCAAGTGATGGAGACGGCAGATTGAGAGTGGCAGTTTCCTGAGAGTGTTTTTAAGACCAACTCTTTTCTTGATGTCGCGGTGGCATGAAGGAGAGACTTGGACAATGTCCCCGGGAAAACGAAGATGGAAACATGGAAGGAAACAGGAGGAACCTCCATGTCAAGTTCACGAACCAGAGTTGAAGGAACGGTCTCCGGATGTCAATTGCGGGCTAACTCAACGTTCAAACCCAGATAGAGATGGTCCGAATTCTTCCGCTGGGTCATTCTATGATCTGCTGGAGAGGATGTTGGAGAAACATGTTATCCCACTTCTCCCGCTCTTGCCTGCGCTCCTTAAGAAGCTGCTGCGGCATAAATTGTTTGCATGGATAGCAGTTCCTTCGGTTATCTCGGCTCTCTTTCTCTATGAAAATGTCAGTAATTTACAGGAAGCACTCCAGTGCACACAGAAATATGCAGTAATTCTTTCGCCCTTTGCTATATCATTATTCTTGTATGTTCTGCGCCGGATCTGTGCGTGGTTCAGGATGAGGAATCGGAAGTGATAGTTGGCCTCAAGGAGTTGGCGAATGCTGTAGTTGTGCCGCATATTGCCTCTGCGACCCGTTGGACAAGGGAAGGAATGGCCATTCTGGCAGCCAGTAATGTGAGCGGAATCTTGAACGGTTACGGTATTTGGCAAGATACGAATGATATAAGCTCATTCTTGGGCGATAATTCTCCGAAGGCCGCGCCGAGCATCGTGAATGCGAAAGAGCTTGGGTTGAAGCCGCATCGAGAGTAGAGAAGCGGGTATTAGTCACAATAAAAAGAGCTGGAGATGGGACTCGAACCCACGACCCCCTCATTACGAGTGAGGTGCTCTACCGACTGAGCTACTCCAGCTTCGCTAACCGCACAATTTTAGCATAATCGCAGTGTGTGGTCAACGACAAGGACACGACAAGGAGGTTGCGAGTCGCGAGTCCCAAGTTTCAGGTTGGAAAAAAGAACCGCAAGGAAGAAATGGGAACCGAAGATTCATGCTAATGCACGCAGACAAATCGCCGTTTATCGGCGGTTTCATGTGTTTCTGCTATCGGTGCCAAGTCTCTTCATTATGGCACAGGCCAAATCTCCGGGAAAGGAAGACGGAATGATTGGAACTTCTTACATCATCGGCAGTGTATGTCTTCAGACCGCCACCAATCTACACAGTGTGGAAACGGCATGACAAAAATATAGGGGCGGCAACACAGAGCCGCCCCTACAATTGCGAGACAGTTTATTACTCGGTCGGTTTGTTCGGTTTTCCTTCTTTCTCTCCGGCGAATACCTCGTGCAGTTTGATGGTCTCTGGCCGCTTTTCGACGGCAGGCGCAACTTCACGTTTTCCCTTCGGGACGGGTTTAGCAAACTTCTCGGACACGCCGCTCGACTTTGTTCCGATCGTGTGCGAGAAACGATGCTGCTTGATGACCTTGCCGTCCTTGAGTTCCTTGATGTCATAGTCCACCCGTGTCGCATCCATCACCGAGCCGACTTCAGTCACCTGGAACACAGTGGTTTCCGTGGTTCCTTCAACATGGGTGCTCTTGCTCGTTTCATCGGGCACGTAACCCTCCGGAGGATACAACGAAGTGTCGACCTGCCATGTTTGGGCTGACTCCTCGACAAACGGGAAGTCTTCCTGAGTTTGACCGGGTTCCCACACTATATACTCGGGCTCGTAGATATCGAGTTGCGAGCCGTACACGGTCGTGCCCATGAGCGGCAGCACGCGCCGCTTCGAGACAAACCGGGAAGTGTAGATCATGGCCCCCAGCTTCACCTCAGCCGTGGAGCCGGGCGTGTCAATTTGCACGCGCTTGGCCAGATGCAATTGGTACAATTGCCCATCGATTACCTTCTCGTAAAAGGCGATGACGACATGGCGGCCGGGTACTACGTATACGCCGATTTCAGCTTCGCCGTTTGGGCCTGTCACACCGGTGTTAATCGGAGGAGAACAGTTGGTCCGTACGGCGTTAAAGTAATCGGCGCGCAGATCAGCCTTCCAGCTCCAATTGCCGTAGCCGGCGACGTCCGGGCAGCTCTCGTCGTACACCTCGACGTACATGTTCGATATCGGCCTCTTGGAAACACCCTGCCAATTATCTCCGAACTCGAACACGATCGCGCTCAGGCGAATGTACGCGTTCGCGGGAGGAGGCGGCGTATGGACGATGGGCTCGACGGTATACTGGCCATCGGTCATCGCCTCGCCGGCATAGGGAATACCGGCTGTGCCAAAGACCGTATACTCGCCGTCAGTCATCTCGCCCGAGCCGCTGTCAATCTGCTGATTCTGAATCGCGTATTCGCCGTCGGTCGGTTCATCCTGAGCGAGGGTGAAGGCGATGGGCACGGCAAGAGCAACCGCGATCAGCAACAGGAACAGCGGGCTCGTGACGCTTTTTAGTCTTTTCATAGTCTGAACACCTTTGCCCTTCCTGTGATTTTCGGCCGTTCTTGCATGTCAAGGAACCGCAATTGTGGCGCCCGCGCTGGTCGTGTTGTAGTTTCCGTCGCCTCCGTTACCCGAGATCGTATCGAACACGTTGAACACAAGCTTCGGGCCAACGTATGGGACGTAGACATCCGTCGCATGGCCCGTGATGATGTTATTGACAAGCACCGGTTCGCAGTTGGCTTCCACCCGTATCCCGTAGTTGTACATGTATGAAACGTCGGTTATGCCTTGCATCACATTGTTTGCGATTCGGGCCGGCTTGCCGGCGCTGTTGGACACATAGATGCCTATATAGCCCGTAGAAGTGCCGGCGGGCAGGGGCCCCGCCTGAATGCGGTTGCCCTGAACTACGGGATTACTGTTGGTTATGTATATCCCGTACATCCATATATCCTTGAAATTGTTGTTCAAGATCACCGGGTTTGACTCAGACATAAGGACACCGTAGTTCGGCCCCACCACTTCATTGTTCATGATGACGGGGTTGCTGGCGCCCAAGTCCGGCGTCAATCCGCTCGTGCCGTAAACCCAGAACTTCAAGCCGACAAGTTTATTGCCGATGTAGCGACCACCGGAGCCGTTGACGATCTTGATTCCTGTGAGACTTGTGTTCGTGCCGTTTATTCTAATAATATTGTCTATGACCTCGGGCGTTGAGCCGGTTTCAACAGAAATTGCTGCAACGCTCGACGTTGTCGGCAACGAGACATCATTGTTGATGATCCGGGGAGATGCGTAGTTCTTGACAAGCGCAAGCGCAACGGTGGTGGCGCAGTTGGAAATGGTCGGAGAGACTCCGTCGCATGTAACCAATCCATTCAGTAAGAACCCATCGAGTGTCGCGTGGTCAGCCCCCGTGATAGGATTCATAATCCTGCACTGATCAGACCCCGCTCCCTGGATGCGCACATACGGCTTCATCGTGAAGCCCGGGTACGCGCCCGGCATCACGCGGATGAGATAAGGGTTCGAGGCCGAGTTGTCAGTGATGGCGGCCAGCGCGTTGACAATCGAATTGTAGTCGCCGCCCGACACGGCCACGGTTTTCACATGGTAGTAGCTCGGCGTTCCTCCGCCAGAACCGGCAGGACCTTGAATGTTTGCTATTGCAGACCATGCGCCGGCGCTCTTGCCATACACGTCACCCGTATTGTTGTCAAGATAATAATCGTCATCTATCCCGAGACCAGCCGATGGAACACCAAATCCATCATACCATTTCGAGCCGGCGGCGCC
>JACRIR010000168.1 GCA_016215705.1 Candidatus Poribacteria bacterium | reverse complement strand
TTGAATTCCTGTCGCGATTCTCATGACACACCGTATGAAACTCACACGGGCGCAATGAATTGCGCCCCTACAGGAGTATACGAGGGATTTCTGTAGGGGCGCGATTCATCGCGCCCGATATGGCGATTTGGTTGCGGCTACGCCGCGCTGTGTTGACGATGTCGAGATTTCAATGGTACCATCAAAACTGCCGGCCCTGGTCGGATGCGCCCTCGCAGGCATGGACAAGAAAAGGCATTTGTAGCCGCTGATGAGCGCCGATGAACACGGGTTTCGGGGTCACTGACCCCTGCAATCAATTGGAGTTGACTTGTCGAGACCGGCGGAAAGACGAAAAATCCACATTCTCGCATACACTTGTCTCAGTCAATCGGGGAATGAGGCGCTTGTTGAAGCAGGACATGCGATTTTGGATTGAAAGGGAATAGATGGGAAGATGGCGCTTAAGGCGAATGATGGGTGAATGCGTATTGTCGCCAATTGTTCTTGCCAGGAGTGTCGCCGACAGTTGAATCAAAGGGGGACGCTATGGAAAACAGGAAAGTGATCGTCATAGGCGCCGGGATCGGCGGGTTGTCCGCAGGCTACTGGCTTTGCCAGCGAGGCTACGAGGTTGAGATACTCGAGGCGTCGGAACGGCCAGGCGGCCGTATGGTGACGCTTGAACGCAAGGGTGACCGCGTCGATGTCGGCGCGCAGTTCTACCATTCGAGCTATCACTATGCGTTCGAGTTGATGAATGCCGTGAACCTGAGCCGAACCGTGAGGAATATCGCAGGGAACATACAGTTCACGCTCGAAGATGGATCAAATTACCTGTATGACCATCGAGTCCCTTACATGAAAGTCCTCGGCATGAAGGGCAACCTCAAGCTCTATTGGTTCATACTCAAACATATCATGTTCCGTCATCGGTTCCCCATGCATCAGATAGTCGAAGACCGGCCGGAATATGACAATGTGGAATCGCTTGATCTGTTCAATGCGCCGTCCGACAAAGCGCTCAGAGACTTCATCATCACGACGGTAAGCATGGCTGACAATCAGGGGATGCCCGAGTACCTGAACCTCTATCATTTCATTCATACGTTCCGGATCAGCTCGTTCACTACCTTCATTGCCCTGACGCGCGGCGTCTCCTCGCTGGCCGAAGAGTTGGCGAAATTGTTACCGGTGCGATATGAATCACCTGTCCGACGACTCGCGACGGAAAAAGGTCGCGTCGTCGGAGTGCAAATGGAAAAGGACGGTTCAGTGAAAAGGGCAGGCCATGTTATCGTCGCGGTTACGCCCCCTTGCGCAGCCCGCTTGTTGCCCGAGGAGCTCGAGGAGCAGCGCAGATTCTTCGATTCGGTCACGTACTCGCCATTCCCCATGCCGGTCTTTTTTCTCGACCGCCCCCTGCGCAAAGACGTTTGGTGCTATTTCAACGACCCGGGTTTACGGCGAACCTTCATGTTCGCGGTCGATGAGCATTTCAAAGTCCCGGAGATGAGTCCGAGCGGAAAGAGCATCTTGACCGGCTGGTCGGGGCATCCCATGACTCTCGATCTTATCGACCAGCCCGATGACGAAATCATAAAGAGAGCCCGCGAGGACATAGAGTTGATGATTCCCGGTTTCTCGGCGTGGGTCGAGGATACAGCAGTTTACCGGCATCCGTACGGAGTGGCCCGTTATCCCACCCGGTCGTACCGAAGCGTTATCGATTTTCGTGAAAAAGCCAGGGAATTAAAAGGGGTTTCCTTCGTGAGTGACCTGTTCGGGGGTTCCTATATGGAGCCCGCGATGACGAGCGCAAGAGCGGCAGTAGCAAGGGTATGCGAGTGGGGAGGAACGGCGCAATGAGAGGCGAAAGGTGAAAGGGGCCAGGGAAAGGGAACCAGCAGATGTTGTGAAATGAGAAAGGGAAGAGAGGGTATGAAGGGCGCAGGTTACTTGTGATATGATGTGGGTATCGAGATTTGGGGAGTTCTTGACAGATAGATAAAGGAGAGGGGCTCCCTTCTTCAAGACATGCGGCGTGAAAATCTGCTATTATCAAGGCTATTGAGATACCGCCGTTCTTCAGCAGTTATCGGAGTGAATATGAAAGAATTGCTCACCGGGAACGAAGCGATTGCAAGAGGCGCAATCGCGGCTGGAGTTCGCTTC
>JACRIR010000166.1 GCA_016215705.1 Candidatus Poribacteria bacterium | reverse complement strand
GCGGTACTAGTAGAGCGCTTCCTAAGTAACGTTGCAATAGCCATAAAGAACGAGATTCTTCGCTTCGCTCAGAATGACGGTTATTGTTAGGCTCATCCTCAAAATGCTTATGCTATGTTATTTCGGAAACGTCATACTAGTGTCCTGAGTCATTAATTCGTTTATGAAGTTACATGCGGTTTTGTCCGATTTTGCTGAGATTTTGGCCCATGGAACTGATTACGTTTTTATGACTCAGCACACTAGTCACTAATCGTGAACCGGCAATCTCCTCTGCTGGAGGGGATTCTTCCAGCGTCCGGGATCGTTCCACTATAACGCTGCATGCCGCGACACTGCTAATGGCTTTGCTGGTGATCAAGCTTTCTTGTCTGCTTTCCGGCTTGTCGGAACACTGTTTTAGTCCGGCCGTGGCAATCTGAGGTTGACCGGCAAGAGCTCGACGGTCTTTTCATGAGGTTCCGCTTGATACCAATAAGCGGTGCTGGAATAGTCGTGACCCATGTCGTTGGCGTGACCGTGCTCTATCGAGAGCAGAATGGAACGATGGAAGACAATCGGGTCCTCGATGTGGTATCGATACATCGAGTGCTTGCCCGTGTAGTCGTCGTTGCCCTTGAGATGATAGCCATAGTATGGGGTCCAGAAAGGGCTGTTCACATTATTGAAGTTCCATGCCCCGCAGAAATAATCCTCGGTGCCGGTCCCATGAATGCCCGGCGGCCATTTCTCCCCGTCAATGAAAAACATATCATCGCCTTCTCCCCACCACCCGGGGGAAAGCGCGTCTATGTTCAAATGGCATCCGACATAATGCCCGTGTCCGCGAGCCTCCAGAATTATGTAGTTTTCCTTGCCGTCTACGTTCTGCTCATACGGTAACTGGACCGCTTTGCAAGGGTTCTCTCTTCGCCACTGGGCGTGAAACGGCGCCAATCCCTGTGGAAGCTTCTCGTGGGTTTCATAATCGACATAGAAGTAGAGAATTAGCGGGCAGTCGGAGCATTCACTTTGGACCTCGATACGGGCGTTCTTGTAGAATGGCATTGGAAAGAAACAGTTGAACCCGCGGTCGAACATTGACAGGGGCAAGGAAGAAAAATATGCGGTTCTCGCATGGCCAAGCCCGAAAAAGTCGCCAATCGGCGTCTCGACGCTCGGGTCGCTTTCGTCATCCCAGAACATCCTGAGCACGATTCTCCTCAGAAACGCCGGCTCCTCACAGCCGAGCGTCATCCAAATGTGGCGGATTACGCCGGGGCCGTCCATGGAAGCTATTACCTTAGTGTCACCCGGATAGAGCACCCAAAAATCCGCATTGGCGCCGCTCTTATCATAACTCGAGATGCGTTTGTTGCGATGACTTCTCACAAACATGAGCGTACCCAAAGATCCTGAACCCAATAGCATTGACTTGTCTCCCTCTGTGTTGACCCGATCGTAAGGAACATCTTGTTCAGGTATTCGGTGCAGACTGATAGCGCCAAACGAGGCTGTTTTAGAACCCGATCAGGCGCATTCGCAGCAACGACTATAACATTTGAGCCCTCTTCTAAGCAACGTTGGTGTCCATGTCTCTCGCAGGCGAATTGTCTCCTGGTTTGGACCTGAGGCGCAAGTGGTCCGCGGGGCGTCGCCATCGAACGCTACGTCGGAAACAGGCATCGTCGCGTTTGCGTTTTTTCGGAGCGATGTGCTAATATGACGCCTGCAAGTTTCCCATTCAGTTAAATCGCTTCCCTAAGACCAAATGACCAGAACAGCATTCGTCTATCATCCCATCTACCTGGAGCATCAAACCGGGTCCGGTCATCCGGAGCGTCCCGAAAGGCTTGCTGCTATTCTTCAAGAGATGGAGAAAGCCGGCCTTAGGGAAGGTCTTATCAATCTCGCTCCCGTGAAGTGCAGAAAGGAGTATATTGCGGCAGTCCATACGGACGAACTGATTGAGTCGATAGAGCGTTTGTCCGGCCCATATCTCAATCACGTTGACGCGGATACCGTCGTATCGCAGAAGTCGTTCGAGGTTGCCCTCTATGCAGCTGGCGCAGGAATAGCCGCCGCAGACGCTATCATGGAGGGCAAGGCCGACAATGCCTTTTGCGCGGTGAGACCTCCCGGCCACCACGCCGAGAGCAACCGGGCCATGGGCTTCTGCCTTTTCAACAATGTTGCAATTGCCGCCAGATATTTGCAGCATGCGCACGGAATCGGGAAAGTGTTGATTGTGGACTGGGACGTGCATCACGGCAACGGGACTCAGGAAATCTTCTACGAGGATTCGACCGTTCTCTATTTCAGCTCCCATCAATATCCTCACTACCCCGGCAGCGGCAGCATGCAGGAAGGCGGCAGCGGCAAAGGGGTGTCGTTTACAGTGAACGCCCCCCTCAGAGCCGGCTGCGGTGATATCGAATACCAGCAAGTTTATGCGAAGATGCTCCTTCCGGTTGCGGAAGTGTTCAAACCCGATTTCGTCCTGATCTCGGCAGGCTTTGACGCCCATAGGGATGATCCATTGGCCTCGATGCGACTGACCGAAGACGGTTTTGCCCGACTTACTCGCATGGCCGTCGACATAGCGTGCAGATTCAGCGGCGGCAGACTCATCTCGATGCTCGAGGGTGGCTACGACCTTCGCGCCCTCGGCGCTTCCGTCGTGGCACACATCGAAGCGCTTTGCGGCCGGCGCGAAGCATCCTTTTGAGAACTTTGTCCGGAGCAACCCGTATTTACGCCTGTGCTCATCGAGAATGCATTCTGTGGTCATGAGACACGGCAGGCGACTGCATGTCCGGGTTGTTGCAGAATCCGTCTATGGGGAGGCAGGCTTGTCAAACGAGAGGCGAGGGAGGGGACAATGCAGCGAACAGTAGACTACTTTGAAAGAGCGGGGCCGCACAACACTTCACGCTGTCTCGAAATAGCGAAACGCACGGTCAACGAAGGCATGCGTCAGGTAGTCGTTGCTACAACCAGCGGAGAAACCGGCGCAGCCGTAGCCGAAGCTCTCGCCGGCTCCGGCGCAAACGTGGTGGCCGTGACTCACAGCGCGGGGTTCAAGGCGTCGAACGATATGGAGTGTAGCGAGACAAACAGACAAAGGATACTGGGCGCAGGTGGAAAGATATACACGGGAACGATACTCACTCACTCCATAGAGACTTCTCTGGCAACACAGTTTCAGGGTGTCTACCCTACAACGCTGATTGCTCTCACGTTGAGAAGACTGGGGCAGGGAATCAAAGTAGTTTGTGAGATAGTGATGGAGGCATGTGACGCAGGCCTGATACCCGAAGGGGAAGAGATATTGGCCTTGGCGGGCACAGGCAAGGGCGCCGACACGGTTGCGATACTGCGGTCAGCCGCCTCCAAAAGATTCCACGATCTGAAGGTTCTGGAGATACTTGCGAAACCGCGCGAGTGAGACAGGTTTCCCTCCAACGCATCCGCAACGGATTGTCTGTGAAAGAAGGAAGAGAGTCCAGTCTGAAATCTGAAACCTTTTGTCGGGAGAGAAGAGAAATGATGCGCCACGTATATGTTCTTGAAAAAGAGAATACCTTACTCCTTGTCGTTGACTACCAGAAGAAGCTGCTTGCTGCATTCAAAGAGCCGGAAGCCCCAGTGCAAAACTGTATCAAACTCATAAAGTTTGCAAAGATTATGGGCATTCCCATCATCTGGACCGAGCAATACCCGAAGGGGCTCGGGCCCACTACAGATGCAGTGAGAAACGAATTGATGCCCTGCTCGCCCATCGAGAAACTAACATTCAGTTGCTTCGGCGAGCCACGCTTCGTCAGCGCGCTTTCCTCGCATTCACAGGGGCAGTTGATGGTGTGTGGGATAGAAACGCACATATGCGTGGAACAGACGTCGCTGGATGGAATTGCAGCCGGTTATCAAGTGCACGTGGTAGCGGATGCGTGTGCTTCCAGAAGAATTCAAGACCACGAGATTGGATTGCACAAGATTGAACAGGCCGGCGGCGTCCTGACATGTTCTGAGATGGCGATGTACGAGATTCTGCGCGCGGCTGACGCAAAAGAGTTCCGAGAAGTCCTTAAGATTGTTAAGTGAGTCCATACGGGAATCGCTTGAATTACAGGCCAGGCATAAGCAATGCAATAGGGCCAATCACCAAATAGCGAGCTTACCAAAAAAATCTGCTGGAAACACTTGACAAAGAGCCGAACATATGGTATATTTTCGTCAACCTGAGAAACTCCACTGGAAATGTGGGGATTCACAGGATGTTTGCAAGGGGGGGATGAAGAACACCGTATTGTTGCCTATCATTTTTGTCCTATCGAATTTTCAAAGTCCTATCCAATAACACGAGGTTCCGGATTTTCGGTCTAGAGTATTTTTGCGAGTCGGCAAGGGGGGGATGACCGGACATCTAATGCACACGTGGTCCCAATTTATTCAAAGACTGGATTCAGCAGATCGGGTGTTGTCTTAGTCTTAGGTGTTGTCTTAATCTTAAATGGAGGTAGTAGTGCATGGGGGGGATTAGGTTTCGATCAAGGTCGAAAGGAGTTGGCAAATGAGTAAAGTGTTTCGTGGCCGCAAGGGGTTCACTCTTGTCGAGCTGCTGGTGGTCATAGCTATTATCGGTATCTTAGCTGCGATCCTGCTGCCGGCGCTAGCAAAGGCAAGAGAATCGGCTCGCCGTTCTGCTTGTGTGAACAACCTCAAGCAGCTCGGTCTCGTGCTGGGTCTGTATGCGACGGAGAACAAGGAAATATTCCCGCCGCTCCAGAATATGTCCTCGAGGTTCCTGTGGGACGCCAACTCGTTGTATCCGGAGTACCTGACGGATGCGGCGATCATGGCATGTCCTTCGGATCCTCAAACGAATCCGAAGACGAACTTCCGCCTGACCGTGAACACGAGCTTGAGCGACAACTCGTGGGGCAGTGTCACCGCGGCGTTCAACAAAGGCACCGTGCATCCTGATTGCATCGGGACGCTCAGCTACGTGTATGCCGGCTATATGCTCATGAACAACAGCGAGTTGGCAGGCGCCCTCGCCACGTACGTTGTAGTTGATTCGGCGTTGGCAATCAGCACTGCGAACACCGACGGCTGGCGCGACCGGAACGTGAACCTGGCGTCCTTCGGGTTCACCGGTTCGGGCAACGCAAGAAGCAGCACAGTGAACAGGCTGTCCACAAGCGTTGACAGATTCCTCGTCACCGATATTAACACGATTCTTACCGGCTCAGAGTCCGGCTCGAGCGTGATACCGGTCATGTGGGACCAGATTTCAACGAACATCAGCGAGTTCAGCCATGTTCCCGCTGGTCAGAACGTGTTGTTCATGGACGGGCACGTCGAGTTCTATCGCTATGACAGAGCCTCGACAAAGTTCCCGGTGTCGCCTCTGTATGCAGCTATCAACGGCGGCGTCAACGACAAGTCGGTTCCGTATTGCCCGTAATTCCGTAATCGTATAGTTCTATTTCCCCATGCACTTCACCGAGGGGGGAAGGCAAGAAAGCCTTTCCCCTTCTTTTATTGGGAGTACGTAGAGTTTCCGCCGGGTGCGATAAGAGGAAGTGGCGGAGAACGTTTCTGCTATGTTTACCAACGATAGACCTGATTAATCACAAGTTATTATGCAAATAAGACTTGACAAGAAAAAGGCGTTGTGGTATTATCCGCATTGCTTTGGAAGCTCCCTGCGAGGAATTATGGGGCTATTGACAAATGGGGAGAATGATGTTATACTTTTGTTGCCTATCCAAGTTCAGTCCTGTTCGAAGCAAATCTTAACGTCTTTCAACTAGCACGGCAAAGGGGGGATAACCGTACCATCTGTGTGTTTCCGGGGATCACTTCGCTCAAAAAGAGATTCGAGTAGTGCAGAGGATGAGGTTTTAGTGCATGGGGAGTTGGGTTGTGGTGAAAAGGTCGAAAGGAGTTAGCAAATGAGCAAAGTGTTTCGTGGCCGCAAGGGGTTCACTCTTGTCGAGTTGCTGGTGGTCATAGCTATTATCGGTATCTTAGCTGCGATCCTGCTGCCGGCGCTTGCAAAGGCAAGAGAATCGGCTCGCCGTTCTGCTTGCGTGAACAACCTCAAGCAGCTCGGTCTCGTGCTGGGCCTGTATGCAACAGAGAACAAGGAAATATTCCCGCCGCTCGCGAATTTTTCCGAAAGGTTCTTGTGGGATGCCAATTGCCTGTATCCTGAGTACTTGACGGATGCAGCGATCATGGCATGTCCTTCGGATCCTCAAACGAATCCGAAGACGAACTTCCGTCTGACCGTGAACACGAGCTTGAGCGACAACTCGTGGAGCGCCGTGACCGCGGCGTTCGGCAAAGGCACCGTGCATCCTGATTGCATCGGGACGCTGAGCTATGTGTATGTCAGCTACATGATCATGAACAACAGCGAACTGGCAGGTGGCCTTGCCACGTATAAGCTCATTGATGCTGCGTTGGCCATCAGCGCTGCGAACACCGACGGCTGGCGCGACCGGAACATAAACCTGGCTTCCTTCGGGTTCACCGGTTCGGGCAACGCAAGAAGCAGCACCGTGAACAGGTTGTCCACGAGCGTTGACAGGTTCCTCG
>JACRIR010000165.1 GCA_016215705.1 Candidatus Poribacteria bacterium | reverse complement strand
GGAATCTAGTACCGCGTTTCCTAAATAACATAGCATAAGCATTTTGAGGATGAGCCTAACAATAACCGTCATTCTGAGCGAAGCGAAGAATCTCGTTCTTTATGGCTATTGCAACGTTACTTAGGAAGCGCTCTACTAGTGTCCTGAGTCATTAATTCGTTTATGAAGTTACATGCGGTTTTGTCCGATTTTGCTGAGATTTTGGCCCATGGAACTGATTACGTCTTTATGACTCAGCACACTAGTATGTCGACACAGAAACAGTAAAACATTACAAATGGCGCATGAGCTTTTGGAAATGGGAACTCATTCGGCCTAATGTTTCGCAATTAGTGTGTCTCTTTACTAGTGTAGTGTCTCAGAAATAACTTGAAGCGCTGCGAAGGGGACCGTCCCGGATTTACGGGCGCTTTGCGCCGTAGAATCGGGACTGTCCCCGAAGATCAATGTAAAGAAGCGTTAGAGACACTACACTAGGCAGTTGACGAAGATAGAGGACTTCCATGAAAGTTGCGCTTGCGGGCGGCGGCACCGGCGGACATGTGTTCCCCGCAGTCGCCATCGCCGAAGAACTGAAGAGACGGGACCCTAATCTCCAGCTCATGTATCTCGGGAAAAAGGGATCCCTTGAAGAGCGCGTCGCCGCCGAGAAGATGATACCGTTCAGGTCAATCATCGTCGAGGGATTGCCGAGCGGAAACGTTCTCAAGAAGCTTCGCTCGACCCTGAGCGCGGCGGTAGGGGTCGTTCAGTCGCTGGCTATTCTGTTTCGATTCCGACCGCAGGCCGTCATAGGCACGGGTGGCTACGTCAGCCTTCCGCCTGTCCTCGCTGCAAGAATTCTGCGGATTCCAACGGTGATACATGAGCAGAACTGCGTTCCGGGCAAGGCCAATCGCATGGCCGCCCGCTTCGCGGACGTCCTTGCCGTTAACTTCGAGAAATCGTCGCAGTATTTCCGCGGAAAGACATCCCGGGCTGTGGGTAATCCTATCCGCTCCGATTTCCTGCCGCGCCGCCTCGAAACAGCCGACCGCGCCGATTCGAGGCGAAAGCTTGGACTGAATCCGGACAAGTTCACGGTCTTCTTGCTTGGCGGCAGCCGTGGAGCTCATTCGTTGAACGTTGCGATGGTGGACGCGCTACCGCATCTTGATCCGAGGCGTTTCCAACTCGTTTTCATGACCGGGAAGGAAGACTACCGATGGGTAAGAGACGCCTGCGACCGGGCTGGTCTCTCCGCGGTCGTCTTTCAGTTCATTGACGACATGGTCATTGCATATACTGCCGCTGACCTTGTCGTGTCGCGGGCGGGCGCCAGCACTCTTGCCGAGATTGCAGCCGTCGGATTGCCCGCGATCCTGGTGCCGTATCCTCATGCGACGGACAGGCATCAGGAACTGAACGCTCGCGCAGTCGTCGAGGCCGGCGCAGCGGAGATAATCATGAACGGCGAACTCGGGGGAAAGGGGCTGGCCGACAGGATAAACGCGCTCTCGCAAAATGAGCAGGCGCTGAGCCTGATGCGGTCCCGGAGCAAACAATTCGGCAAGCCTGATGCGGCAGAGAGAATCGTGAACATTCTGTTTGAACTGGTCTTCGAATAAGTGAAGAGAAGCGGAGAAAGTAAGTGATTAAGCCCGTCAAGAAAGTCCATTTTGTGGGGATCGGAGGTATCGGCATGAGCGGCCTCGCCGAAATCCTTCTCAATCTGAGTTATCAAGTTTCAGGCTCTGACATTCAGTCGAGCGCAATTACCGACCGTCTCGAAAAACTCGGCGCGGTCTTTTACAAAGACCACTTGGCGGAGAACGTTCAAGGGGCAAGCATCGTAGTCTATTCCGCCGCCATACGAAAAGATAATCCAGAATTACTCGCGGCCCAAGCGGCAAAGATTCCCTGTATCCCCCGAAGCGAAATGCTGGCGGACTTGATGAGGTTGAAGCCGAATGCCATCGCCGTGGCGGGAACCCACGGAAAGACCACGACGACCTCGCTGATCGCCGCCATCCTCGAGAAGGCCGACATAGAATCGACGGCCATAATCGGCGGCATCCTCAATCGAAAGGGGAGCAATGTGTCCTGGGGCACGGGCGATTTCCTGGTGGCCGAAGCCGACGAGCATGACGGCTCCTTCCTGAAGCTGTTCCCCACCATCACCGTCGTGACAAGCGTGGACGCCGAACACCTCGAGTACTACGGCACGATAGACGCGATAAAGCGGGCATTCCTCGATTTCGTCAATCGAATCCCATTCTACGGGTTCTCGGTGGTTAACAAGGAGGATGCCAATGTTCGCGACCTCCTGCCGCAGATACGCGCAAATCATGTGACTTATGCCATAAACTATCCCGCCGATCTGGAAGCATCCTCGATTCACACGAATCCGCCCGCCTTCCAGAACGGCAGATACGGCGTTGAGCGCATCGAGACCTCCTTCGAGGTGAGGAATGCGAATAAGGAACTGGCGCCCGTCGGGTCGCTTGGGCGTGTGCGAGTCAGAGCTGCCGGAAAACATAACGTGTTGAACACGCTTGCCGCCATCGGAGTCGGCCTCGGGCTTGGTATGGCCTTCGACCAGATTTGCGAAGGGCTTCTCCTTTACGACGGCGTCGAGCGAAGACTTCAAATCAAGGCTAACACGGGCGGCGTGCTGGTTGTCGAGGACTATGCGCACCATCCGACCGAGATAGCGGCCACGCTGGATGCGGCTTCGCATTTCGGGGCCAAACGTATCCTCGCGATATTCCAGCCGCATTTGTACAGTCGGACGAAGTTCTTTACGAAAGAATTCGCACAGTCACTGCTGCCGGCCTCCAAACTGTTTGTAACCGAGATATACAAGGCGCGCGAAGAACCGATGCCGGGAGTGAGCGGCGTGAACATCGTGAACATAGCCCGCGACCTCGGACACGGGGCCGCCGAGTTCTTTGAGGATAAGTGGAGTGTGCCCGACGCCGTTGATGCCATACTTTTGCCGGGGGACGTCGTGCTCGTGCTCGGCGCAGGCGACATCTGGAAAATAGCCGACGAAATCGCGCGTCGGGTCAACCGGAAGTTCGGCGCGCCGGCCGGAACGAGAAACCTTTGAAACGGATCGATCATAGGAAGCTCGCCTGGCGGGCTCAAGAATTTCGGATATGGACAACGATATTTGCGAGGAACTCAAGGGACTCATGAAGGGCACGCTGAAAGCAAATGAACCCATGTCGAAACACACTTCTTTCGGGATAGGAGGACCCGTTGACGCATGGGCGGCGCCCGAAACCCTTGAAGACTTCTTTGCATTACTCGACGTGTGCGAGAAGAAAAATATCCCATACAGGGTGGTCGGTCACGGTACGAACCTGCTTGTGCGCGATGGCGGCATTGACGGCGTGGTGATAAGCCTGCGCGACGCCTGCCGGAACCTGGCGGCGGAGGGCGAACGCATTATTGCCGGCGCGGGTGTGTCTCTCGGCCGCGCGGTCAGATTCGCCGCCGAAAAAGGCTTGCAGGGCCTCGAGTTCTGCGTCGGCATACCGGGTTGCGTCGGGGGAGCGCTCGTTGCAAACGCAGGCGCATGGGGAGTGAGTATGGGCGATATCCTGGCAGGCGCGCGGATTTACACTCCCGGGGCCGGGAAAACCCGAAAAGTCCCGAGAAACGAGATCAGCTTCGATTACAGGAAATCCGATATTGCCTCCTTCGGCGTCGTGCTCGAGGCCGAGTTCAACGTGACGCGCGCCGAACCCGAAACCATACGCGCGCGGATGAAAGAACACCTGGCGCGAAGGGCCGAGACCCAGCCCGTCGGATTCAAGAGCGCGGGGTGCGTCTTCAAGAATCCTACCGGCTGCCATGCCGGCGCGCTGATCGACGCGCTCGGATTCAAGGGATACATGAGCGGGGACGCAATGGTCTCAGACGTTCACGCCAACTTTATCATAAACGCAGGTTCGGCCACCGCCGCCGATGTCATGAGGATCATATCTGAAATCAAGGGCCGCGTCCGCGGCTCGGCGGGAATCGAGCTCGAAGAGGAAATCGAGATACTGGGAAGAGATTGAGAGTGGCGCAGAAAACGACAAAGACTGAATCGAAGCTGGTAATGGGATGGGGCGCTCTGCGCAACGTGTTGGAGCAGGGCGACCCGAGACGGATTCTTGCGGGCAGATTCCAGGGCGAGAAGAAGATGATTCAAACCGCCAGAAACTCTCCGCAGCGCCACCAGAGAGTCAAGCGGCGACAGCGTGTTGTGATGGCAAGGAAGAAGAGGATCACGAACGCTGTCAAGGCCGCCGTAAAGCTATTTCTGTTCGGAACGGCTCTGGTATGTGTGGGCGCCAACGTGTTCCACCATTTGAATACATCTCCTACGTTTGCGATTTCGCACATAGCCGTCAGCGGGAATACGCATGTGACCGCCAGGGAAGTCATAGCGCAGTCGGGAATAGGCGAAGGGATGAACATCTTTCAGGTGAGCCTTGCCGAGACGGCGGCATCCATCGGGCGAATACCGTGGGTGGACAAGGCGCGAATCGAAAGAGCGCTTCCTGACGAAGTCCATATAGAGATAACCGAGCGCATACCGGTGGCGGTGGCAGTCTCGGATGAACTCCTTTACATAGATTCGGAAGGCAAAGTGCTCGCTCAATTCGACCCATCAGACAGTATTTGTGCGCCTCTCATTACCGCCAAGGCGCTCGCAGGCCTGAAACCGGGCGACACACTTGGAGTCGAAGGCATCGACAGGGCTCTCGAGTTGATTCGGATTGCGAGTGAGAAGAATGTGCCGCCGGAACTTGGGCTGGCGGAAATAAACATTGACGATCCGTCCAACATCATCATGGTTGCGGAGCAGTCGGGCGCAAGCGTGTTCCTCGGCTCAGGCGAAGACCTCGAGGACAAACTGTGGAGACTGATTAAGATAGCCGAGGCAATAAGCGAGAACGAACGACTTCGGATAGTCAATCTGGAAAGGGTGGACATGAGGTTCGATTCAATTGTGCCCGCAAAATTCAAGGGGACATGAGCCCCGGGCGACTTCGCCTTTTTCGGGGATACGATGCCGCATCGTTCCACCGAAAAAAAGGCGCTTCGCCGCACGATGTCCCCAATGAAGGGGTTCTGAACACTCCGTTCTTTAGGAGTTGAATCCAATCAGTCGGCGTGAGCTTGAAAAGCGGAAGGCAGGTGAGGGAGCAATCATGGCAAGAGAAACCCCGGTGGTAGGTCTTGACATTGGAACGAACAAAATATGCGCCCTTATCGGAGAATCGGGGTCCGACCAGAAAATCAGGGTGCTGGGGTTTGGCGAGAGCAAGTCCGAGGGTTTGAGAAAAGGAGTCATCGTAAATATCGAGCGGACCATTGCCGCCATCCAGCAGGCCATCGAAGAAGCAGAGACCCAGGCTGGCCTCGAGGCGAACTCCGTCGTCATCGGCATTTCCGGCGGACACATCAAGAGCTTGAACAGCCGCGGAATGACCGGCGTGGCAAAACATGACAGGGAGATAACGCAAGAGGACGTGCGCCGGGCCATAGAAGCCGCCAAGGCCGTGGCGATCCCTATCGACAGAGAAGTCGTCCACGTTCTCCCTTACGGCTACATAATCGACGGTCAGGACGGCATCCGCGACCCGCTCGGCATGTTAGGCGTGCGCCTCGAGGTGGACGTTCACATAATCACAGGCGCGGTCACTTCCGTGCAGAACCTGATCAAAAGTGTCAACCGAGCCGGGTTCGACATGGAAGGCGTTGTCCTCGAACCCCTCGCCTCTGCGGAATCGATCCTGACTGATGACGAGAAGGATCTCGGTGTGGCGGTAGTGGACATCGGCGGCGGCACCTCGGATATCGTCATCTATCTGAACGGCTCCGTACGACACAGCGAGGTCATCAGTCTCGGCGGGGAACACGTGACTCGCGACATTTCGGTCGGCCTGCGCACGCCGCACGAGAAGGCTGAAGCCATCAAGAAGACGCACGGATGCGCCCTGCTTTCTATGGTTCGGAACGGCGAGACAATCGCGGTGCCCAGCGTGGGGGACCGGCGCGACCGTGAGATTCCGCTTCGAGAACTCGTCGAGATAATCGAAATCCGGATGGATGAATTGGTGCGCCTGATTCAAATGGAAATTCAGCTTACCGGTTACGCGGAACTTATCGCAGGCGGGATCGTCCTCACGGGAGGGGCCGCGCTCCTTCCCGGCGTTACCGAGATGAGCGAGGAAATATTCGGATGTCCGGTGAGGTTAGGGAGACCGCGGTACATCGAGAACATCGAGGATTTCAACAAACTCGATGATCCTCTCTATTCCACTGTCACCGGCCTCGCGCGCTATGGTCTCATGCGGCGCGGCAACAGGAATGATAATGGCTCTCCGGTAGGAAAACTCATCGGGCGAATGAAACAATGGTTCAAGATAAATCTCTAGTGGAATCTTTCGGGAGGGCTTGACAAAATGGCTTTTGAATTTATAGATGAACCCAATGCGGGCGGTCGTCTTATTGTGATCGGTGTGGGCGGCGGCGGCAACAACGCGGTAGACCACATGATCGAGGCCAAGATAACCGGAGTCGAATTTATCGCGGTTAATACTGACTCCCAGGCGCTCACACGCTCGCGGGCGCCCGTCAAAATGCAAGTCGGCGCTGTCCTCACAAATGGCCGCGGCTCGGGCGGCAATCCCGAGACCGGAAGACAGGCCGCTCTCGAAGACGTGGAGCTGATTCGAGAGACGCTGAAGGGAGCAGAGATGGTGTTTGTGACGGCCGGTTTCGGCGGCGGCACGGGGACCGGCGCAGGCCCGGTCATCGCCGAAGTGGCAAAGAGCATGGGGGCGCTGACAGTCGCAATCATCACGAAGCCGTTTAATTTCGAGGGAAAGCCTCGGCACGACAACGCAAAGGCGGGCATCGAGGAGTTGAAAAAATGCGTCGACACTTTGATCGTCGTGCCGAATCAAAAGCTCCTCGAGGTCGAGATGATAAACAAAAATACGACCATCGTGGAGGCCTTTCGCATGGCCGACGACATCCTGAGGCAAGGCGTCGAGTGCATCTCCGGCCTGATAACGATGACGGGACTCATCAACCTCGATCTCAACGACGTCCGCCGGATCATGTCGGGAAAGGGGTCGGCGCTCATGGGGGTCGGTTCGGCCTCGGGCGAAGGGCGCGCCATCGCGGCTGCAAAAAAGGCCATTTCATCGCCGTTGCTTGAGAACTCCGATATGAGCGGCGCCAAGGGTGTTATCATCAATATAGTGGGCGGCACCGACCTCTCTCTCTACGAGGTGAACGAAGCCGCAACCATTGTCTCGAGGGCCGCCGACCAGGAGGCAAATGTGATCTTCGGCGCGGTCATCGATCCCGACCTTACAAATGAAATAAAGGTGACGGTGATTGCCACCGGCTTCCAGACCGAAGAGGAAGCGGCCAGGCAGCAGACCGCGCATGAGCCGGGCAAACCCATGGAACTGTTCTCCATAGAAGAGCTCGGCAATACTCCCGCCTTCGTCAGGCATGCGGGCGCCAATAAGAAGATGAAGGTGTTGCCTGCGAAGAGCAGCGAGAGAATCCTCAGAGAGAATCTGGAGATACCTACGTTCATCCGCAGGAAAGGGCTGCAAAGAATGCCCGTGGCCGCGCCCCGGGGAAAAGCCGACTGACGTGTATGAATCTGTTCCACCATTGGTTTACACTTGTGGGGGCGCACGGCTGTGCGCTCCTGCTGAACGGGACAAACTCCCCGTGAAGTCGAATCCATTCGACCGCGTTTTGCGCAACGATTGCCTTTTATTTGTGAGACCACGGTTTATTGCGCCGGCGGTCGTATTCTGTGCGGATGAATTCGCACTCGCATCGGCTGGTGAATGAAAACGAGCGCGCATGACCTGGAAAGATACCGCAAGGCAAGACTATCGAATGAAAACGGCGCGATCATAAAGCGAACCGCGCCGCTCAGAGTTTGCCTCGTTTTCCCGAACACCTACCATACAGGTATGTCCAACCTTGCCGTTCACACGCTTTATTCGATCCTGAATGCGAGGAAAGATTGTTCCTGCGAGCGAAGTTTCTGCGAAGAACCGCTGATTGGCAGGTCGCTTGAGACCGGGGCCCCCCTCGGAGATTTCGACATCATTGCTTTTTCCGTCTCCTTCGAGCTCGACTATCCCAACGTCCTCAAGGCGCTGCGCGCCGCCCGTATCCCCCTGAGAACCTGCGACCGCAATGAACTGCATCCTCTGGTTATTGCCGGAGGTCCTTGCATATTCTCTAATCCTGAGCCGCTTGCCGATTACTTCGATCTTTGCGCTATCGGCGAGGGCGAGGAACTGATTCTCGAAGTGGTGGACACCGTCCTGGATGCGCGTAAATACAGGTTGAGAAAGGAGCCCTTGCTCCACAATCTCTCTCGCATCCCGGGCGCATATGTGCCGTCTCTTTTTTCGCCGGTCTATTCAGACGACGGGACGTTGATGCGCATGGAAGCCAGACGCGGGGACGGCCTCCCCATAGCCCCCAGAATCGTGGCCGACCTTGACAAACATCCGTGCTCTTCTGTTATCATCACACGCGAAACCGAGTTTGCAGGCATGTTTCTTGTGGAACTCGGCCGGGGATGCAGGAGAGGATGCAAGTATTGTTCTGCCTGCTACACATATCTGAGACGCGTCAGGTCGCTTGATTCGCTCACAACTCAGATTCGCGCAGCCCGGCCACTGTCAAACAGGATTGGGCTTGTGACCTCCGACCTCGCCGATTACCCCCACAGGAAAGAATTGCTTGATTTTCTCCTGCAGATGGGTCTCGGATTCTCGGTCTCGTCCGTTCGCGCCGACTCGATTACCGACGATTTGCTCGAAGGCATGAAAGCGGCGTCGCAACGGACACTCACCCTCGCGCCGGAAGTCGGCTCTGAAAAGCTCGCCGCTCTCACCGGAAAGAACATTACGGCGGAGATGCTCCTCGCCGCAGCCGATATGGCCCTCAGACACCATATCATCCATTTCCGACTGTATTTTATTATTGGCCTTCCCGGTGAGGAAGACAACGATGTCGAGGCGATTACCGCCCTTGTGTCGAAAGTGCAGAGGAAAATGCAACAAGCCGCAAAGGGTCTCGGAAAAGTCGGAAGTCTGACCCTGAGCGTGAACCCGTTTGTCCCAAAGCCTTTTACTCCCTGGCAATACGCTCCGTTCGCGGATACTTCCGTGCTTTCGAAACGCGCCGCGATATTGCGCCGGGGTGTTACCCGCGTTCCAAACACACGCCTGATCATTGAAAGTCCTCGCATGGCAAAACTGCAGTGCGCATTTGCCCGCGGCGACCGGCGTGTGGCCTTTCTTGCTGAAAGGGTCGCTGAAGGAGACTCCGCGGCCGAAGCCATGCGGGGATTCGGAGACCGGATAAAACGATATCTGGACGCCCGGACCGAAGGCGCCGGCATGCGCCCGTGGAACACAATCAAGCCGCCTGCGGCGCACAGAAGGGTAGCGACAAATGATTGAACTGGCTAAAAGGAAACTTCTCCCGGTGGCAATATCATTGGTTCTCTGCGGTTGCTCTTCAATTCCATGGGGGACAAAAGCGGAACGCAAAGCGATTTCTGAAGACAACGCGGAAAGGGATGCGATCTCTCAAGTGAAGCTTACCGCGGATTCGCTTCCCCAAGGCATGAAGATCACCCGTGAAACCCGCGCTTCCACCTCCCAGGTTCGCAACGCGCGCGTGAGGATCGGATTCCCTCTCGTCGCCCTCGTTAACCAGAGCATCACATACGGACAAGAACAAGCGAAGGTGAACTATATGGTCCCGGCCGGCGATGAATGGCTCGATTTCGGATACTCGAAGCTGGTGGCGACCGACGCAGACAAAAGCCTTGTCATTACGAAGAATGGCGTTATTGTGCAACTGGCCGCCACAAAAAAAGACCTCGAAAACAAGCTTGCTCGTATGCTCGAACCCGATCCGGCTCATCTCCTTAAGATCAGGGCTGACAGCCTGCCCGGAGAATGGACCCTGACGGGAGAGAGATACTTGCCTCGCCGGGAAGTAGCCGCACTCGAACAGAAATACGGCGTCAGGATTCAGGGAATCATTCTGCAGGAATTCATAGTAAATCGCGAAAGAGCAATGCTGCAATACTACAGTTGCGAATCCGAAGATGCAGCCCATTATCTCAGTCGCCGTCTTGCAACCGCAGATACCAACTCCTCCCTCAAACGCAAAGTCAAGTCGTCGGAATCCGTGGTCGTCGTCGCGGAATCCCAGGACAAACAAATCCTTAACAATATTCTTTCTCAGGTGAACTGGTAACGGGTTCCCGGAATTCTCGGCGCTCCAAAACGCAGAATAAGATATAACATCTTGTTCCACAATGTCTTACAACATGCGACGATCCCGCAATTAGCTTGAATTCAGACCTTCTTTGTGGTATTATTATATGTTGACCATATGAGTGAAAAAACCGTCGCAGTAAATCGCAAAGCCAGAAGGGATTACGAGATTCTTGAGTCCGTCGAAGCCGGCATGGCTTTGAAGGGGACCGAGGTAAAATCCCTTCGAGAGGGTCGGATAAGCCTGAAGGATAGTTATGCAAAGGTTCAGAACGGAGAGGTCTTCCTGGTAAATGCCCATATAAGCCCGTATTCTCATGGGAATATCCAGAATCATGATCCTCTCCGCAACCGGAAGTTGTTGCTTCACAGACAACAGATTAAGCGGCTGACAGGGAAGACTGAGGAGAAGGGGCTTACGCTGGTCCCTTTGAAAGTCTACTTCGCGCACGGCCGCGCAAAGGTAGAGATTGGTCTCGCCCGCGGCAAGCGCGAGTATGAGAAGAGAGACGCCATAAAGAGGAGGGATGCTGAAAGAGAAATGGAACGTGACCTGAAGGAGAGATGATTTCCTTCAGCGGACTTTGGGGGCGAAATGGGTTCGACAGTGATAGTCCGCTTCCTGGGTCGCATGCCGAGGTCCCCGACCACTCGTTAAACGGATGGGAAAAAATGTAATTGCAGACAATCATCTAGCAATGGCTGCCTAACAAGGTTGCCCGGTCTTCTCCGCCGGCCTGCGGGCGGGGAAAGACCGCCGATTAGCAGGATAGCGGCGGCGGAGCGCCTGGCCCGTCGATGCGAAAATTAACAGGCTGGCGGCATGCGGATCCTTCTCACGGGAGCCGCATGCCGCGAGAACAAAGCATGAGATAAGCATGTAGACGCTCATGAGGTGGTATCTCTGGACGGGGGTTCGATTCCCCCCGCCTCCACCGAATTAGACGCTTTGTTGAAAATAAGAAAGCGTAAAAGTATCCGATATGTGCGGTCCCCCCTTCCTCCTGCATGACGGAAGGGGGGAACGTTGACTTTTCCCCCTTGAAAAAGACGGTTAGATGGGAGTGGCAATGAAAAAATGCGCCGTGGCTTGTATGCGGTTTCTTGAGAAGTCGGCGGCGCTGACGGTCTTTCTGGCTTTCGGATTGATCTTCAGCCCTTTTCCTTCAGCTTTCGCTGAAGCGCCGCCTTCGAGCGCCTTTGCAGACGAGCGAGTCTCACTCCCGGAGGCGGCGCGAGGTTTGGATGTGACGACACATTGGAAACCGGCTGAAGGGAAACTCCTGCTCACCCGGGAGAATCACTGCGCCGAAATTCTCATTGGGGCAAAACATGCGCGGATCGACGGTCATTTGCTGACCCTCGCGACGCCGGTTGTCGCGGCCAACGACGCCGTGACAATGTCGCTTGCGGACGCGACGGCGCTTTTCTCACGGTTGCTCGGGCGAACCGTTACCGCCAAAGAAATCTCGACCGGGCTCTTGGCCACGCCGCGTATCGAGCGTGACGAGAGAAGCCGGATTGAAGGAGTTCGACATGTCTCGTATCCCGACTTCACGCGACTCGTGATCAACCTTTCAAAGAGTGGCAATGTAGGCGATGTCAAGCTGAAGCATATCGAGGGCGCTGCCGCATTGGAGATAGATTTTCCCAAAACGGGCGTCGGACAGGCGGCGGCTCCCATAGAGGTCGGTGACCGATTCATAAAACGGATAGAGGTTGGCCGGACTGGTTCCGGCGCCAGCGTCATCGTGAGAACGAATGTGGACGATTTCGAATATGAGACGCAGAAGTATGATGAGCCGGCGAGGATTGTTGTCGACGTCAAACCCGCCGCTCCGGGCGTATTGGCCGATCTTCGCGCAAGCGCTCATCTACCCGTGCAATCGGGAGCATGGGCCGACCAGGAACCGGAAATAGCCCGCGGAACGACGCCCTTCACGACAGTCGTTATCGACCCCGGCCACGGAGGCAAGGACCACGGCGCGGGAGGACGTGGCGGGTTGCTGGAAAAGGACGTCACGCTGAGTATTGCGCTCAAGCTTAAAGAACGCCTGGAGGCCGCCGGAGTGAGAGTTACCCTCACGCGCTCCGATGACTCTTTTGTGTCGCTCAGAGGAAGGACCGTAATTGCGAATCGCGCCAAAAACGGGGCGCCCGCCGATTTGTTCATAAGCATTCACACCAATTCGCACGTCAGCCCGAGTGTGGGGGGATTCGAAGCCTACTACGTTTCTGACGCGGTAGACCCCGGCGCTGAGGCAACGGCCGCCCTCGAGAACGCCGTGGTGAACCTTGAGGATACGGATGGGCCGGAAGAAACCTCGGTCGCAAGCATACTGTGGGACCTGCAATACGCGGAATTCATCGCCGACAGCAGCGCTCTTGCATTCATAACGCAGGAGGAGTTAGGCAAACGTCTCGACACCCGGGATCGTGGGGTGCGACAGGCTCGGTTCATCGTTCTTTCCGGCGTCGCGATGCCCTCTGTCCTCGTCGAAGTCGGCTTCATATCGAATCGTTCCGAGGAGTCTAGACTCAAGACGGAAGACTTCAAGAACAAGTGCGCTGAATGCCTGGAGGCGGCGGTAACAACCTTCAAGGAGCGTTATGAGGCGAAACTCGGTCTGGTGAATCAGGAGTCAAGCCCGTGACAAAGGGACGCTCCTTGAAAATAGCTCTGGCGGTCTTGTGGGCGGTGGCTGTAATGGTGTTGGCTGGTTTCGCTTTCAAGCTCCTGAAGGAGTTTTCGCATCCGCCGGGAAGACGCGCATCCGTTCAGGCCCCTGTTCCTCCGCCTGATATGAAGGAGCGCGCCGTCAAACTCTATTTCATGGATGAGGACGCGGCCGGCCTGGTCGCGGAAAAACGCAGCGTGGACCTTGGTGCGGGTGGCGCCGTGGATGGAGCGGCGATTATCTCCGAACTCATAAAGGGACCGGAATCGGGAGACCATTTCGCCAGTATCCCTCCGGGTGTCCGCCTGCTCAGCGCATATGAATTAGGCGACACCTTGATTCTTGATTTCACGCGCGAGCTTCAGACCAACCACCCGGGAGGCTCAGCCGGGGAACTTGCAACGGTTTACTCCATTGTCAACACAGTGACCGAGAACCTCCGGGGGATAAATAAAGTGCAGATACTGATCGAAGGAGAGGAAACAGAGACGCTCGCAGGACACATTGATATCAGGAGGCCGCTATCTCCGGACACAAAATGGATGACGGCCCGATTTCATGAGAAACCGGAAGATTGATTTGGTGCGATTATGTATAAGTTGAACTTGAACAAAAACACAAAAGTAATGCTGCTGGCGGCCTCTCTCGCCTTCATCCTTACCGGCGCCTATTGCCTCACGCGACTGCTTATGAGGCCAAACGTCTCGCTTGCAGCGAAACGCGTAGACTCGATCGTTTCCGCAAATCTGGAGGCTGCCAACATCAAGTCATCGCAAATACAAAAGAACTATGTCCCCAAGAAGAACGGCGGCGTCAACTGGGAACAGATCGAGGTTGTGGTCGCAGTGGACGACTCGCAGTCGCTCAACGCCTTGAAGAAGACACTCCAAAGGAGCCTGAACAAACCGGTTTTTGCAGTCAAAGAAAGCAAGAAAGAGGAAGGCGCTTCTCACGAAGAAATCCGGTTCTCGGTGTACTACGACCGACTTCCCGTCTATCAAATGCTGCTTCAGCAGAAACGCATTGCCTCGATCCCCAAGGGACTTTGGCGCGAGGAGCGTCCCAAGGTGGCCCTGATTGTGGATGACGTAGGCTACGACAAGAAACGCGCGCTCGAGCTTCTGGAATTGCGCCGCCCCATGACCATTGCAGTCTTCCCTCAACTCCGGTATTCAAGAAAGATCGCGCAGACAGCGCACAGTATGGGATACGAAGTGATGATGCACCTTCCAATGGAGCCCGATGAAACACTCGCGCGCAACCCCGGAATAATTACTACCGGAATGGGTGAACAAGAACTCTATTCGATGATGGATGCCGATTTCGGGTCGATTCCTTATGTGGCCGGCGTCAACAATCATCAAGGCTCAAAAATGACGCGAAATCCGGAGGCAATGTCAAACGTCATGCGCTACCTGGCAGGAAAAAACATCTTCTTCATTGACAGCCGCACCGCAAGCGATTCGGTGGCATATAAGGTGGGCAAGGAGTTCGGCCTCAGGGCCGCTGAAAACGATCTTTTCCTGGACAACGAGAAGGACGTCGAATATATCAAGGAGAGAATCCATCTGCTGATTGAAGAAGCGAACCGAAAAGGACAAGCGATCGGAATCTGCCACGTCCACCCCGCCACGATCCAGGCTCTGAAGGAGATGTTTCCCATCGTTGACAAAGAAGGTATCGAGCTCGTCTATGCTTCTGAGCTTGCCAAGTGAAGCGGAATGATGCTGATACTCGGGATCGAGACATCCTGCGACGAAACCGGAGTGGCCATTGTAGAGAACGGCCGGAGAATACTTGCGAATGAAGTGGCGTCACAAATTCCGCTCCACGCCCGCTTCGGAGGAGTTGTTCCGGAACTCGCCTCGAGGGCCCATCTCAGGGTCATAGCGCCCCTGCTTCGCTCTGCCCTTGCGAGGGCGCAATGTTCTCTCGATCAGATCGACGCGGTTGCAGTGACGGCCGGGCCCGGGTTGGTGGGCTCTCTTCTTGTCGGCGTCAGTTTCGCCAAATCGTTGGCTTACGTCGGGCGTAAGCCGCTCATCCCCGTCCATCACCTTGAAGGCCACATCTATGCAAACATCATTGTCGATGACCGTCTCCGCTTCCCCTTCGTCGCGCTTGTGGCCTCCGGCGGACATACCGATCTGATCGAATGCCGGGAATCGTTCAAGTACCGGATTCTGGGACGCACCCGCGATGACGCCGCAGGAGAAGCGTTCGACAAAGTCGCAAAGATGCTGGGTCTCGGATATCCCGGCGGACCCGTGATCGAACGGCTCGCCGCTCAAGGTAACCGGCGGGCGTTCGCTTTTCCCCGTCCCATGCTAAGTGACTCCCGCCTTGATTTCAGCTTTAGCGGGCTCAAAACGGCGGTGCTATATTGTTTTGATGACCTCAGGAAAACCGGCGACGTCTCGGAACGGATTCCCGATATAGCGGCCGGCTTCCAGGCCGCAATTGCCGACGTGCTTGCGGAAAAAGCGCGGCGCGCCGTAGTCGATACGCGCGCAAAACAGTTGGCGCTGGCAGGCGGCGTCATGGCGAATAGAGCGCTCAGAGAGGCTATCAGGGAACGGGCGGGATGCGAGGTTTTCGCGCCCCCGATCGATCTCACTCTGGATAACGCGGCGATGATAGCCTCGGCGGGCTATTACAGATACATTGGCGGCCACCTGGCCGACATGACGCTCAACGCTTCGCCGAACTTGAGGTTGTCGGACAACTGAGGCTTTCCCGAACATATGGCTGTAAGCGCCGAATTCATTGGCGCAATCTTATGAAATTCTTCGCTCTATCATGTGTGAATGAATTTGCTCTTTCAAGCGCGCGATGAATTGCGTCCCTCAGACATGAATGAAGAAAATCGGGGACACGATGCGACATCGTGTCCCCGATTTTCTGGGGCGCGATTCATCGCGCCCGATATGTGCTGTTTGGCTGCGGCCATGCCGCGCCCTACGCATCAGCGATAAATGATTTTCTCTTGGAATGACAATGGATAAAGTCGAGACGAAAATAGGGCCGGTCGGAGTGGCCGGTCAGGTTGCTCTTGCTCCCATGGCCGGCATCACCGATCTCGCGTTCAGGCTGATAGCAAAGTCCTTTGGCGCAGCGCTTGTGTACATCCCGCTCATCAGCGCAAAAGCATTGTGTCTCGGGAGTCAAAGGACGCTCGATCTGCTCGCCTCCGACCCGGTGGAACGTCCGCTGGCGGTTCAAATTTTCGGAGGCGACCCTGAGACGATAGCCAGGGCCGTCGGGATGCTCAATACTTATCCCGTCGACATCATCGATATCAACATGGGCTGCCCCGTTCCGAAAGTGGCCGGCCACGCGTCGGGCGCATCCCTTTTGCGCACTCCAAAACTGGCGGCGGATATCGTCAGGGCCGCCGCGCGCGCAACCGGCCTGCCCGTAACCGTGAAGTTGCGCTCCGGATGGGACGCAAATTCAATAAATGCTCTCGAAGTGGCGCAAGCAGTGACTGAGGCCGGCGCGTCGGCGATTGCCATTCATCCGCGCACGAAGGCGCAAGGTTTTTCCGGCCGCGCCGATTGGAGCCTGATCCGGCTGCTAAAAGAGAATCTGAACGTTCCGGTCATCGGAAGCGGCGACGTGTGCTCGCCGGAGGACGCCGGAAGAATGCTGAATGAAACAGGGTGCGACCTCGTGATGGTTGCTCGAGCGGCGAGAGGTAATCCCTGGATTCTCAGCCGAACAACACAATTCCTGGAAACAGGGGCCTTGCCTCCGGAGCCGACCCCCCATGAAAGGGTGCGCATTCTTGCGCAGCACTGCACGTTGTCGGCCAATCATGATGAAAGGGGACGGGCGGCGCTCAGGATGCGAAAACACGCCGCATGGTATATCAAAGGACTTAAAAACGCTGCGGCCACAAGGGATAAGATAAATCATGCAGGCACAATCGACGAGATAGTCGAAATCTGCCGGGGACTGGAAAAGGAGTGGCACGAGTCTTGCTCACTAGTCTGAAGAGGGAGAATACTTTTGTCCGACAACTGCAATCTCGAAGAGATTCGTTGTTCTTCTATCAGGGCGCCTCGCCGCAGCGGCATCGCGCCCTCGCAGTGTTGGATTGTCGGATGTTCCCGATTCTCCGTTTGCGCCGAGTAACAACTGCCACGACCGGCAAAAGGACCACCCATGAACCTGCATGCGTTGCTCCACACCGTGGTCGGCCAATGCGGCTCCGATATCCATTTCAAGGCTGGCAACCCTCCCATTATCCGCTTTGATGGCCGCCTGGTAAGACTCGACTATTCGCCACTTACGCGCAAAGATATTGATGAAGTGATACGGCAGATTCTCACCGACGAGGAAATGGAGCTCTTCAGAAAGCGCCGTGATTTGGACGTATCGTATGCGGTGTCCGAGTTGTCAAGGTTTCGCGTGAATATCTGCCGTGAAATGGGAAACGTGCGGATAGTCTTCAGGCTGATCCCGTTTGAAATCCCATCGGTGCGTGAGTTGAAACTCCCGCTCGTGCTCGAGGAAATCAGCAAGGCGCCAAGAGGGTTGGTGTTGGTCACGGGGCCTACCGGAAGCGGAAAATCCACGACGCTCGCCGCGATGATAACGTACATAAACACCCACTTCCCCAAGCACATGGTGACTATTGAGGACCCGATCGAGTTCGTCCATATCGACAAGCAGGGAATGGTCACGCAGCGCCAACTTGGAATCGACACAAACTCATTCTCTGATGCGATGCGCGCGGTCGTGCGCCAGGACCCCGATGTGATTATGTTGGGTGAAATGCGTGATGCTGAGACCGTCTTCGCGGCCATGCAGGCGGCGGAAACGGGCCACTTGGTCCTCTCGACTCTGCATACGCCCGACGCCATCGACACGGTCTACCGGATCACCGATTTCTTCCCGCCCTCGCAGCACTTGCAGGTGCGCAACCAGTTTGCCAACTGTTTGAAAGCAATCGTCTCCCAGAGACTCGTTCCCCGCAAGTCCGGAGCCGGAAGAATCGCGGCCGTCGAGGTCCTGATAGCCACTCTTCTCGTCAAAGAGCGGATAAAAATGGCTGCCGACGCATCACAAATCCTCTCCTTGATGAAAGAAGGCCGTGAGACCTACGGAATGCAGACGTTCGACCAACATCTCTATGAACTTTGGGAGGCCGAGGAGGTATCCGAGGAAACGGCGCTGAAGTTCGCTACGAGCCCGAAGGACCTCTCCCTCAGATTGCGCGGCCTTATCTGATCCTCATCGTCCATCCGCACGTGAGAGCTTGTTCCGGGACACCATGCCGCATGGTGTCCCCGAATGAGCGCGGCTAGTCGATGGATTCCATGCGCCTTCCGTTGACGTTGGAGTTGGCGCGTCCTTTCCTGTATAATCCCTGCATTATGAGAGATGAAATCCTCGACTGGTTGGAACTCAGCCTTGTTCCCGGCGTAGGCCCGAAGACCTTTTTCAGACTGATTGACCACTTCAGCAGTGCAAGGTGCGCCCTTGATGCTTCAGCTTCCATGTTGCGCAAAGTGCCCGAGATCAACGGCTCGGTCATCGAGGCGATTACGGCCGGATGCAAAGTCGAGCTTCACAAGACCCTTCAACTCATCGAGAAGAACGGCGTCGAAGTCATCACTTTCGGCAACCCTGATTATCCGGAACGTTTGAAGACCATTCCCGATCCGCCGCCGATCATCTACGTGAAAGGCGCCCTTGTCCCGGGTGACGCCAACGCGATCAGCATCGTCGGTTCGAGGAGGGCCACTCACTACGGCAAGATGGCGGCCGCGAAGTTCGCGGAAGACCTCGGGCGAATGGGCTTTTGCATCGTGAGCGGGCTCGCTTACGGGGTCGATGCCGCAGCCCATAAGGGAGCTCTCGCCGGAGGCGGGCGCACGATCGCCGTTCTCGGCTCGGGTGTAGACGTGGTTTATCCGAAGGCCAACCAGAAGATTTACGACCAGATTCCGTCTTCCGGCGCCCTCATTTCGGAATTTCCCATGGGAACCCAGCCCGATGCTCGTTTTTTCCCCATGCGCAACCGCATCGTCAGCGGGCTTTCGCTCGGGACGCTGGTGATCGAGGCGCCGCGCAAGAGTGGCGCGCTGATTACGGTAAGACACGCGCTCGATCAGGGGAGAGAGGTCTTTGCGATTCCGGGAAACATTTTTTCACCATATAGCGAAGGCTGCCACAAACTCATCAAGGATGGCGCGAAACTCGTCGAGAACATCTACGATATCATAGAGGAAGTCGAGCGTAATCTCGTCGGTATACAGATGACCGGGCGTGAAGACCATGTGGAAGAGGAAGTACGGACCCCCGCGCCCATGTCGCCGAACGAGAAGAAGGTCTTCAACTTCCTCTCGATGACACCCTCCCACATAGACGAAATAGGAGAAACGTGCGACCTGACCGCTTCGCAAACGGCAAGTTCGCTCGTGACGCTCGAGATTAGGGGATTGATACAGCAACTGCCGGGCAAGCTTTTCATCCGCCGGGTGTAACGATTCTCCGGCCCGGCCGGAGGAACCTGCTGTAGGCGCGAATTCATTCGCACAGGGAATCAGAAATCCTTCTTCTATACCTTCATGAATCGGGAACTCTACATGAGAATCATTTCGGGCGAGGAGAAGGGGATAGGCGCATCCGCCGGCCGGGCCGCGCTATCAGCCCTCTCCGGCCTTTATCGTCTCGGATATGAGATAAGGCGGGCCACATACGGAATCGGCCTCAAGCGACAGAGCAGGGTGAACGCCAGGGTAGTCAGCGTCGGAAATATCACGGCCGGCGGCGCCGGCAAAACGCCGGCCGCGATATATTTTGCGCGTCGTTTTGCGGAGGAACGCCGAAACGTGATCGTGCTCAGTCGAGGCTATGGCCGCACGACGCCGGCCGATGAACCGCTGGCCGTATCGGACGACTCTGGAATTCTCCTTTCACCCCGGGAGTCCGGAGACGAGCCCTTTCTCATCGCGCGGAAGCTTCCGGGAGTTCCGGTTGTGGTGTGCGGCGACAGGGCAAAGGGCGCGCGCTTTGGCATCGAGAAGTTCGGCGCAGAGGTCATTGTGCTCGACGACGGTTTTCAGCACGTCGCTCTTGCGAGGGACGAAGACATTGTGGTCATCGACTGCACGGCGCCGTTTGGACATGGGCGTCTTCTACCTAGAGGCCTCTTGCGCGAGCCTCTTTCGGCGCTGAAGCGAGCAACCTGTTTCCTCCTGACACGCGCTGACGAGTCAAGTTCCGAACACGTCATCCGCGTGTTGGACCGAATCAACCCGGCCGCGCAGATACTCAAAAGCAGGCACTGCCCAAAAAGGCTGATCAAACTGAAGGAACAGACGGAGATGCCCCGCGACTGTCTCTCAGGAAAGCGCGTTATCGCGCTATCAAGTATCGGGAATCCGCAGGCATTTGAGAAAACGGTCGAGCGACTCGGCGCAAACGTCGTGGAATCACTCAGGTTCAACGACCACTATTGGTACCGACCCTCCGATGTCGAGAGAATACAAGCCGTCCGCAAACGAGTCGGCGCCGAATATGTGGTCACCACCGAGAAGGACGGAGTCAGGCTCAACATCCTGCCTCTGCCGCCGGAGAACGCGCTACTCCTCGAAATCGAGCTCGAGATGATGTGATAATCTGGCGGGATTTTGCGGAAAGGATTCTCGCGTCCGCGGTTCATTTCGCGCGCGCTTTCCCGGCCTGCGAATCTTGTGCAATCTTTATCAAATTGTCAAATTTGGTCGTATAGCTTGAGGCAATCCGCTCAGCCTTCCTCACTAGTAACTCGGAACCCAGCGAGCCCACAAGCGTGACCCTGTTGCCTCGGACCTCGACACGAGCGCCATAAATGCCGGATTCGCGGAACTCCTTCTCTATCTCGCGGGACAGTATCCGGGCATTGCGCGAACTGAGCGAGGTAAGATTTGTGATCGAAGGGTTGTCGCCGATGGCCCTCTCAATCGCATCCATATCATTCAGGCTTAAGACTCTTCCATCGACAAGAATCCTGCCCTTGACGACCTCGATGTTGATGCCCTGTATGCCGCCGATTTCTTGTCTCAGTTCTGCCGCGAACTTCTCAGGATCGGCCACGTACACGCGAATCGTGTAGGCCATGCGCTCGCCGTCACTCAGTCGCACGATGGCCCTCCCTATGCCCGGCGAGTTTGCGCTCACAATCATTCCCTGGGCCTCAGCGGCAAACACTTCCGCGACATCGGGCCGCGTTACTGATACATCCAGAATCTTTGCTCCGGTTCGCACCAGCCTCTTCTCACCGACTCGAGTGTCAATGGTCTCTTCTTTGGTAATAATGGATTCCGCGCCTTCAGCGGCGGCTGAAGGCTTCGGGGAGGCATCGTCCAAGGCGATGGCGGCAACATCGCACACAAAGAGAAAAACCAGCACAGCGAAGAAACAGGCGGCGAGCGCTCCGGCGTTTTCATGCCGCCTCAAACGATGCGCTCTTGCACCCGGTTTATCCCGCGACAACACCTTAGCCATTTACAGTTTCCTCTGCTTTTGCCGCCGAGGCGCTACTCCGCGGCAGCGAGCAATAAATACGCCTGTGCCAATATTAGCAACTCGATCCGTGACAAGTCAAACCGTCAATTGAGAATGTCGCAGAATCTTGCTTTTCATACCTCCAACTGATACGATTCATGACATCCGTGAGGCCGACTCCTTTGCTTCTATCAGCGTCTCTTGAGCCTCGGATCTCCGACTCTTTGCGGTTTGTTCTTTCAATCCGGAATCCAAGATAGATACACGGAGGTCTCATGCTTTAT